>JAKOQS010000353.1 GCA_029778235.1 Chloroflexota bacterium | reverse complement strand
GCCCGCACGGGACGCCCCGGAGGATGCACGTCCGGCGCCGGCTGTCGCCTTCGACCGCCTCGACGACGTCGAGGAGCGAGATCTCCGAGGACGGGCGCGCGAGGCGGTAGCCGCCCGCACGCCCCGGGGCCGACGACACCAGGCCGGCGCGCGCCAGGTCGCCCATGACCTGCGGGAGGAAGCGCACCGGGATCCCCATCTGGTCCGCCATGCGCGGGACCGAGAGGAGGGCGCCGGGCGGCGCGGACGCGAGCGCGACCATCGCGCGCACGGCGTAGTCCCCCCGCTTGGTCAGCTCGAGCCTCACCGTGCGGAGTATGGGGCAGAGACGACGCCGTCCGTCCGGGGCGTGGGTCGGCCGCGGGTCGGGCCACAGGCCGGCCGTGGGCCAGGCCCGGGCCGCGGGCCGGGCCTGACTCTCCGCTCAGGGCGTCGTCGGCTGCCCGCCGGCGCCCGCGTAGCCCGTCAGCTCGACGTACGCCTGCCCCGCGACCGGGCGCCCGTCCCGCGTCCCGTCGACGTCGCTCGACCCCTCCCAGTAGATCACGCCGGTGGTCTCGCGCGTGTCGAGCTCCTGGGCCGCGAGCGTGGGCGTCACGCGCAGGTCGAGCCCCTTGCCCGACACGCGCACGCGCCAGCCGGACGGGTAGGTCGCGCCCGTGGCGGGACTCGTCCACGTCCCGAGCGCCTCGATCGACAGGCCATCCGCCGGGATGTGGGTGACCGCGCCGTCCTCGGCGACCAGGGTGCCGTACGCGAAGGGGTAGGAGCCGTCGGGCGACCGGACCCGGTTGACCATCAGGTCCGTGCCGTCGTCCAGCTCGATGGCGAACCAGTCCCAGCCGCCCCCGCCGATGGCGATGAAGTCCCCCCACTGGTGGTCGAACCAGACCGAGCCCTCCACCGGGTACGCGACGCCGTCGAGCTCGACGGTCCCCTCCGCCTCCATCCGGGTGCGCGAGTAGTAGTACGAGCCCCCGGCGGGCCCGAAGTCCGCGTAGCCGTCCGTGTCGTGGAGCACCGCGGGCTTCGTCGGCGTCAGGGTCAGCTCGAGCGCGATCCCGCCCGGCACGCCCGCCGCGGCAGCCTCCGCGGGGGAGAGCCGGAACGCGAGGGCGTCACGGCCGTCCGAGCCGCGCATCGTCCAGGGCGGGTTGGCGAGTGTGGCGAGGTCGGTGGGGTCGTACCCTGCGATCGAGAGGTCGAAGCCCGTGGGCTCGGCGTCCGGACCGCGCGGGCTGCGGTCCACCTGCGGCCCGATCTCGCTGCGCTGCGCGTACCGGAACGTGCCAGCGGTCTCGTCGGTGATCGCGACGTGGCTGGCCCAGCTCACCGGGAAGTCGCCGCGCTCGGCGCGGAAGATCACGTCCTCGAACCCGAGCTCGCGGCCGTCGGGCGTGCGGAGGTGGCCGGTGTAGTACCACCACTCCGTGAGGCGGCGGTGCGGACCGTCGTCGCGCGGGAGGACGACCGGCTGCGGATCGGGCAGGGGCGAGGGGGCGGCCGGCGTCGCCGACGGGGCCGGGGGCCGAGCCGCGGGCGCGTTCGCGAGGATCGGGCCCGTGCAGCCAGCGAGGACCAGCGCCGACGCCGCCAGCGCCACCAGCATCGTCGGCCGCCGGAGGGCGACGAGGCGCGCAAGTCGTCGCGTCCGCCGTGTCATCGGACCATGGCCTCCACCTCGGCCTCGGACCGCGGAAGACGGTTCCCCACCCGTCGCTCGAGGGTCGCCGGCATCCACCAGTTCCAGCGCCCCAGGAGGCGCATCGTCGCGGGGACGAGCAGGGCACGGACGATCGTCGCGTCGATCGCGACGGCGAGCGCGACACCGAGCCCGAGCGCCTTGATGAGCACGATGTCGGCGAACACGAAGCTACCGGCGACGACCACCACGATGATCGCCGCGCTGGTGACGATCCGGCCACTCCGCTCCAGGCCGACAGCCACCGCCTCCCGGTTGTCTCCCGTCCGGTCCCACGCCTCCTTCATCCGCGAGAGCAGGAAGACCTCGTAGTCCATCGAGAGTCCGAAGATCACGCAGAAGAGGATGACCGGGAGCGTCGTCTCCACGAACCCGAGCGGCTGGAAGCCCAGGAGCGCCGACAGGTTGCCGTCCTGGAAGACCCACACCAGTGCGCCGAAGGCGGCCGAGATCGACAGCGTGTTCATGACGATCGCCTTCAGGGGGAGGACGACCGACCGGAGCAGCACGAACAGGACCAGGTACGTCGACACGACGATGAACAGCGCGGTGCGCGGGAAATCGGCCCCGATCCGACCGACGACGTCGCCCACGTCGGCGGCGCCGCCGGCCACGCCCACCGTGAGGCCGGGCGGCGGCGCGAGTGGCCCGTCCGGGTCGCGGAGGTCGGCGACGAGGGCCTTCGCCTCGTCGCGGTTGGGCCCGAACGGCGTGTACAGCGTGATGGCCGTCAGGTCGCCCTTCGTCGTCGCCTGCAGGCGGGCGCCGGCATAGCGGTCGGGCGGTCCGGCAGACGAGGCGTAGAGGAGCTGGTACGCCGGCAGGTCGATGCGTGGGTCCAGGTCCACGATGCTCTCCACCCGAGAGACGCGGGGGTCGCGCGCGAGGGCGCGCGAGTAGGCGAACAGGCGCGCCACGTTGTCCGCGGCGGTGGCAGGCCCGTCGGTGCGGACGGCGAGGGTGACGGGAGAGAAGTCCCCCTCCCCGAACTGCTGCTGGAGCCGGTCGAACGCGGCGCGCGACGGGATGGACGGCGGAAGGATCGACGCGTCCGGCGCGTTGAAGCGCACGTGGAGGAACGGCCAGCCGAGGGCGAGGAGGACGCCCAGCGTGGGCAGCAGGACAAGGACAGGCCGGGCCATCACGCGGCGCGCGAGGCGGGCCCACGCCCCGCTCTCGGACGCGACCGCGGTCACGCGCCGGATGCGCAGTGCGTCGAGGCGGTCGCCGAGGATGGACAGGATGGCGGGCAGGAGCGTGAGCGCGGAGAGGACGGCGATCCCGACCACCAGCGCCCCGGCGATCCCGACCGAGCGCAGGACCATGAACTCGAACAGGATCAGCCCCAGGAGGCCCAGGAGGACGGTCACGCCGCTGAAGAAGACGGCCCGACCGGCCGTGGCGACCGTCACGCGGATGGCCGCCTCGACCTCCTCGCGCGACGGCGGGGTGCCGCCACCGCGGCGCAGCGCGAGCTCCTCGCGATACCGGCTGGTCATCAGGAGCGAGTAGTCCACGCCCAGACCCAGGCCCAGCAGCGTCGCGAGGTTGAGCACGAACACGCTCATCGGCATGAGGCTGGCGAGGACGAACACCAGCGCAAGGCTCACGACGACGGCGGCACCCCCCACGACGAGCGGCACGCCGGCGGCCACGACCGAGCCGAAGACGAGCAGGAGCGCCAGGGCGGCGAGCGGGAGGCTGATCAGCTCGCTTCGCCGCAGGTCGGCCTCGGAGACGTGCTGGATGTCGCCGTAGAAGGCGGGCCCGCCCGCGAGGGTGACGGTCATCCCCGGCTGCTGCTCGATGGCGGCCTCGATGCCGGGCAATGCGGCGGGCGAATCGTCCGGCGGGAGGTCCAGGAGCACGACGTCGTACGCGGTCCGCCCGTCGGCGGAGACCTGCCGCGGCGCGAGGACGTGGGAGAGCACCTGCACGACGTGGGGCGCCGAGGCCACGTCCCGGGTCGCGCGGTACGCCGCCAGCTCGAACTCGCGCGTGCCCGCCCGCAGCGTCTCCGAGTCGTACACGATGACGAGCGCCGACGGGGGGAGGCCGAGCCCGTCCACGAGGAGGGCCCGGGCACGGCTCGACGGGAGATCGTCGAGCGAGAAGCCGCCGGCGCGGAGGGCGGACGGCGCCTGGGGGGCGAGCGGGAGCGCCACCAGGACCAGGACCGCCCAGGCACCCACGACCCACCAGCGGCGCCGGGCCACGAAGAGGCCCAGCCGTTCGAAGACCGTCATGCTCCTCCATCGGTCGGCTCCGGGCCCGCGGATGGACCGGAGCCGGTCCGTCGCGCGACGTACGCCGTGCTCCGCGTCGCCTGGTGGTCGGCCGTCAGGTTGACGGACGTCCCGTGTCGCG
>JAKOQS010000057.1 GCA_029778235.1 Chloroflexota bacterium | reverse complement strand
TGACGGCGGACGACGGCAGCGCGTTCGACCTCGGCCGTCTGGCGGGCCGGCCCGTCCTCGTCTACTTCGGCTACACGTCCTGCCCGGACGTCTGCCCCGCCACCACCGGGGTGCTGGCCCAGGTCGTCCGCGGGTCCGCGCGGCCCCTGGCGGTCGTCTTCGTCTCCGTGGATCCCGAGCGCGACACCGTCGCCGTCCTCCACGACTACCTCTCGTACCTGCCGCCGGGGTTCACCGGGCTCACCGGCTCGGCGGCCGCGGTCCGCGCAGCGGCCGATGCGTACGGGGTGGACTACGCACGCGTGGACACGGGGTCGGCGAGCGGCTACACGATGGCCCACACGGCCGACGTGACGCTCGTGGACGCCGCGGGCCGAGTCCGCGCCCGCTTCCCATTCGGCACGGATGCGTCCGAGATCCTGGCGGCGCTCGACGCGATCGGGGGATGACGACGGTGCCCGGCCACGGACGGCTTCGTGCGCTGGCCATCGCGCTGGTCGCCATCGTGGTCGCCGCGGGATGCGTCTCCGGCGGCGCCGGGTCCGCGCCGCCGGCGCCGCGGGCCGCGGCCGACGCATCGTCCGGCGCGCCTCCGCCCGGCCTCCCGGCCTCGACCGTGGACTCCCCGGGTGCGCCCGGCGCCACCGGCGCGCCCGGCGGCCCCGGCGCCACCGCGCCGCCGTCCCCGGTGCGGCCGACGACGCCGTCGTCGGAGCCCGACGCGGTGCAGGCGACCGTCGTCTCGCGGTCGCTCTGGCCGGGCCGCGGGACCGTCCTGCTCGCGCTCGAGGACGCGGCGAACGCGCCGGTCGGCGGCCCCGACCTGGTCGTTCGCGTGGCCGTCCGCCCGGCCGACGGCGGCGAGCCGCGGGCCTGGGTAGACGCGCGCTACGAGCGCCTGGCGGCAGACGGTCGCGGGCTGTACGCCGCAGACCTGGATCTCCCCGGGCCCGGCGAGGTCTCGCTCGCGGTGGAAGCGACGGCGTTCGGCGTCGCCCACCGCACGGTCGCCGTCGCCCGGGTCCGCGATCCCGGCGAGACACCCGCGATCGGCGCGCTCGCACCCCGGACGGAGACGCCGACCTACGCCTCTGCGGACGGCGACCTCGCCCGCGTCACCACCGACCCGGTCCCGGACGCGCGGCTCTACTGGCTCTCGCCACGCGCGGCCATCGAGCTCGGCAGGCCCTTCGTCCTCGTCATCGACTCGTTCGCGTTCCGCCCATCCCCGGCCTGCGGCGGAGCGCTGGGGATCGTCCACCACCTCGCCGACGAGTACCCGGCGGTCTCGTTCATCCACGCCGAGGCGTACGCCACGCGCGTGGCGGGTGGGCGCCTCGTCGCCGACCCGCCCGGGGGGCCGCTCCGCCCGGCCGCCTGGGCGCGCGAGTGGGGCGCCACGACCGCGCCCTGGGTCTTCGTGGTGGACGCCTCGGGGATCGTCCGGGCGAAGTTCAGCGGGATCGTGGGGACCGACGAGATCCGCGCGGCGATCCGGTCGGTCGCCGGCTGGGTCCCCACCTGGTGACGGCCCGCGCCGGTCGATCGCGGTCGGGACCGCTCCCGTGCGGCCGGATCAGGCCGTCGCCGTCCGCCGGTACGTGACGATGGCCGCCAGGAAGCCCACCACGACCGATGCGTCGAACGCCATGCACCAGACGCAGACCGCGCCGATGACCGCGACCTGCAGGTAGACGAGGTAGGCGACGAACAGCGTCCCGAGGAGACCGAGGACGTACGTCCCGAGCAGCAGGCGACGGTCGCCGGTCCGCCACCAGCCGAGCGCGAGCACGAGCACGACCGCGGTGTATCCCATCCCGTATGCGGAGACGGGGATCCCCAGGATCGTGGAGTACTCGCTCGTCTGCACCGTCTCGCAGCCGCCCAGCGGCCCGCACACGACGGTCCCGCCGGTCAGCTTCACCCAGGTCAGGTACCCGGCGACCGCGAGCCCGAAGAGGGCGATGCCGGCGAGGACGGCGGCGTACCGACCACGCACGGCGACCCGTGCCCCGCCGGCGTCGTCCTCGGACGCCTCGTCGGTCACCCGCGCCCGTGCGGCCATCGCCGGCCTAGGGGGCCGCGGTGGCGGACGGCGACGCGGCCGGCGACGCCGAGCCACCGGCCGCCGCGGCGAGGGCCTTGTCGATCTCCGCGGAGAGCTGGTCCGCCGTGGGCACGTATCGCGACTCGTACGGCTGGCCGTTGATCACGATCGTGGGCGTCCCGCTGACCGGGATCTTCTGCGCGAGCGCCGTGTTGTCCTTCACAAGCGCATGCGACTCGCCGCCGTCGAAGCAGGCCTTGAACTTCGCGCTGTCGAGGCCCACCTTCGCCGCGATCCCGTCGAGGAGCGCCCGATTCGGCCAGCCGCTGTTCTCCTTCCCCTGGTTGGCGAAGAGGTAGTCGTGATACGGCCAGTACTGGTTGTCCTCCGCGGCGCACTCCGCGGCGGCACCCGCATCGAGCGAGTCCGTGTTCTGGGGGGCCCCGATGAACCAGATGGCGTGATCCTCGAACCGGACACGGCCCGTGGGCTCGTACTTCTTCACGAGATCGATGAGCGTGGACTTCGCGAACGCGTCGCACGCGGGGCACTGGAAGTCCGACCAGACCTCCACCGTCACGGCGGCCTTGTCCGCCGCGGGGCCGATCGCCGCGCCGTTCGCACTGGTCGTCGGCGTGAAGACGAGCGGGGCGGAGATGTTCGACGCCGAGCCGCCGCCGTTGCCGCTGTTGCTCAGCACCATGAAGCCGATGAGGACGGCGGCCACGGCCACCGCCCCGATCGTCATGAGGAAGACCGACGACTTCCAGAACGGCTGCGGCTGGGTCGTGGCGGCCGCCTTGAGGCGTGCGTCCTTGCGGGCCGTCTCGCGGCGCTGCCGCCGGGTGCCTCCGCTGCTCGGGGTGCTGGATCGGTTCGTCATCGCCGGTGGGACTCCTCGTCGGCGGCCGCCCGTCGCGTGCCCGGGCGCGTCGCGTCGCCACAGGGTACCCGGACGCGCGGGAACGCGCCGCCGGCTCTTCCGCGACTCAAGTGAGACTGTGTATCATCTTGGTGCCATGACGGATGCCAGCCTCGTCGTCGGCGCGCTCGACGCCGCCGGATACCGACTCACCGCGCCGCGCCGCGCACTCGCCGCCCTGATGGCGGCGATCAACGGGCCGTTCACCGCGGCGCGCGTCGTGGACGAGGCGCGCGGCAGGGGACTGCGCGTGGGACGTGCCACGGTCTTCCGCACGATCGACGCGCTGGAGCGCGCCGGGGCGATCGAGAGGCTCGACCTCCCGTCCGGCGACCACGCGTACGTCGCGTGCGCCCCCGCGCACCACCACCACGTCGTCTGCTCCGGCTGCGGCCGGACGGCCGAGGTGGCGGACGGCGACCTCGCGGCGCTGGTGGGCGAGATCGGCCGGCGGACCGGCTTCCGGATCGACGAGCACCGGCTCGAGCTGTTCGGCTCCTGCCCCGCCTGCGTCGAGGCCGCCGGAGGCGGGGACGCGTGACCGCGCCCGCCTCGAGCCGCCGCGCGCGGGCGGCGCTCGCCGGCACCGTCCTCCTGGTGCTCCTCGTCGTCGCCGCCTGCGGCTCCGCGGCGTCGCCGTCGCCCGCCGGCGCGGACCCCATCCGGGTGGTCGCCACGACCACCGTGCTCGCGGACCTCGTCCGGAACACCGGCGGCGACCGCGTCGTCGTCGAGAGCCTCGTCCCCGCCGGCGCAGAGCCGCACACGTTCGCCCCGCGCCCGTCGGACCTGCGCAAGATCGCCGACGCGGACGTCATCGTGATGAACGGCCTCGGCCTCGACGACTGGCTGCGGCCGCTCGCGGCGGAGGCGAAGCGCGCCGACGCGACGCTGGTCGAGCTCGCGCCGGACCTCCCAGGCGTCACGTACCTCCCGGGTGACGCCCACGCGGAGGGGGCCGGCACCGCCAATGGCGAGGCGGTGAACCCGCACCTCTGGCTCGACGCGGCATACGCGCAGGCGTACGTGGACCGCATCGCCGAGGCCCTCGTCGCGGCGCACCCCGCCGACGCCGATGCCGTCCGGGCGTCGGCCGCGGCCTACAGCGCGCGGCTCGCGGATCTCGACTCCTCGATCCGGGCACGGCTCGCCGCGCTCCCGTCCGACCACCGGCGGGTCGTGTCGTTCCACGACGCGTTCCCCTACTACGCGGCCGCCTACGGCCTCGATGTCGCGGGCGTGGTCGTGCCCGTCCCGGGCCAGGAGCCGAGCGCATCGGAGGTGGCGGCCCTCATCGATGCCATCCGCACCTCCGGTGTCCGCGCCATCCTCGCCGAGGCGCAGTTCTCGCCGCGGGTGGCCGACCAGCTGGCCGCGGAGACCGGCGTCCACGTCGTCTCGTCGCTGTACACGGACTCGCTCGGCGACGCTCCCGCCGACTCGTACGTGGGGATCATGGAGTGGGACACGGACCGGCTCGTGGAGGCGCTCCGATGACGGACCTGCCGTCGCAGCACGGCGATGCGGCCGGCGCGCCGGCCGTCCCCGGGCATCGCCCCGACCTCCCCGGGCGCGACCTCCCGGCGTTCGCCGCGGGACACGATCTCAGCCCGGAGCACCTCGCGCGGCACGCGGCGGTGGTCCTGGAGGGCGTGACAGCCGGGTACGACGAGCGCGTCGCCCTGGAGGACGTGGGGGTCGCGATCCCCGCGGGCTCGCTCCTGGCCGTCTTCGGGCCGAACGGCGGCGGCAAGAGCACGCTCCTCAAGGTCATCGCCGGCCTCCTCGCGCCGTGGCAGGGGCGGATCACCGTCCTCGGCGCCGCCCCGCGCGTCCACGCGCGACGCGTGGCGTACGTGCCGCAGGCGGAGCAGGTGGACTGGGACTTCCCGGTCACGTGCTGGGACGTCGTGGCGATGGGCCGCTACCCGTCGCTCGGTCCCTTCCGCGGGCTGCGCCAGGCGGACAGGGCGGCCGTGGGCTCGGCGCTCGACGTCGTGGGGATGGCCGACCATGCGCGGACGCAGATCGGGCGGCTGTCCGGCGGCCAGCGCCGGCGGGTCTTCCTCGCACGGGCGCTCGCCGCGGAGCCCGACCTCTACCTCCTGGACGAGCCGGTGACGGGCGTGGACCCGACGACGCAGGAGGACCTGATGGCGATCCTCGCGGCGGAGGCGTCGCGGGGCCGGACGGTGATCGCGACGACCCACGACCTGGCGGCCGCGGCGGAGCACTTCCAGCAGGTCCTGGCGATCAACCGGACCGTCATCGCGCACGGCCCGTCGAGCCTGGTCCTCGACGAGCAGGTCCTCGCGCGGACGTACGGCGGGCACCTCCTCGTGCTCGGCGGGAGCACCGTCCTGCTCGACGACGCGCACCACCACGATGCCGCGCCACGGGGCGAGCGCCACTTCCACGAGGGCGACCCGGGAGCGCACCGGTGATCGAGACGCTCCTCGCGCCGCTGGGCTACGAGTTCTTCGTCCGTGCGCTCGCCGCGGCGGCCCTGGTCGGGCTCGTCTGCGCGGTCGTCGGGTCGTACATGATCCTGCGCGGCCTCTCGTACATGGGCGACGCCATCAGCCACGCGGCGTTCCCGGGCGTGGTCGCCGCGTACCTGGTGAACGGGCCGTTCTACGTCGGGGCTGCCGTCGCGGCGGTCCTCACCGCGCTGGCGATCGGGTGGATCGGGCGCCGCGCCCGGCTCCGGTCGGACACGGTCATCGG
This sequence comes from Chloroflexota bacterium, assembly GCA_029778235.1. Taxonomy (GTDB): domain Bacteria; phylum Chloroflexota; class Limnocylindria; order Limnocylindrales; family CSP1-4; genus CAIYQJ01. The sequence continues at coordinate 23,538 of JAKOQS010000057.1, read as the reverse complement.
CGTCCTTTTCGCCGGGATGTTCGGCCTCGGCGTCCTGATGTTCAGCGCGATCCCGACCTACGTGGGCGACCTCTTCGGCTTCCTGTTCGGGGACATCCTGGGGATCTCGACGATCGACCTGGTCGCGCTCGCCATCCTCGGCGGCCTGGTGCTGCTCGTGGTGGCCGCCCTCTGGAAGCAGTTCCTGTACGCGACCTTCGACCCGCTCGGCGCGGGCGCCAGCGGCCTCAACGTCGTCGGGCTCGACTACCTCTTCCTCGCGCTCATCGCCACGACGATCGTGGTGAGCCTGCAGGCCGTCGGGATCATCCTCGTCGTGGCGATGCTCACGACGCCGGCCGCGACCGCGCAGCTGGTCGCCGTCCGCTTCGGCCGCCTCATGGCGCTCGCCGCGCTCATCGGGATCGGCACCGCGATCGGCGGGCTGTACGCGAGCTACTTCCTCGACGTCGCGAGCGGGGCGACGATCGTCGTCCTGCAGACGCTGCTGTTCCTCGCGGTCCTCGTCCTGGGCCCGCGCACGGGGCTGCTCGCCCGGGTCCGCCGCCCGCGCGCCGCCTGAGGCCGGTCGGCGCAGACGCATCGGTCACGCGGCGCCGCGGGACCGCCTTCGGGTGCGGCGGCCGGACGCCGGCCGGTCGGACCGGCCGGTCCTCGGCCTCAGCCGGAGCGTTCTGCCACGAGGAACCCGTCGAGCTCGGCGCGGGTCGGCATCCCGTCGCGCGCCCCCGCGCGGGTGGTCGCGAGCGCGGCCGCCGCGCCGGCCCAGCGCGCCGCGTCCGCGAGCGGACGGCCCTCGGCGAGCGCCGCCGCGAGCGCCCCGGAGAACGTGTCGCCGGCGCCGGTCGTGTCCACCGCGCCGACGCGATGCGCCGCGACGTCCGTCACGTCGATCCGCTCGCCGCCGCGGTCGCGGGCGACGCCCTGCGCCGCCGCCTCGCCCAGGGCCGGGACCCGCTCCACGACGAGCGACCCCGCCATGCCGAGGGTCACGACCACGGCGGCGCCCACGCCCGGGCCCTCCGGGCCGTCCGCGAGGAGCTCGCGCGCCCAGCGCTCTGCGTCGGCGCCCGCGGTCCGTGCCCGGCCGCTGCGCGCGGCGAGAGCCTCGGCGAGCTGCCGGACCTCCGTGCGGTTCGGCGTGATGACGTCGGCCGCCGCGAGGACGTCCGCCCCGATCCCCGTCGCCGGGGCTGGGTTGAGCATCGTCCGCGCCCCGGCCTCCCGGCCCGCGGCGAGGGCCGCCGCCGCCGCGGCCACCGGGATCTCGGTGCCGACGAGGATCACGTCGCCACGCCCCGGCTCCAGCCGCGCCAGCTCCGCGCGCACGGCGTCGGGGGTCAGCGCGGCGTTCGCCCCGGAGGCCACCGCGATCTCGTTCTCGGCGCGCGCGTCGACGAGGATGAGCGCGACGCCGGTCGCGGTGCCCGCCAGCGTCAGGAGTCCGGTGCAGTCCACGCCGTCCGCCTCGAGCGCCGCGCGCGCCTCGCCGCCGAACGCGTCGCCCCCGACGGCGCCCACGAACGCCACGCGCGCGCCCAGCCTGGACGCCGCGACGGCCTGGTTGCCGCCCTTCCCGCCATGGTGGCGCGAGAACGTGCCGCCGGTGACCGTCTCGCCGGCCGCCGGCAGCCTCTCCACCGTGACCACGAGGTCCACGTTCACGGACCCGACGACGATGACGCGCGGCCCGCCGTGCCGCCCCGCGGCCGCCGGCGCTCCCGCGCCCGGCGCTCCGCTCATGCCGAGCCCGCCTCCCGCGCCCGGGAGCGGACGTCCCGCCCGGGCATGCTCAGGACCCCGTGACGAACTCGCCGCCGTCCACGCTGATGACGTTGCCCGTCATCCACAGGAGCCCGTCCTCGGACAGCTTCACGATCGCCTCGCCGACGTCCTGGGGCGTCGTCATCCGGCCCGACGGGTTGCGCTTCTCCGTCCGCCGGATCACCAGGCTGTGGTGGGGGATCCGGAGCAGTGCGGGCGTGATGGTCACGCCGGCCCGGATCGCATTGACCGAGCAGCCCGTCCCCGCCCGCGCGAGCTCCATGGCGAGCTGCCGGCAGTTGGATTCGAGCGCCGACTTGGCCGCGGAGACCGCGCCGTACGAGGGGATGACGCGCGTCGACCCCTCCGAGGTGAGGGCGTAGATGCGGGTCTCCGAGAGCAGCCCGAGGGCGAAGAGGTCCTGGGTCCAGTAGACGAGGCTGCTGGCCATGACGTCGAGCGTCATCTCCAGCTGCTTGCGGCTGATGCGGGTCTTGGGGTCGTCGGTGAGAAAGGGCAGCAGCGACCCGAAGGCCAGCGAGTGCACGACGACGCGCAGGTGCGGGGACCTCCCGGCGGCGGTGCTCTCGGCGAACCGGGCGGCGAGCGCCTCCAGGACGCCGGCGCGCTTCTCGTCGTCGGCGGCGTTGACGTTGAAGAAGAGAGCCTCGCGCCCGGCGGCCGCGATCTCGGCCTTGACCTCCTCCACGTGCTTGAGGCCGGCGCGGAAGTCGAGGTGGACGCCGGCGATGCTGTAGCCGGCGCGCGCCAGGGCCAGCGCGGTCGCCTCCCCCATCCCGCTCGAGGCGCCGAGCACCAGGGCCCAGCGCTCGCGGTCGTCCGACATCCGATCCCCTCCCTGTCACGTCACCGCCGCCGGTGCCGGTCCGCCGGCCGCGCGGCCCGCGTCGCCCGGCTTCCGGGGCGGGGGGAAGTCTAGCAGCGGGCGTCGCGGAGGCCCGCGGATCGGCCCCGTGGCCGGGCACCGTCTCGTGCCCGCAGGGGGCCGCGGGGCGGGGCTCCCGTCGCAGAAGCCCGCGGGCGCCGGGACACGTCCGTCCGGCCCGTGGTGCCGGATCCTCCGGCACGTGGTCGCGTCCCGGCCGCGGGCGTAGAGTGCGCCGGTGGACACCACGACGATGGTGGCGGTGCTGCTGCCCGTCATCGCGATCGAGCTCGGCCTGATGATCTGGGGCCTCTGGGACCTCACCCGCCCCCAGCGCGTGGTCCGTGGCCTGCCCAAGGCGGTCTGGGCCGTGATCATCATCTTCATCGGGCTGTTCGGGCCGATCGTCTACCTCCTCTTCGGCCGCGAGGACGCGTGACGGAGACCTCGAGCCCCGCCGCGACCGCGATCTCCGCCCGGGCGCTGACCAAGCGCTTCGGTGACGTCCTCGCGCTCGACGGCCTCGACCTCGACGTGCCGGCGGGCAGCGTCTTCGGGCTGCTGGGACCCAACGGCGCCGGGAAGACGACGACCCTCCGCCTCCTGCTCGGCCTGGCCCACCCCACGGCGGGCGAGGCGACGGTCGCCGGCGTGGACATCCGCCGCTCGGGCGACACCGGCGCGCTGGGGAGCCGGATCGGCTACCTGGATCAGGCGCCGCGCTACTACGGCTGGATGAAGGGCCGCGAGCTGGTCGAGATGGCCGGACGCCTGCACGGCCTCCGGGGCGCCGCCCTGCGCTCGCGCGTCTCCGAGGTCCTGGAGCTGGTGGGGATCGCCGACGCCGGGGGACGGCGGATCGGCGGCTACTCGGGCGGCATGCGCCAGCGGCTGGGGATCGGCGCCGCGGTCGTCGGCCGCCCGGCGGTCCTCTTCCTCGACGAGCCGGTGAGCTCGCTCGACCCGGAGGGACGCCGCGACGTCCTCGAGATCGTCGAGCGCCTGCGGGGAACGGCGACGGTGGTGCTCTCCACCCACGTCCTCACGGACGTGGAGCGCGTCTGCGATCGGGTGGCGATCCTCGACCGCGGGCGGCTGGTCGTCGCGTCGCCCCTCGAGGATCTCATCGGGCGGTACGCCCCACCCACGTTCCGGATCGAGGTCGCCGGGGACGGCGACGACGCCCGGCGCGCGGAGGACGCCCGTCGGCTGGCCGGCATCCTCGCGGCGACCGACGGCGTCACCGACGCCCGCGCCGAGGGCCCCGCCGTCACCGTCCGCGTGGCCGACCCCGACGCCGCGAGCACTCGCATCCTCGCAGCGCTCGCTGCCGCGGCCGTCCCGATCGACGCGCTCGCCCGCGTGCGCCCCACGCTGGAGGACGTCTTCCTCGACCTCGTCGGTCGGCGCATCTCGCCCGAGGAGGCGGCACTGCCGGGCGCGCGACCGCCGGCGGCGGGCCCGGCCTGGCCGGCCGGCATCGATCCGGGGCGCCGCCGATGACCGGATTCGCGACGCTGCTGCGCAAGGAGCTGCTCGAGCAGTGGCGGACACGGCGCATCGTGATCGTCGCGGTGGTCTTCCTGCTGTTCGGGATCGCCTCCCCGCTCATCGCCAAGTTCACGCCGGAGATCCTCAGGTCGATCGGCACGGGGGTCCCCGGGGCCGTCATCCAGCTCCCGCCGCCGACGACCGCGGATGCCGTGGCCCAGCTCGCCAAGAACGTGGGCCAGCTCGGGGTCGTCGTCGCCATCCTCCTCGCGATGGGCGCGGTCGCCGCGGAGAAGGAGCGGGGGACGGCGGCGTTCGTCCTCACCCTCCCCGCCGGTCGGGGCGCCTTCCTCGGGGCGAAGCTCCTGGCGATCGCCGTCACGCTCGCGGTGGCGGTGGTCCTGGCCGCCGCCGGCGACTGGCTGTACACGGCGATCCTGTTCGAGCCGCTCGGGCTGCCGGGCTTCGTGCTTCTCGCGTTCCTGCTCTGGCTCCAGATGCTCGCGTTCGCCGCCATCACGTTCCTCGCGAGCACCGTCTCGGGCTCCCAGCTCGTGGCCGGCGGGGTCGGGTTCGTGGTCTTCGTCGCGGTGTCGGTCCTCGCGGCGTTCCCGGTCATCGGCGACTGGACTCCGCTCGCACTCTCCACCGCCGCCGTGCACGTGGCGCTGGGCGAGCCCTCCGACGTCCTCGTCCCGGCGGTGGTCGCGTCGATCGCCATCGTGGGCGGCTGCGCGGTGGCCTCCTGGGCGTCCTTCAGGCGCCAGGAGCTCTAGGGAGACCGATGGGACCGGCCGCGCCCGCGCCCGTGGGCGCCCGGGCCCTGCTCGGCGCGCGCGACGTCCGGCTCCTCTTCGCGGCGCGCGTCGTCCGGATGGCCGCGTACGGCGGGCTGTCCGTGGTGCTCGTCCTCTACCTCACCGCGATCGGGCTCGACGGGTTCCGGGTCGGCGTGGTGCTCGCCGCGACCCTCCTGGGCGACGCCCTCATCTCGCTCCTGCTCACCACCCGCGCCGATCGATTCGGCCGCCGGCGGACCCTCCTCGTCGGCGCCGCGCTCGTGCTCCTGGCGGGCGTCGTCTTCGCGGTCACCACCGACTTCTGGGTCATCGTGGTCTCCGCCACCATCGGCGTCCTGAGCCCGAGCGGCAACGAGGTCGGGCCGTTCCTGGCCGTGGAGCAGGCGTCCCTGTCGCACGTCGTCGGGGACGAGCGCCGGACGACCGCGTTCGGCTGGTACACGGTGGCGGGCGCCCTCGCCACGGCGACCGGGACGCTCGTGGCCGGACTCGGCGTCCAGTCGCTCCTGCATGCTGGCGCGGCCACGACCGACGCCTACCGGATGGTCATCGTCGCGTACGCCGTCTCCGGAGTGGCGCTGGCGGCGATCTTCGCCCTCCTCACGCCCGCGATCGAGGTCCCGGCCCCGAGTCACGCCTCACGGCTGGGCCTCCATCGGTCGCGGGGCACGGTCGCCCGGCTGTCGGCGCTGTTCGCCCTCGACGCGTTCGCCGGCGGCTTCGTGATCCAGAGCCTGGTCTCCTACTGGTTCGCCACGCGCTGGGGGCTCGAGCCGGCGGTCCTCGGCGGCGTGCTGTTCGTCGCGAACGTCCTGGCGGCTGGCTCCGCCCTCGCCGCGACCTGGCTGGCGCACCGGATCGGCCTGGTGGAGACGATGGTCTACACGCACCTGCCGTCCAACGTCCTCCTCATGCTCGTCCCGCTCATGCCCACGGCGTGGCTCGCGGTGGCCGTCTGGTTCCTGCGCATGAGCATCAGCCAGATGGACGTCCCCACGCGACAGTCGTACACGATGGCCGTCGTCGCGCCCGACGAGCGGTCGGCCGCGGCCGGCATCACGGGGATCGCGCGCACCGTGGGGGTCGGGCTCTCGCCGTTCGTCGCCGCGCCGCTGGCGGCGAGCGTGGCGTACGCGTCGGTGCCGTTCTTCATCGCGGGCTCGCTGAAGATCGTCTACGACCTGCTCGTGTACCGCGGGTTCCGGCACGTCCGCCCGCCCGAGGAGCGCGCCCCGCGCGGGTGAGGGCGGCCGGGCGGCGCCTGGGCGGGGCCCGCAGCCGCGCGGCCGGGCGGCTCGGCCTTCGCCCCTACACCACCTGGTCCGTCCGGAGGCGCGCGATCTCCGCAGCGTCGTACCCGATCTCCGCGAGGATCTCGTCCGTGTGCTCGCCGAGCGCGGGTGGCGGCGTCCGCACCGCCGCCGGCGTCGCGGCCAGCGTGAACGGCGGCGCCACCTGCGCCACGCGCCCCAGGGCCGGGTGCTCGAGCTCGACGACCGAGCCCCGCGCCCGTGCCTGGGGGCTCTGCAGCGCCTCGAGGACGGTCGCGATCGGCCCGGACGGTACCTCCGCGGCCGCGAGCCGGGCGAGCCACGTGGCCGACGTCTCCTCGCGCAGGCGCGCGGCGAGGATCGGCACCAGGTCGTCGCGGTGCGCCACGCGGTCGCCGTTCGTGGCGAAGCGCGGGTCGGTCGCGAGCGAGGGCATCCCCAGGGCATCGCAAAGGCGCGGCCACTGCCGCTCGCTCCCCACGGCGACCGCGATCGCCCCGTCCGCGGTGGCGAACGTCTGGTACGGGACGATGTTGGGGTGCGCGTTGCCGCGCCGACCCGGGGAGCTCCCGGTGACGAACGCGTTCTGTGCCTGGTTCGCCAGCCACGCGAGCGTCGCCTCGAAGAGGCTGATGTCGATGCGCTGGCCGCGGCCGTGCGCCGGCGATCCCGTCCGGTCCCGCCCGTCGAGCGCCGCGAGGACGGCCACGGCCCCGAGCATCCCCGTCGTGAGGTCGCTGATCGCCACGCCCACCTTGGTCGGGTGACCGCCGTCGGCGTCGGCGTCGCCGGTGATGGACATGATCCCGGCCGCCGCTTGGACGACGAAGTCGTACCCCGGGGTGCGCGCCTCCGGTCCGCTCGGGCCGAACCCGGAGATCGCCAGGTGGATCAGGCGCGGGTTGATGGCCTCGAGCCTCGCGTCGTCGAAGCCGAGCGCCGCGAACCCGCCGACCCGGTGGTTCTCCACGAGGACGTCCGCATCGGCGAGGAGGCGGCGGAGGACCTCGACCCCATCGGGGGACTTCAGGTCGAGCCGGATGCTGCGCTTGTTGCGGTTGGCCGACAGGTAGTAGGCGGCCGTCCCCGGGTCGCCCTCGCCGGCGGCGCCGGCGCCGACCCACGGCGGTCCCCAGGCCCTCGATCCGTCGCCCTCGGGCGGCTCGACCTTGATCACGTCCGCGCCGAGGTCCCCGAGCAGCATCGTGCAGTACGGGCCGGCGAGGACCGTGGAGCAGTCCACGACGCGGATCCCGTCGAGCGGCCCGGGGTCGCCCGCCCGCCCGAAGGGGTCCTCCCGGCCGCGCACTGCCGGCGCCGGGCTGTCGTCGAGCGGGTCGGGTGGCATGTCAGCTCCTGGGGAGGCGCCCTGGCGGGCGCCGCCGGCGGGTGATGGGATCCGGGGCCGTCCGGCGCGCCTCGCAGGCTTCAGCGCGTCGCGGCCGCGAGGGCGTCGAGCAGGCGGCGCGACGCGTCCGCGACCTCCTCGACGGCCGTCTCGAACGCCTCGGCATTCCGGCGGGACGGCGCCCGGTACCCGCTGACCTTCCGGACGAACTGGAGGGCGGCGGCGCGGATCTCGTCGTCGGAGGCGGGCGCGTCCGCCCGCCGGAGCGTCTTGATGCTGCGGCACATGGGTTGCAGGGTACAGCGCGGGGCGTCGGGTACGAGCCGGGAGGTCCCGCGCCGTCACCGAGGCCTGCGCATGGTGCGGTCGAGCGGACGCCGCGGTGGTCCCGGGTCACGGCCGTCGCCCGCGTCGTCGGGCGGCGACGGCGCCCAGCAGGACGACCGCGCCGAGAACGACCACCGCTGCGACCGCGACCCCGACCGCGGCTGGCGGCCGACCGGGGCCCCCCTCGCTGCCGCCGGGCGCCCCGCCAGTGCCCGAGGCGGAGCCATCGCTGCCCTCGCGGCCCTCACCGCCGCTCGCGGTCGGCCGGGGCGCCGTCCCCGCGGGCCCCGCGTCCGTGGGCGCCGCCTCCGCGTACGCCGCCATGAGCTCGCCCACCGTGGCTGGCGCGTCCTCCAGCCCGTCCGCGGCGATCGAGCCGTCCGGCGCCACCGCGAGCGTCCACGTCCCGCGGAAGTCGAGCGAACGAGGATCCATCGCGAGGACGACGACCCGCGAGCCCGGGACGAGCGAGACGGAGGTCGCCTCGGCGGGGAAGGTCAGCTCGCCGGCGGCGTCGCCCTTGACGACCTGCTCGACGACCAGGCGGAACCCGGGCTCGACCGGCGGCGCCGCCTTCACCGTGGCCACGATCACGAGGCGGGCGCGCGCGAACGCCTCCGCGAACGGGGCCTCCGACGCACCCGCCCCCAGCGCGGTCCCGGGGGCGAGGAGGGCGCACGCGGTCGCCAGAGCAGCGCCGGTCGCCAGGGCGGCGATGGCCGCGGCGGTGCCGGCGACGGCGCCCGCCGCGGTGACGTTGCTCCTGCGCATGCGGATCCCTCCGTGGTGGTGGGACGGCGCCGGGCTGCGCGCCCGGCGCCGCGCCGCCTTCAGTACAGGTAGCCGGTGCCCCACGACGCGATCGCCAGGTACATCGCGCGCTGGCTCACCGTGTAGACCCCGCCGTTGCGGTTCCCTGCGCTCCCGTTGCAGGCCCGCCCACAGGTGTCCAGGTACGTGTAGGTCCGGGCGATGTCGTCGTACCCGACGATGACGATCGAGTGCCCGAGCGAGCGTGACCAGTTGGGGAGGTACGCCGTGTCGACCGCGACGACGACGGGACGGTTGTCGTACCCGATGTCCCACGCGACATCCGCGTGGAGCTGCGCCTCCGACCACCGTCCGCCCCACGCCGGCTGCAGGGCGTAGTACCAGGTGGCCCAGCCCGCGGCGTGGCCGGAGATCTCCCAGTTGAGCGCGTCGCGCGTGTCCGGCAGGGTGGCGCCGAGGGTCGGGTAGTAGCTGAACTCGGCGAGGCCGGGCGTGGCCCAGCCGGGCGGGAAGACCTGCTCGGCCATGTACATGAGGTACGACCGGCCCTTGGTCGGATAGCCGTTGACGGAGTCGGCCGACGCCCAGTACGTCCGCACGCGTCGCGGCCCGTAGGGCTCGATGTAGTACGCGGCAGGTCGCGCGACGACCCGGGACGACCCGAAGTAGTACGCGGCGACCGTCGCGCCTCCAGGAGCGCAGAAGTTCCAGTAGTTGGCGTCCACGTAGGACGTCCCGCGGTCGTCGATCCCGACCCCGAGGGGCTCGACGACGAGCGCCGTGTCCGCGGTCACGAGCCTCTTGACCGTCGGCAGCTCCGTCATCGGCAGGTCGGTGGCGACGAGGTTCCCGTCCGGACCGAGGACCGTCCGGTGCGCGGACTTGGCGGCCAGCCAGGCGGCGTCCTGGACGACGGTGGACTTCGGGGCGACGCCGCGGGGTGCCGCGCCGCCGCTGGCACCGCCGATGGCCGAGTCGTCGGCGCCGCGCACCGTGGACGGCAGGGACCACGCGAGCACGAGGCCCGCGATCGCCGCCGCGGCGAGGATGCGTCGTGGCCCGGACGGTCCGCGCAGGACGGCACGTGCGAGCCGCATGGTGGGCGGGCGGGGGTCGATGGGCGTGGCTCCCGGCATCGGGGACCCTCCAGCTGTGGCGCCGGACGGGACCCGTCCACCGCCGCGGAGGGATCCGCCGGCGGTACCCGGGAGGATGCCCCGGGCCACTCGACGGCCGATCGACCCGGGATCGACGCGGGATCATCGCTCCCGGCAGGGCCGAGAGCACGCGCGGGGATCCGCCGCGACCACGCGGCCGGCCTCGGTGGTGGGAGCCGCTGCGCCCCCGCGGCCGCGCCCCGCGTGACGCTCGCTACCGGGGGGTCGCGACGATCAGCAGGACCGAGCCGCCGATGTCCACCGCGTACAGCTCGCCGTCGTCCCCGCGACCGAACGAGACGATCGGCCGCCCGCTCTCCAGGAGGAGGGAGGGCTCCTGCTCGTCCGGACCCGCCGCGTCCACGCCCCAGATCCGGCCGCTGCACGAGTCGGAGAAGAGGTAGACCCCGTCGAGCGCGGACGACACCGAGCCCCCGGACGACCCTGGTGAGGGCTGTCGGCCGACGTATCCGCCCGTCACCGCGCAGCCGACGTCGTGCCCGTAGACGGCCAGCGGCATCACCAGGCCGGCCTCCTCGCAGCCCGACGGCGGGTCGTAGCAGGCCCGGCCCTCCATCAGCCGCCAGCCCAGGTCGGCCCCCCGGCCGCCACCGCTGGCGGCCGTCAGTCGATCGACCTCCTCCCATGCGCCCTGGCCCACGTCCCCGATCCAGAGGTCGCCGGTCGCCGGGTCGAACGAGAACCGCCAGGGGTTGCGGAGGCCCGAGGCCCAGATCTCCGGCCGTGCACCATCGCGCCCGACGAAGGGGTTGTCCGGCGGGACCGCGTACTGGAGGCCGGGATCGCGCCGGTCCACGTCGACCCGCAGGATCTTCCCCAGCAGCGTCGAGAGGTCGCGAGCCCGATTCTGCGGGTCGCCCCCCGAGCCGCCGTCGCCCATCCCCACGTACAGGAAGCCGTCCGGGCCGAACGCGATCATCCCGCCGTTGTGGTTCGGGTAGGGCTGGTCGATCCGCAGCAGGACGCGCTCGGATCCCGCGTCCGCGCGCGCGTCCGACCCCGGTGCCCGGCGGAGCTCGCTGACCACGGTGTTCCCGTCGCGGTCCGTGTAGTCGACGTAGAGGAGGCCGTTCTCCGCGTAGCGCGGGTGGAAGGCCAGGCCCAGGAGCCCGCGCTCGCCGCCCGCCGAGATCCTGTCGGAGAGATCGACGAAGGGCTCCGATCCGACGGAGCCGTCGGGACCGACCACGCGGACGACCCCTCGCTGCTCGACGACGTACAGGCGTCCGGCGCCGGTGCCGTCGCCGGTCGCGAAGAGCGGGCTGTCGAAGCGCGCCGGCAGCTCCTGGAGCGAGAGCTCGACGCGCTCCGCGATCGGTCGGCCGTCGGGGGTCGGGGCGCCGCCCGGGGACGTTCCCGGCGACGCGCCGGAGGTCGACCCGCCTGTTGCGGCAGGAGGCGTGGCGCCATCCCCGGTCGCGCCGGGCATCCCGGTCGGGCCCGCGCCGGCCGTGACGCTCCCCGACGGGACCGGTGCGACCGTGGTCGTCGGCGTGTCCGATGCGCGGCCCGCGTCGGACGGGGTGCACGCGGCCATCGCCAGCGCGAGCGCGACCACGGCCGGCGCGGCCAGGTGCGCGGGCAGACGGGATGGGCCGAGGCGGTGGGGGGTTCGTCGAGGCATCGCGTCCACGGTACCCCGCGGCGACGATGCGCGCCCGCCCGCGCCCCGGCGCCCGCACGCGCCCCGATCGGCAGCCTCGCCGCCTGCCGATCGGCCGGCCAGGCGCCCGCCCGCGCCCCGGCGGCACGGCGCCGTCGCGACGATGGACCGCGACGATGGACCGCGGCGCGGGGCCGCCGTACGATGCGCGCCATGTCCGAGATCGCCCCCGCCGTCCATCGCCCCACCCTCATGACCGTCCACGCCCATCCCGACGACGAGATCATCGGGACCGGCGGCGCCATGGCCCGCGCGGTCCGCGAGGGCAAGCGCGTCGTCCTCGTCACGTGCACGCGCGGCGAGCTCGGCGAGATCGTCGTGCCCGAGCTCGACACCGAGGAGAACCACCGCCGCCTGGGCGAGATGCGCGCCGCCGAGCTGGAGGCCGCCATGGCCGAGCTGGGCGTCACCGAGTGGGAGAACCTCGGCTACCGCGACTCCGGGATGATGGGCGACCCCGGCAACCGCGACCCCCGGTGCTTCTGGCAGGCGCCGATCGACGACGCGGCCCGACGGCTCGTGTGGCTCATCCGTCAGTACCGCCCCGACGTCGTGACCACCTACAACGACTTCGGCTCCTACGGCCACCCCGACCATATCCAGGTCCACCGCGTGACGCTCCCGGCCTTCGAGCGGGCGGGAGACCCGGCCTGGTACCCGGAGCAGCTCGCCCCCGAGCACGGCGGGACCGGCCCCTCGATCGCCGAGGGCGGGCTGGGGCCCTGGGCGCCGTCGAAGCTGTACGAGCAGGCCTGGGACCCGGAGATGCGCGCCCGGATGATGGAGATGCTCCGAGAGCGCGGGATCCGGTCCTTCTGGGATCCGCCGGAGGACGCGACGCCCGAGCAGCTCGCGCAGTTCGAGGCGTACATGGCCCGCATGACGATCGACCCGGCGACGATCACGACCCGGGTGGACGTCTCCGCCTTCGCGCACGAGCGGTTCGCTGCACTGGCGTGCCACGCGACGCAGATCTCGACGGACAACCCGCTCTTCGCGCTGGGCCCGGAGGCCTGGCAGGAGCTCGGCGGGCAGGAGGTCTTCGTGCGGACCGCCTCGCGGGTGGACACTCCGCTGCCGGAGGACGATCTGTTCGCGGGGATCGCGGGCGCCTGAGGGGATCGAGGGCGTCGGAATGGAGGACGCCCCGCGGTGGCGGGGCGTCGAGGGCATCGATATGGCGGACCCGACCGGATTCGAACCGGCGATCTCCAGCGTGACAGGCTGGCATGTTGGGCCGCTACACCACGGGTCCGTGCGGCGGTAGCGGAGTGTAGCACGAAGGATGCGTCCGGGCCGCGACCGACGTCCGGGCCGCGACCGAACCCCGCGCCCCGGCCGCGACCCCCGGCCGCGACCGACTCCGGCCGCGACCGACTCCGGCGCGGCCCATGGGCCCGGGGGCCGTCCGGTCGGCGCCGGGCGCCCGGGGCGCACGTCCCCCGCCCCCTCGCCGGGTCGCGTAGCATCCGCCGGTGACCGCCGACGACCCCTACTACCGGCACGACCTTGCCCTCGTCCACCACCTCGGGTTCGCCCACCACGCGAACCGGTGCGCGCCCGGGATCCTCGAGTTGCTCCGACCCGTCCGCGAGCGCGGCGGCCTGGTCGTGGAGATCGGCTGCGGGAGCGGCCTCCTCACCCGACATCTCGTCGATGCCGGCCACCGCGTCATCGCCACCGACGCGTCGCCGGCGATGCTCGAGATCGCCGCGGACCACGCCCGCGGGGCCGTGGAGGTCCGGCGCCTGACGCTGCCGGACGACCCCATCCCCGCTGCCGACGCGATCGTCTCCGTGGGGCACGCGCTGAGCTACCTGCCGGACGAGGGCGCCATCGACCGGGCCCTCGTCGCGATCGCCCGGGCGCTCCGGCCGGGTGGGATCCTGGCGATCGACCTCTGCGACCTCGACTACGCGGAGGCCGTCGGCGGCCAGCCGTGGTTCGGACGGGCAGGCGACGACTGGGCGATCGTGACGGAGCGGTCGATGCCGGCGCCGGCGCGGTTCGTGCGGACGATGGCCGTCTTCACGCGGCAGCCGGACGGGACGTGGCGGCGCGACGACGAGGTCCACGTCAACGTGCTCGTCGATGTCTCGCGCGTGCCCGAGCTGCTGGCAGCCGAGGGCGTCGATGCCCGGGTCGGGACGGCCTTCGGGACGGAGGAGCTGCCGGCGGGCCTGCGGGCGATCGTCGGGGAGCGTCGGTAGGGGCGGGGTCGCACCCCCTGCCCGTCCCGCGGCCAGGCCGTCACGGGCCCGCCCGCGCGCTCGCGCCGCGCCCGCACGCGCGCGCTCGGGCCGGCCCCCGCCCGCACGAGGGGTCATGCGCCCGTCCCCGCGGCCGCCCCGCCGCCCGCGCTATCCTCGCGTCCTGATGCAGCGCCCGATCGACCTCCGTTCCGACACCGTCACCCACCCCACGCCGGCCATGCGCCGGGCCATGGCCGAGGCCGAGCTCGGCGACGACGTCTTCGGCGACGACCCGACCGTCAACGCTCTCGAGGAGCGCGCCGCGGCGCTCCTGGGCAAGGAGGCCGGCCTCTTCGTCAGCTCCGGCACCCAGGGGAACCTCGTCGCCCTGATGGCCCACCTCGCGCGGGGGCAGGAGGCGATCGCGGCCTTCGAGAGTCACACCGTCATGGACGAGGCCGCCGGACATGCCGTGGTCGTCGGCGCGAGCGTCCGCACGCTGCAGAGCAGCCCCGACGGCACGATGCGCCTCGACGAGATCGAGGCCGCCTTCCGCGACCCGTCGGACCCGCACGAGCCCATCACCGGCCTCGTGACCATCGAGAACACGCACGCGCACTCCGGCGGGCGGCCGCTGACCGCCGCCTACACGCGCGCGGTCGCGGACATCGCCCGCGCGCACGCCGTTCCGCTCCACGTCGACGGCGCCCGCTTCTGGAACGCGGTCGTCGCGCTCGGCGCCGACCCGCGGGACCTCGCCGGACCGGCCGACAGCGTCACCTTCTGCCTGTCGAAGGGGCTGGCGTGCCCGGTCGGGTCGGTCGTCGTGGGCACCCGCGACTTCATCTGGCGCGCCCGGCGCGCCCGCAAGCTCCTGGGCGGCGGCATGCGGCAGGCCGGGATCCTCGCGGCGGCCGGGCTCGTCGCCCTGTCGGACGGCCCGGACGGGACGATCGGCCGGCTCGCGGACGACCACGCGAACGCCCGCCGCCTCGCCGAGGGCCTGGCCGACCTCGACGGCGTCGAGAGCCCCGGCGGGATCGTCCAGCCGGCTCCCGGTCGCCTGGACCCGGATCGGATCACCACCGACTTCGTCGTCTTCCGGGTCGCCCGCGACCGCGCCGCGTTCCTCGCCGCGCTCGAGGCCCGCGGGGTCCTGATGGTCCCGTACCCGCACGGCGCGATCCGCGCCGTCACCCACTACGGCGTCGAGCCCCACGACGTGGACGCGACGATCGCCGCCGTCCGCGCGGCCCTGGCCGACACCGTCGTCGTCGGCGCCCCGACCGGCACCGCCCACCGGCCCGCCCGACGAGCCTGACCCGCCTGACCCGCCCGACCCCCGCACCACCAGGAGCTCCCGTGTCCGAGACGATCCTCACCCGCCCCGCTCCGTCGGCCGACGACGGCCCCCTCGACGCGCGCTTCTGGGACCTCGTGGAGGAGCGCGTCGTCCGGCAGGTCGTCGCCCACCCGGACCTCGCGACATACCTCGGCATCCACTCGCAGGACGGGCGGCTCCCCAGCGGCGAGCGCGACGCCGTCCTCGGCGAGATCGCCGACGAGCGCGCTCACCTCGCCGCCGTCGAGGGGCTCGACGCGGCCGGCCTGTCGCCGGCGGCGCGGTTCGAACGCGACCTCCAGGCCCTGGTCGTCCGGCGTGGCCTGTTCGATCTCGAGACGCACCGGGTGTGGGAGCGTCGAGGGATGGCGATGGACACGGTCGGCGACGGGCTGTTCGCGCTCTTCGCGCGCGACTTCGCGCCGCTCACCGAGCGCCTCGCGTCGATCACGGCCCGCCTCGAGGCCGTGCCCGCGTTCCTCGCCGAGAGCCGCTCGCGCCTGGCCGGCACGCCCGTCCGCACGTGGCAGCAGCTCGAGATCGAGGCCGCCCGGGACATGCCCGGCCTCTTCGCGGAGTTCGTGGCCGCCGCGGAGGGCGTCCTTGCCGACCCGGAGAAGCGGCGACTCGACACCGCCGTCGCGGCCGCCACGACGGCCACCGCCGAGTACGCGGACTGGCTCCGCTCCACACTCGCCCGGGCCGGCGACGACTGGGCGCTCGGCAACGACAGCTTCGACGAGCTCGTCGGCCTCCGCGCGTTCGACGGGCTCGACGCCGACGAGATCCTCGAGATCGGCGAGGAGCAGCTCCGTCTGAACAGCGAGCGCCGCGTCGCGACGGCACGCGAGATCGACCCGACGGCGACCGAGGCCCAGGTCATCGACCGCATGAAGTCGGACCATCCCGCGACCTTCGAGGAGGCGCTCGAGGAGTACCGGGCGTACACCGCCCGCGCCCGCGCCCACCTGGTCGCGCACGGGATCGTGACGGTGCCGGACGACGAGCGGCTGGACATCATCCCGACGCCCGAGTACCTGCGGAACGTGATCCCGTTCGCCGCGTACTTCGAGCCGCCGAAGTTCGACCCGTCGCCCTCGGGCATCTACGTGGTCACGCCCTCGGTGGGCAACGACCCCAACGCGATGCGCGAGCACAGCCGCAGCTCGATGAGCAACACCAGCGTCCACGAGGCGTACCCGGGCCATCACCTGCAGCTGAGCGTGGCCTCGCGCCACCCCTCGCTCGTGCGGCTGCTGGTGGACGCCCCCGAGTTCGTCGAGGGCTGGGGGATGTACTCCGAGCAGATGATGCGCGAGGAGGGCTTCGACGACGCCCCGCTCTTCTGGCTCAACGTCCACACGGACGCGATCTGGCGAGCCTGCCGCATGGTCCTCGACGTGCGGATGCATCGCGGCGAGATGACGGTGGACGAGGCGACGCGCTTCCTGGTCGAGCGGACCAGCTTCGAGAAGGCGAACGCCCACGCCGAGATCCTGCGCTACACGTACACGCCCACCTACCAGCTGAGCTACCTGCTGGGCAAGGTGCTGCTGCTCCAGCTCCGGGAGGGCGAGCGCCGCAGGCTGGGCGCGGACTTCAGCCTCCGCGGGTTCCACGACACGCTCCTGCGGAACGGCAGCCTGCCGATCAGCTTCCACCGCCGGCTGCTCGACGCCGCAGGGGCCGGAGCTGCCTGGGCGCTGACCGTCCCGGCAGCCGCGCCCGGCGGGCGGATCTGAGCCCGGGCCGGGAGATGGGCGGCACGCGGCCGCCGTGGTCGGCGGCCGCGTGCGCGGAGGGGCCGTCGACCGTCCCGGCGGCGGGGTCCACGGTGGTGGCCCGCGCTGGGACGGGCGTGGCGCACCCCATCGCGGTGGTCGCGGTCGTGCCGGCACCCGGGGCCCGGGCCGGCGCCACCGATCGGCGGGGCCCCCGATGCAGGTGATCCCGTCGATCGACGTGGAGCGCGGCCGGTCGCGCGTCGTCTTCTGGCCCGGGTCCGCCGCGGGCGTCGGCGCGCCCACGGACCGGCCCGACCGGATCGCCGAGCGCCTCGTCGCGCAGGGGGCGCGCGCCATCCACGTGGTGGATCTCGACGGTGCGCGCGCGGGCACTCCGAGGAACCTCGAGGCCATCTCCGCGGTGGCCGCGCGGGTGGCCGTCCCGCTGCAAGTCGCGGGCGGGATGGAGGACCCCGACGCCATCCGGCTGGCGTTCGCATCGGGCGCGACCCGCGCGGTGGTCGCGATGGGCGTCGCCGACCGTCCCGGACTCCTCGCCTCGTGCCTGGCGGTGGCCGGCGACTGGCTCGCGGTCGGGCTGGACCCGCGGCCCGAGCGCCTCGCCGAGTACCCATGGCGAGGTCGGGCGCGCCCGACCTCGCTCGACGCGCTGGTCGGCGATCTGGTGGAGGCGGGCGTGCGGCGGTTCGTCCTCTCGCACGGCGGCGCGGAGCCGGATGCGGCGGCGCTGCGGCGGCTGGCCGCCGCCCACGACGCCGACTTCCTCGTGGCGGGCGGCGTGACCGACCTCGACGGGATCGCGCGCGTCCGCGACACGGGCATCGCGGCCGTCATCCTGGGAGAGGCCATCCTCTCCGGTCGCATCGACCTCGCCGACGCGATCGCGCGCGCCGCCTGATCCATGTCGCCACGGCGCGGTCTCCGAGGCCTTCGGGCCGCGGGGGAGCGCCGCCGGACCGCGGCGCGGCACCACCGCACTCTCGCCGCCGGACCGCGGCCCACCGGCCCCCGCCGCACGCCCGCTGGCGGACCGCGGCGGAGTGCCTCCGGACCGCGGCCCGGCCCCACCGCAGACCGCTGCCCGCACCCCCACGGACCGCGGGCCGTTTCGCCGCTATCCTCCTCCATGCCGCTGCGCCCCCCGGCGCTCCGGCCGACCGACCCCGACCCCGACCGCGCCCGCGGAGACCCCCCGAGCGCGGGGGCACCACGACCGGCCACCAGTGGAGAGACCGCATGAACCCCGTCCACCGCCCGACGCCCGGCCGCCGGACCGTCCGGCTCGCCGCGCTCGTCGCGATCGCGGCCGTCGCCCTCGCCGCCTGCTCGAGCGCCGCGACGCCCGCACCCACGCTCCCGTCGATCGCCCCGGCGACCCCCACGCCCGTCCCCACGCCCACGCCGACGCCGGACCCCAACCCGTCGGCCGCCCCGGACCTGTCGTCGTGCCCGCAGAGCGCCGACCAGGTCGCGCCGCTCAAGGCGGGCGAGACGAAGACCGTCACCATCGAGACCACGGTGGGCACGATCATCACGGAGGTCTCGGGCGACCTCGCGCCGATGGCGGCCGGCAACTTCGTGGCGCTCGCGCAGTGCGGGTTCTACGACGGCGTGGTCTTCCACCGGACCGTCCCCGGCTTCGTGATCCAGGGCGGCGACGGGCAGTTCGCGCGCGTGCCGATCGAGCAGCCGCAGCACATGGGCGTCGGCGGTCCGGGCTACGAGTTCGACGACGAGCCGGTGGTCGGCGAGTACGTCCGCGGGACGCTCGCCATGGCCAACGCCGGCCCGAACACGAACGGCAGCCAGTTCTTCATCGTCCTCGAGGACCTCACCGGGCAGCTGTCGAAGGACTACACGATCTTCGGCAAGGTCACGCAGGGGATGGACGTCGTGGACAAGATCGCCGCCGCGCCCCAGAGCGGCCCGCCGAACAACATCCCGGACGACCCGGTCGTCATGACCAAGGTGACCGTCTCCCCGTAGCTCGCCCATCGCCCGGCGACCGTCGGCCGGTCGCCGGCCCCATCCCGCCCGGCCCGTCCGGGCCGATCGAAGGAGCACCCGTGACGACGAAGGCGATCCTCGCGACCGAGCGCGGAGACATCGAGATCGAGCTCTACACCGACGGCGCGCCGAAGGCTGCGCAGAACTTCATCGACCTCGCGGGCAAGGGCTTCTACGACGGCGTCGTCTTCCATCGCGTCGTCCCCGGCTTCGTCATCCAGGGTGGGGACGGTCAGCACGGGAAGAAGGCGTCGCTCAACACCGGTCGCGTCGGTACCGGTGGCCCGGGGTACTCGTTCGCGGACGAGCCGTTCGGCGGCGACTACTACCGCGGCGCCGTCGCGATGGCCAACGCCGGCCCGAACACGAACGGCAGCCAGTTCTTCATCTGCCTCGCGGACCTCTCGGGCAAGCTGCCGAAGAACTACACGATCTTCGGGCAGGTGACGAAGGGCCTCGACGTCGTGGATGCCATCGCCGCCGAGCGGACCGGCGCCCGCGACCTGCCGCTCGACCCGGTCGCGATGGAGACGGTGACGATCGTCGAGGAGGCGTAAGGGCCCGCCCGCGGTCCGGCTGCCCGGACCTGCTCACGACCCGGCCGCGGGATCCTCCTCGGCCGGGTCGTCGCCCTCCTCGCCGGCCGGCCGCGCCAGGCTCCGTTCGAGCGCGGCGGTCGACACCTCGGTCCCGTCGAGGCTGACGATCGCTTCCTCAGCGAGCTTCGCCTCCTCCACCAGCTCGACCGACGAGACCATCTCCTCGCCGCGAGCCTCGTCGTCGTGGACGCGCCCGATCGCGAAGCTGACGCCCGGCGGGATCGAGGCGGTGATCACGATCTCCTGGATCCGGTAGGGCGAGCCCTTCTGCTTGAGGGCGCGGTTCGTCATCTCCTGCAGCGCGGTGGACTTGATGATGAGGTCCGCGAGCGTGCCGGGGTCGATCCGCTCGACCATCGTGTTCACGCCGCGGCGCGCCTTGTGCAGCGCCTCCGCCGCCTGACGCTTCGCGCGCGCCTGGGCGACCGGATCCTGTGCCTTCTCGCCCAGGACCCGGGCCTGCTCGCCCACCTGGGAGCCGACCGACTTGGCCTGCTCGGCCGCCTGCGCCGCAGCCTGCGCAGCGGCCTCCTTCGCCTTCTGGAGGAAGCTCATGGTCCGTCCTCCCGGTGCCGGCGCGCATCGCACGGGGACGCGCGGCTCGTCGAAGGTTAAGGTCTCTTAACCACACCCTAAGCCAAAGGGGTTGGTCCCGAGCCCCTGCGACGGTACAGTAACGGTGCTGCACGTCAGCCCGCTGCCCCAGCGGCGAAGGCATGGGTAGGTTGGGTTAGGGTAGCCGGTTCAGCCGGCGTGACAGATGCCTGCGTCGCGTGGCAGAAGGTGACCCGACTCGTCGGGTACTTCACCGGGACAGCGTCGAAGCGGCTCCGCAAGGAGCCGCTTCGGATTCTCCGGGGTTTCACGGGCGGGGGCGTCGCATCGTCGCATCGTCCGATGCTGCCGATCCCCGGCGGCCCGACCGCCGGCGACGGCCGACCCCGTGCCCCCCGCGCGAACCCAGGCCACGGGCCCGATCCGGGTCCGGGGCCCAGCCTCCCGTCCGGATACCGGCCCGGGGCCCGATCATGGCCTGCCGCCCGGATCCCGGCCTCCCGCCCCGGACCGGGGCCCGGGGCCCGATCCCGGCCCGGGGCGTGACTGCCACTCACGTTTCGCGGGGGTGCACCGTCGCCGCCGTGCCCCCGGGCGCATCAGCGCGACCTCGATCGGCGTCGCCGGAGCCCCCCACGCGTCACCCGCCGCCGCCGCGATGCCTGCGGGTCATCGGCACGACACCCGAGGGTCCGCGAAGATGCGTGCCAGTCACGGCCGAGGGGGCGGTACCGTCCGCCGACCCCGGCACACGTGCCGACGAAGCCCCGGGTGAGCCTCGGTCGACCGTCGCGTGGTGCGATCCGCGCATGACGCAGATCAACGTCACGCGCGCAGCGGCCCGCATGGCGGCGCGGCTGCACCGCGCCCTGGCGGACGACCTCGAGCGTCTTCGAGCGGACGCCGGCATCCCGGTCGCCGCTCTCGCCCGTGCAGCCGGCGTGGATCGCGGGTACCTCCACCGCATCCTCGCCGGGAAGGAGCATCCGTCACACGATACATATGCGCGCATCGCGATCGCGCTCGGCGCCGACCTCTCGTGCCGCCTCTACCCCGGCACCGGACCGCTCGTCCGCGACGGGCACCAGGCACGGATGCTGGAGGCGCTGCTCGCTTCGCTTCACCCGCGCTGGACCGTCCACACCGAGGTCCCGGTGCGCCACCCGTCCCGCGGCTGGGTCGACGCGGTCCTCGTCGACCCACGCGAGGGCATCGCGCTGGCCGTGGAGCTGCAGAGTGAGCTGCGGCGCCTGGAGCAGCTGGTCCGATGGTCGAACGAGAAGGCAGCCTCGCTCCCGAGCTGGGATGGGTGGGCACGCCTGGACGGCGAACCACGGTCCTCGCGGCTCATGGTGGTCCGCCGCACCCGCACGACCCGGGCGGTCGCTGCCGCGTTCACGCAGCAGCTCCGCGTCGCGTTTCCCGCCCACCCGGAGGACGCCCTCGCCGCGCTCACCGGGACGGCGCCGTGGCCCGGAGCCGCGCTGGTGTGGGCGACCGTGGACAGATCCGGAGTCCGCATCTTCACCCACAGCCGCGCCTGATGGCCGGTGGTAGACTCGGTGCCCGCGGTGCTCCGCCGTGGACGCGCGCGCCTGTAGCTCAGCGGATAGAGCGTCGGCCTCCGGAGCCGAAGGTCGCAGGTTCGAATCCTGTCGGGCGCGCCAGTTCAACCTTTTCGGGCAGTGCCAGCGCCAAACCGCGCGTACGCCGCCTGCGTCAGCCGGACACCCACGATCCCGGGGCCGGCGACCGTGATCCGGTCGTAGCTGGCGTGCATCACGTCCGCCTTCTCCTTCGACTTCTCGGTGGCTTGGAGCGATTCGCCCAGGGCGCGGAGCCACTGGAGTGCTCGCTCGGCAGGTAGTCCGGCGGCCGTCCGCTCCTCGACTACGTCCCGCTGCCGCCGGAGCTCCTCGAGGCGGGGGTCGGGGTGGACCGTGCCAGCGACGTGGAGCGTGCCGAGAACCCCCGGCAGCCCGAAGCCCAGCCCGAACACGATCGAACAGACGCCGGCCGCCGCGATCAAGCGCGCTCACCGTCCCGGTGCTCCTCCAAGGCACGGCGCGCGTTTGCCATGATCTTGAGCTCCGTTCGCCGCATCATGCGGATGAAGATCGGGAAGAACAGGCGGGCGAGGCCCTTCGCGCTCCACAGACCCCGCGATGTCATCCGCGTGCTGCCGGATCTCGTCGCCTCCAGCGTGCACGTGAGCACGCAGCCGATCGACCCGCCGTTCGTGTAGGTCCACGATCGTGGGCGGTCGTAGGCGGTCACCTCGGTGATCACCGCCGGACCCTGCTTCCACTTCGCGCGGAACCGCGTGCCGACGCCGACCGGACCGTCCGTCAGCTTCTCGATCGACACGCAGTCGGGGTTCCAGGCGCGCTCGTTGCCCTGGTCCGAGAGGTAGTCGAACACATCCTCGGGCGTCCGCGCGATCTCAGTCGTCCACTCGATGACCGCGGCCACGCGCGAACCTCCCGTTACTAGAGTCGACCACTAGTGATGGCACGCAGTATCATCTTCTGTATGGCAGTCGTCAATCCCCGACCCGTCGGCTCATCGAAGCGGGCCGCACGAGCTCGCGCGACGCGGCGCCGCATCGCCGAGGCAGCCCTCGTTCGCTTCTCCGCGTTGGGCTACGCGGCGACGACGATGGAGGCGATCGCCGGTGACGCCGGCGTTGCCGTCCAAACCGTCTACTTCGTCTTCCACACGAAGGCGGAGCTGCTCATCGCGGCGCTCACCATCGCGGGAGGGGGCCCGAACGAGCCGGAGGAGGTGACCGCGAGGGAGTGGCTGGCGAAGGTCGCGGAGGCCTCCTCCGGCCCGCGCCGGCTCGCGCTCATCGTCGAGCACGGCAACGAGATCTACCGCCGCGTGGGGCCCCTGCTGCCCGCTGTGCAGGCGGCCGCGAGCGTCGACCCCGACGTGGCCAGGGCGTGGCAAGGGGTCGTCCGTCGTCGGCGGGCCGATATGGGCCGCGTGATCGCCGACCTCTTCGTCCGCCGCGGTGAGCTGCGGAACGAGCTCGACCCCGGCCTCGCGCTCGACCTTCTGTTCGGGTTGCATCGCGCGGAGACGTACCTCGCCTTCACGCTCGAGTGCGGCTGGAGCATGGAGCGCTACAAGGCATGGCAGTTCGCGACCCTGGCTCACGCCCTCCTCCCACCAGCTGACGCGGCGGCTGCAGCCAGCCCAGCCTCGCCCCACGTCAGCGACCTGTCGTTCGCCGCCGATCTCGGCGCGTTCCGCTGACGCTCGAACGATCCGCCTGCGTCTGCGGTAGCGACGCCAGCCCTGAGTCGGCGGTCTCCAGCCCGGGGCACGATGAGCCAGCGTTCCGCACCTCCGCGACAGATCAGCCGCTCGGTGCTGGCGCCCGCGAGATGCGGCGAGCCGATACTTGACGCCCATGCCCCCGCGCACCGCCTCCGACGATGCCCGCAGCCGGATCGCCCGCCTCCGGCTGGCCGCGCAGCTCATCTCGTCCGCGCCGGCCGGCGACGCGGTCGATGCCGTCCGCTGGATGCTCGCCTTGCAGGCGCAGGACGAGCGGGGCGTCAGGTGGTCGGTCGGCCTGAGGACTGCCGGAG
>JAKOQS010000352.1 GCA_029778235.1 Chloroflexota bacterium | reverse complement strand
GCGCCGACGGCCGCGGGGCCGGCGCTGAGGTGGCGGGGGCGTCGGTCGAGGAGTCCGCGCAGCGTGATCCGACGCCGCGACGAGGCGGCCGGTGGGACCTCGTCGACCTCCGGCGGAACGGTCGGTGCTGTCACGAGTCCACCATCGCAGTCGACGGGGCCCGGACTGCGGAACGCCACGCAGGTCAGCCGTGGACGACCAACCAGGCCGCGGCGAGCGCGCTGAGCGCGAGCGCCGCGTTCGTGAACACGCGCTCGTCGATCCGGGAGAACGTCGCGTACCCGACCAGCGCGCCGGCGACGACCGCCGGGAGGAACAGCAGGTCGGCTCGGAGCGTGCCGAGGTCGAGGAAACCGAGGCCGACGACGATCGGGACCTTGATCGCGTTGATGAGGAAGAAGAACCACGCGAACGTCCCCATGAACGACAGCATCGAGACGCGCATGTTCAGTAAGTACAGCTGCATGGGGGCGCCACCGGAGTTCGCGGCCATCGTGGTCATCCCGGCGAGGACCCCGAAGAACCCGGCGGCGACCCGGTGACGTCCCTCGCCGTCGGGCCGAGGGCGCGGGCGCCGTCGGCGCCACACCTCCAGCCCCGCCGATGCGAGGAGGAGCACGCCGACGAGCCGGGCCAGGGTGTGGACGTCGAGGACGCGGAACAGCACCGCCGTGAGCGCGATCCCGGCGAGGACCCCAGGCACGAGGCGGAGGATCAGCCGCCAGTCGGCGTGCTGCCGGTAGCGCGCGAGCGCGAACAGGTCGCCGACGAGAAGCAGCGGCATGACGAACCCGGAGGCGGTCGTCGGGCCGAGGGCGAGCGCGAGCAGGGGGCTGGCGACCGAACCCGCTCCCGGGATGCCAGTCTTGGAGAACCCGTACAGGAACACCCCGGCGACCACGGCCGCGACCGTCCAGGTCGACCAGGTCTCCGGCACGACCGCCGAGCCTAGGGGCTACGCCCCGGTCATGATCTCCCGCATGAGGGCGGCGGTCGCGGACGGCGTCTTGCCGACCTTGACGCCGACGGCCTCCAGGGCCTCCTGCTTCGCGGCGGCGGTCCCGGCGGAGCCGGAGACGATG
>JAKOQS010000351.1 GCA_029778235.1 Chloroflexota bacterium | reverse complement strand
CGCCACCAGTCCGCGATGTCGCCCCACCCCGGGGCGGCGAGCGAGCCGCCGAACTGCCGAACGGCCAGCGACGAGCTGAGCGAGGCGAACCGCAGCCGCGTCTCCAGCGGCCACTCGGCCAGCGTGCCAAGCACGATCGACGCCGCGAACACATCGCCCGCGCCCGTCGGGTCGATCGCGTCGACCGCCACCGACGGGCAGTAGGCCTCCTCGCCGGTCGTGTTGTCGATCGCGAACGAGCCGCCGACGCCGTCGGTGACCACGGCGAGCGGGACCATGTCGGCGAGCTTGCGCACGGCGTCGGTCGGGCGCTCCGTGCGGGTGTAGCCCATCGCCTCGACGGCGTTCGGCGTGAACGCGTGGCAGTACTGCAGCGGAGCGAGATCGGCCGGGTCCCACCTGCCCGTCTCGTCGAAGCCGACATCGGCGAAGCACAGCGTCCCGCGGTCGTGCAGCGCCCGGCACCAGGCGCCGACGGCCCTCAGGTCGACGGCGGCGGCGCGCGAGGCGGGCGCCTGGACGAGCGCGTCGTCCATCGGCTCGGGGAGGTCGTGGGCGTGGGTCACCATGCCGCGGTCGCCGCTGAACGCCATCGACACCGTGATGGCGGAGTGGAAGCCGCCGAACCGCCGCGACGCGGAGAGGTCGATGTTCTCGTCGTGCGAGAGCACGTCCCACATCCAGTCGGCATAGGCGTCGTCGCCGAAGCCGGCCACCAGCCCGGTGCGGAGACCTAGGCGGGCGGCCGCCGTCGCGAGGTTGGCGATGCCGCCCGGGCACGACCCCATGCCGTCGCTGTACAGCTCCTCCCCGGGGAAGGGCAGCCGGGGACGGCCGGTGAAGATGAGGTCGAAGAACAGCTGCCCGGTGGTCAGCACGTCCAGCGGCGGGTCGTCGGGCGTCCGGGTCGCCGCGAGTGGATCCCACATCCAACAGGTGGGGCACCGGTCCTCGAGATGCGCGTGATCCATTCCCGCACCCTACCGAGCCCGCCGGGCGCGCGGGAAGTGTGCGCGGACCGGGTAGGTTCTTGGCCCATGAAGCTCGCGATTCTCGGCGGCGGCGGTTTCCGCGTGCCGCTCGTCTACGAGGCGGTCGCCTCGAACGCGCTCGCCGCCGACGGGAGGGCCGCCGTCCGGCTCGACGAGGTGGCGCTGCACGACTCGTCGGCGGAGCGCCTGGAGGCCATGCGCCGGATCCTCGACGAGGACGCGCGCCGCTTCCCGGACCCGCCGCGGGTGACCTACACCGTCGACCTGCGCGAGGCGCTGACCGGCGCCGACTTCGTCTTCTCCGCGATCAGGGTCGGAGGCGCCGAGGGGCGGATCGCGGACGAGCGGGTGGCCCTCGACCTCGGGCTGCTCGGCCAGGAGACGATCGGGCCGGGCGGCCTG
>JAKOQS010000350.1 GCA_029778235.1 Chloroflexota bacterium | reverse complement strand
GCCGGTGCGACGGCCGCCCGGGCGACGGCCGCCGGCGTCGTGGCGGCCTCCGTCTCCGGCGGCGGCGGCGTGACGCGGGCGTCACGGCCGGTCGCGGCGACCGGCGCCGGCGAGGTGGTGAACACGACGTGGAGCGCGGCCACCGCCAGCCCGATCGCGCCGATGAGGACGATCGGCAGCGACCGGTCGGACGCGATCACCAGGAAGAAGCCGATGAAGAAGTAGGGCGAGAACGGCCACCGGAAGATGAACCGCATGTTCATCGCGATGCCGATCGCCGGCAGGATGCCGCCCGCGACGGCGAGCCCCGAGATCGCCCAGATCGGCAGCTGGTGGAGGAGGTCCACGATGAACGGGACGCCGTTGAGCGTGGCCAGGAAGACGGGGATCGCCGTGAGCGCGAGCAGGAAGATCTGCGGGAAGACGACGTTCGCGAGCGTCAGCCCCCGCAGCCATCCGCGCTCGGCGTAGCGGTCGGCGAGGTGCACGAACGCGGAATCCACCGTCATCCGGGTGTAGAAGACGACCGTCCCGAGCAGCCCCAGCGGGACGGCGAGGGCCAGCGCCTCGCCGTAGGAGAGCCCGCCTGCGAGGGCGATGGTCGTCCCGAGCCAGCCTGCCAGCGAGGGATCGCTCGGGATCGACCCACCGGCGGCGATGAACCCGAGGTAGAACAGGTTGATCGCCGCACCGATCAGCGCGCCCTCGGCCGGGTCGCCCAGGATGATCCCCACGCACAGACCGGCCACCAGCGGCCGGTAGAACGTGAAGAAGTTGGCGCCGAACCACCACGGGCTGAACGAGAAGTAGTAGCCCAGCCCGATGAGCGCGGCCTGGAGCGGCGTCACGGTGATCGCGGTGGATCCGGATGTGTCGGCGCCGACCGCCGTCCCGGGCAGGAGGCCGACGGCGAGCAGGGCCACGATCGTCGCCGCGGAGGCGACGAACGAGGCCGCCAGCCGCAGCCGCGTCGACCCGTCGGGGGTCACCGCGCGGTGCGGCACGAGCGTGCGGATCCGGGCGGTCGCGGTCATGGGCGGTCCACCGATGCGAAGGGGACGGGGCGGTCGTCCGCGGCGATCCGGATCTCCACCGGGACGCCGAGGCTCTCGATCTCGCGGAGGGCTGCGCGCTCTTCGTCGCTCGCGGAGATCGTCCGGTAGATGGGACGGCGACCGGGTGCCGCCCCCATGCCGCCGAGGTTGACGGTCGCGAGCGGGACGCCCGCACGGAGGAGCGCGAGGGCCGTCAGCGGCGTCTTCACGAGGACGAAGCACGCCTCGGGCGCGTCCGCCAGCGCGCGAACGCGGTCGGCGCCGGCCGCGATGTCCATGACCTCGACCGGCACCCCGGACGGGGCGGCGAGGGTGAGGACCTCGACGAGGAACGGGTCCGCGGCCACGCGATCGTCGACGATCGCGATCCGGTCGGCGCCCACGGCGCGCAGCCAGACCGCCACCACCTGACCGTGGATCAGGCGGTCGTCGATGCGGACCAGGCGCAGCGTCACGACCGGCTCCGGTCCGTGATGCGCCGGGTCACGTCCACGATGCCGGCCCGCGCCATCTCCACCAGGCGCGCAGCAGCGCCGTCGTCGAGCGTCTCAGGGCCGGTCGCGGCCTCGACCAGCATGCCCAGCGTGACACCGGCGATGACCACCGTCCCGGGACGCCCGGCGGCGATCGTGGTGGCGACGATGCTGGGCGTCCCGCCGTCGAGGTCCGCGAGCACCAGGACCGGGCGGGCGTCGAGGGCGACGGCGCGCCCGAGCTCGGCCGCGAAGGTCTCCGGCGCGTCGGACGGCGCGATGCCCACGGCGGTCACGTCGCGCAGCTCGCCGCAGATGAGCTCCGCGCTCCGTACCAGCGCGGCTGCAAGCCCGCTGTGCGCGGCGACCACGATCCGGAACTCGCGCACCGATCCCTCCGATGGCTTCGCGCGGGGACGCTCGGGGACGTCGGCGCGAGGACACCCCCTCGGACCGCGATTCTACGGGACGGGGCCGGTGGGCCGTGCGCGACGATGGCGGCCCGACCGGTCGGCGGCGGGCGTGAGCCGGCGCGGCCCGGGCCGGCGGGGGCCGGGCGCTACACTCCCAGCGGGCCCGTAGCTCAGCGGCAGAGCAGGCGGCTTTTAACCGCTCGGTCCTGGGTTCGAATCCCAGCGGGCTCACACCCGGACCGCCCGCGCCTCCGGCTACTTCGCGTTCACCTCCACCCAGTCGGTGGAGACCGATCCGACGTACGGTGCATCCCACGCGCCCCACGCGAATCGGACCCGCCAGAGGCCGCGCGTCCAGCGCACGTCGAAGGTCCACCTGTCGGCTTTGCCGGCGGTCGGCTCGAGCGTGGCGACCTGTCGCCACTTGCTGCCGAAGCGGACCTCGACCGTGGCCTCGGGGCCCCACGACGCGAAGAAGCCGCCTGCGGGAGCGGGGGGATCGACCGACACCGTGTACCGCACGACGGTGTTCGCGGCGACGTTGCGCCCGGGTGCATCGGCCATCACCGAGATCCGGGCGACCACCTTCAGTGCAGCAGGTTCGCTCTCTCCGTCCGGCATGCCCTCGGTGGACACCAGGCGAGCGCGCAGGAGGTCGCCCCGCGCCGCGGGCCAGATGACGACCGCGTTCCCGTCGACGCCCACGGTCCCGGCGGCCACCCGTGCCCAGGCGCCGTCGCGCCAGGCCTCGACCAGCACTGGGCGCCCCGCCGCCGCGTCCGGCGCGGTCACTCGCGCGGTCACGCGCGTGCCGTACGGGACCGGCTTCGATGGCAGGGCGAGCGTGAGCTCGAGTCGCTCAGGCACGGCCGGAAGGGTCGCCGGGGGCTGGCCCAGGTGCACCAGCCCGGCCCCGACCTCGCGGATCTCGGCGTTCGGCACGGGCACGGTGGACGCGCGGAGCGCGTCGGCCAGCTTCACCGGGTCGCCAAGCGTCGGATCCGCGGCGAGGAGGAGCGCCGCGACGCCCACCGTGGACGGAGCGCTCTGGCTCGTGCCGCAGAACGGGTCGTATGTCTGCGTCGTCCCGCAGTCGGGTGCGACGACGTCCGGCTTCTGTCGTCCGTCGCGCGTCGGACCGTGCGAGCTGAACCACTCGACGAAGTCGGGGGTCCCGACGCGCACGGCGCCCGCCACGATCGCTCCCGGGTTGCGCGTGTCCACGGGCGACGAGAGCGACGGCGTGTCGGTGCGGAACTCGAGGGAGGACGACGCGTGCAGCTCGAAGCGGGCCGGCGGGCCGTCCCATCGCGAGACGCCGATCCGGTAGAGGCCGGCCTCCTCCGCCCGGTACATGATCACCTCGACCGGCCGGCCGGTCTTCGCGTTCGTGTCGGCCGAGACCGCGACGTCCACCACCCCGTCCGGGCTGTAGAGCACGAGATCGAGGTCGGTCTCCGGCTTCGTCCAGGAGTCGTCCCACCGCAGGGCGATGTACGCCGGCTCGTCCTCGTCGAGCCAGATCCCGTTCGTGTCGGCGCCCGTGGCGAAGTCGTGGAGGGCCGTGTTGCCGGAGCCCCCGTCGAACACCGCCTCGTAGACGCCGTGGTCCTCGTTGCCGGCCGCGTTCACCCAGAGCATCCCGTGCTCGACGGCATGGTCGACGTCCGCGTAGAAGGTGCCCGCGGCCGGGTCGTACGACCCGTCGCCGGGGCCCTCGAACGTGGCGGCCGCCGAGAACGAGGCGTTCACGATCCGCACGCCCTCGGCGGCGAACCAGTCGATGACGTCGCTCGATTGGAGGATGGTCTGTGGCTCGGCGAGGAAGAGCTCCGCCTCCGGGGCGATCGACGCGATCGTCTCGACGACCGCCGTGCCGTGGGGGCCCGACCACGAGTCAGCGCAGGCCTCGAGCGTCGTGCCGACCGAGATCGGATCGCTGAACCAGTTCGGGAAGCAGCGCACGTGCAGCCGGTTCGGGATGGTCTCGCCGACCAGCTTCTCGATCCCCCCGAACTCGTCGATGACGCCGACCTTGACACCGGCGCCGCCGACGCCGGCGTCCGACCAGACGTTCGCCCCGACCGTCTGGGCGACGCGCGTGGTGGCGGGGCGCCACCGTGGGTGGGCGAGAGACCGGACGCTGGCGACGTTCGGATCGGTGCCGAGCGCCGCCAGCGCCGCGGCCGGCACGGACGCCTCGATGGTCGTCCGGGCCGCAGCGCGCAGCGTCCCGCCGAGCCGGGACACGGCCCGCTCGACGGCGGCCCGCGCCCGGGCGTCCTCGACGCCGATCGAGACGGGCACGGCCTCGGCCGCACGCCGGCCATCCGTCGCGAGCCCGATGAGGTCGCTGGGCAGGACGCCGATGGGGTCGGGGTGCACCGGGACGTCGAGCGATGGACCGCGAGCGGCGGCAGGTGCCGGCACGGAGATGGCGACCGCCGTCGCCGTGGCTGCGGCGAGGAGACTGGTCGTGAGCCGATGGTGGCGGCGTGCATGCATCTCGCACCCCCCGGGGAGCTCGACCGGCGACGGGCCACCGGCTCGGCTCGAGCGTGCGTCGGCGCGGGAGATCCGGACAGTGCCGGTCGGCCTTCGGGCCGCGAGACCGGGCGCACGGCCGCTCTCTGCGTCGCCCACCTGCCTCGATGCGGGCGCCCGGGCGCCGCCGCCGTCAGGCCTGCGCGTCACCCTCCGCGCGTCGCGCCATCTCGTCCCCGGCCAGGCGCTCCAGCCGTGTGACCGCGATCTCCAGGTCGGGGACGAATCTGTTGCCCGGGAGGCGGCGCGCGAGCACGTCGTGGCAGGCGCGGTAGTAGGCGGCGATCCGGTCCGGGGGAGCGTTGAAGCGGCGCCACGCGCCGGGGTCGGCTGCCGCGTCGGAGGCGATGGCGCGCGCGTTGTGGAGCTTGTCGCCCAGCGAGACGCGCAGGATCCCCTCGTCGGATTCCTCCGCGAGCCGCACGAGGTATGCGGCCTTGCGCTCCGCCCATGGGGCCTTGTCGCGCGGGTCCTCGGCGAGCGAGTCGCTGCACGCGCGCACGATCGCCGCGACGCGGTCGCCGAAGCGGTGGGCGATGTCATCCAGGCGGGGCTCGCCGCCCTGGTCCTCCACCGCGTCGTGCAGCAGCGCGCCCACGACCTGGTCCTCGTCTCCGCCGTCCTCGATGACGAGCGATGCCACCGCCATCAGGTGCGACACGTAGGGGACCGGGCCGCCCTTGCGGACCTGTGCGCCGTGGACGGCCAGCGCGTACGCGAACGCCTCCTCCGTCCTGCGTCCGAAGTGCGGGACTGGGGGCGAGAGACGCAGGTCGTCGCCGCTCACGTGCGACCCTCTCTCGCGGCGGCCGGCCGCGGACCGCTGAAGGCCCCGGGTGCCGGCGCGACGCTCCCGCTCACGGAGGGCGACGGGGTCGCCTCTGCCGGAGGCAGGCCGAGCGCCGCGCGCAGCCTGTCCACCGCCGCGTGGAAGGCGGCGCCGCCCTCGCCGAGGACGGGGGCGAGCGCTGCCGACTGGTCCGCGCCGGTCGCCTGGGCCGCGGCCAGGAACGCCGCCTGGCGCTCTCGCGCGAGGCGCACGACCTCGTCGGCGGCGGCCTTGACGTCGCCCGACGCCTGCAGTGCTGCGAGCCCGTCGGCGAAGTTCTTCTCCACGTCCGCCAGGCCTCGAAGGATCGGCGCGCGCGCAGCGGGGTCGTTCGTCGACGCGAGGGTCATGATCAGCGGCTCGGACGCCGTGTTGGCGGCCGCGGCGAGCGCGGAGTAGGCCGCGGCGACCGATTCCCTCGATGCGCCCTGGCACGCCGCGAGGGCCGCGATCATGAGGACGAGAAGAGCCGGTCGGATGGTCCGCCGCCAGCGCCGGGCACCGAATGCAGGCATCGCGGGGAAGGCCGAGGGGACCGCGGGCGCCGTCAGAACGGCTCGACGGAATCCCATGGGAGCGTCGGGTCGATCGTCCCCGGCAGCGACGCGAGTCGCGTCCCGGTCGAGATGAGCGGCAGCACGCGCGTTCCTTCGCCGGCGCCGGCGTCGTAGAACGCCACCACGTCCGACCGCCCGTCCCCGTTGACGTCCGAGACCGTCAGCTTGGCGACGCCGAGGCGGAAGCCCGTCGCCGTCGAGCGGTAGACCTTCGGATCGAACGCCGCGCCGTCGGAGACGAGCGCCGTCGCGATGACGCCGGCGGGCCCGTTCTCGGAGAGGAGCATCAGGTCCTCTCGCCCGTCGCGGTTCCAGTCGCCCGCGAGCTCGCGCGTGGTCGCGTCGCCCATCACGGCGCCGTCGCTCCACAGGTGCGGATCGGTGAACCCGCCACGCCCATCGCCGAGAAGGACGTCCACGCTGAAGGCCCGCTTCCCGTCGGAGGTGCCGGCGCTCCCGTCGGAGGTCACGAGCGCGAGGTCCACGCGACCGTCGCCGTCGAAGTCCCCGGCCCGGACGGCCTCGAGGACGTCCACGTGCGGGCCGGTCCACCACCGGGCGGGCGAGCCGTACGACGACCCCGTGGACGGCAGCACGTCGATCGCGAGGTCGCCGGTGGCAGGGTCGTCGGACGCGAGAGCCACGTCCGCCCGCCCGTCACCCGTGAAGTCCGCGACCGCGAGCGCGATCGGAGGGGGTGCGTCACGCTCGAGCGCGCTGGACGTCCACCACGGGGCGGGCGGCTGCAGCACGGTCCGCGCGGACGCGGCGAACATCGCGCTGGTGATCCGGTCGGGATCCGTCGGGAGCCCCGCGCTGCTCATGCCTCCGTCGAGGACCCGCGAGACCACCACCTCCGTGCCGGCGGCGGACCTGCGCGCGTAGACGAGGTCCGCCCGGCCGTCGCCGTCCACGTCGCCCGTCCCACGCAACGCCGGGACGGACCCGTCGAGCACGACGGGCCAGGACTCGCCGGTGGACGTCGCCCCATCGGGTGCGTCGCGGAGCGTCGCTCCGTCGTACAGGCGAGCGGTCACGCTCCCGTCGGCGCCCGCGACGAGGGCTGGGGCGTCCCCGTAGCCGTCGCCGTCCATGTCGTTGGAACCGGGCCGGACGATGGAGATGCTCTCGCCGTAGTAGATGCGCAGGATCTCCTCGGCCGTCTTGCCCTCCCGCGCACAGCGCGCGGCGCTCTTCTGCATCAGTCGCACGCCGTTCGCGTTGGAGCCGCACGCGACGTCCGAGCCGGCCCAGTAGCCGGTCGAGACGAATCGCCCGCCCCTGCGGATCGAGAGGGTCCACGTCCGCGCCACGGCGTCGATGTGGGACTGAGCGGGCGTCTTGGACAGCGGCAGGTACCACTGGTCGTTGCCGTTGTCGACGATGTCGTAGCAGGCGCCGCCGCTGGAGCCGCCGCGCCAGTTGATCGCGCGGTACCAGGCGTACTGCTTGACGGCGACCGCGCCGGCCTCCATGGCCGCGGCGGGGGCGCCCGCACCGAACTCGGCGGCCATGACCGTCTCGACGTACGGGCGGAAGGGCACCTCCTGGACCCGGCCTGCATCGGGTCCGGCGGTGCGGAGAACTCGGATCGTATCGGGGGGGATGGAGTCGCTCGTCCAACCGGTGCAGACGGAACGGGCGAGGGTCGGAGCCGGGACGAGCGCCGAGCCGGTCGCGAACACGACTCCGGAGAGTGCCGCCGCGACGACCATCCCCGCCGCCAGGCGGCGGAGCATGGGTGAAAGGTACACGGCGGTGGTGCGTCTGTCCACCACTCCGGCGCACGGCCGCCTCGTCCGGCCGGCCGTGCGCCCATGGTCCGGGACGGCGCTCCGGCCGCCCCGGCCGAGCTCAGGGTGTCGTCCGTGCCGGGAGCGGAGTCGGTCGCGGCCTGGGGACGACGATGAGGTCGGCGACCGGCGAGCCCGTCGTCAGGTCGCTGATGACGAGGACCTTGTCGCCGACGGTGAGCTTCGAGAGGTCGCTCCGGACGCCGTTCTTCCGCACCCGCGTCTGAGCGTCGGTCCCGACGACCTGGTTCCCGCCCGGCTCGGCGATGGTGATCGTCGCGCCGGCGATCGTCGCGATCGTCCCGCGGTCGATCTGCAGGGTCTGGAGCGTCCCGTCCTTGCGCTGGACCACGACCGTCCCGTGGACGATGTGCCGCGCCAGCCGCTCGACGGCCCCCGCCTTCGCGGCCTTGGCCGCGGGCGCGGGCTGCGCCGCCGACGCGGTGCTCGCCGCGACCATCCCGAGAGTGAGCAGCGCCGTCGCGACGAGCGCGAGTCGGCCGCCGTGCCTGTGCATGAGCATGCCTCCCGTCTGGCTCCCCGGGGGGAGCGGGCCGGCTTCCGTGCCGGCCGGATGCCACGACGGTGGCGGTGGCCGGTCAGCGGGGCGCGCCCCCCGTGTAAGTGGCGCGTAAGCGACCTCGCCGGGGCCGGGCCCATCAGTCGCGGGCC
The DNA here is from genome assembly GCA_029778235.1 of Chloroflexota bacterium. Taxonomy (GTDB): domain Bacteria; phylum Chloroflexota; class Limnocylindria; order Limnocylindrales; family CSP1-4; genus CAIYQJ01. Next base: position 69,102 of record JAKOQS010000350.1, on the reverse strand, counting down.
GCTCCCGGATCGCGTCTCGGCGGCTCGTCCTGAGGTCCGTCCCGTGGCCCGTCGTGCGGGCTCGCCGTGCCGGCCGCGGCCGGTGGCGCATCCGCGTCGGGTCCGGCAGACCGTCCGTCCGCCGCGGGGGTCACATCCACCGCCCGGCCTTCGACGACCCGGGGGGGCCGGCCCCCGCCGATCCTCGCGACCGTCCGGGCGACGACCTCGGGCGCGCCGATGAACGGCAGGATGTACAGAACGAGCAGGATGGGGACCAGGAATCGGATCCCGGTGCGCACGAAGACAGCGGCGACGGCGAGCCCCACCAGGATCGCGAGGTAGACGGCCAGCGGCGCCGGCCGCCACCCGGCGACGAACAGGCGGCGCGTCGGGAAGAGCGCGAGCACGAACGCGACGGCCGCGACCGCGAGGATGGCCCAGGACATCCGCGGATGATACGCGCGGTCGTCCGATGCTCGACCCGGCGCCGGCCCGGCCGTGCGGCGCCGGCCCGGCCGTGCGGCCCCGGCCCGGCCGTGCGGCCCTCGCCCCGCCGGCCCCCGGCGCGAGGGTGACGATCGGCAGCCCGGGGCTCCGGCGGCTCCGGCCGCTCCGCAGCATCGGCCCACCGACCTCCGCCGCGGTACCATGGCGGCCCACGCAGGCGGAGCCCCCATGTCCACCTCCCTCGCGAGCCGCGGGCGGGTCGGGGCCTTCCTCGACCGCTGGCGGAACATCCTGCCGCTCCTCGGCGCCGAGGCCATCATCTGGATCGGCTTCGGCGCGATCGTGCCGATCCTCCCGCTCTACATGAGCGACAACGGCGTGGACCCGGTGACGCTCGGGCTGATCGTCGCCGCCTGGCCTGCCGCCCGCCTGGTGGCCGAGCCGGTCTTCGGCTGGGTCGCGGACCGTTCGGCCCGTGTCCCGTTCATGGTCGTCGGCCTGCTCATCTCGTCCGTCACCGCGGTCCTGCCGCTCTTCTTCGTGGGCGCCGCCCCGTTCTTCGCGGCGCGGTTCGTTGCGGGGATCGGCGCGGCGATGTACGACCCGGCCGCGCGCGGGTTCATCGTCGACGCGACCGACGACGCACGCCACGGCGAGGCGTTCGGCGTGTACGGGGCGGCGCAGATGGGCGGCTTCATGATCGGTCCCGCGCTCGGCGGGCTCGGCGCGGCCGCCCTCGGCCTCTGGTTCCCCTTCGTCTTCGCGACGGTCGCCGGCCTGGTCGCGGCCATCGCGGTCGCGGCCGCGACGCGCGAGCCGGAGCGCACCCACGCGCGTCACGGGTTGGCGCTCCCGCCCGCGGACGGCGCCCCCGGCCTCGCGACGCCGCCACCCATCGCGGGCGAGGGGATGCCGACGCGGACCGTCTACCTCCCGCCGCGGAGCCTCTGGAACCGGATGCTGGTGGCCGCCGTGGTCGTCAACTTCGGGGCGTTCTTCAGCTCCGGCACCTACGAGGTCGTCTGGAGCCTGTTCATGCAGCGCCTCGGCGCGGACCTGGGCCTCACCGGCCTGAGCTTCGCGATCTTCGGGGTGCCGGTGATCCTGCTCTCGCCGGCCGCGGGCCGGTGGGTGGACCGGTTGGGAGGGCTCAGGTTCATCGTCGGCGGCAGTGCCTGCGTCGTGGCCTCGGCATTCCTCTACCCGGCGCTCGGCGACCCCTACCTGGTGACCGCCGTCGTCGCCCTCGAGGCCGTCGGGTTCGCGCTGATGGGGCCGGCGCTGTACGCGGTGGTCAGCTGGGGGTCGCCCGCTGCACGGAGCTCCACCGCCCAGGGTCTCTTCGGCGCCGCAGGGACGCTCGGCTTCATCGTGAGCTCGCTGATCGCCGGCGAGCTGTGGACCCGCGGCACGGCGGTGCCCTTCCAGGTGTTCGGCGCCGTCATGCTGGTCACGACCGTCGTCGCCGTGGCGATCGGGCGGCGTCGACTCGACGGAGAGGACCCCTCCCTGATGATCCAGGTACCGATCGAGCAGGACGCGACCGCCGGCCCGATGCCGGCGCCATCCCTGGCGGCGGACGGCGCGAAGGAAGTGGCATGAGCACATCCGACCCGACCTCGTGGCGCACGCGCCCGGACACGGTGGTGCCGACGGTTCTCGTGATCGGCGGGTTCATGTCGTCCCCGCCCATGTACCGCGGCCTCCGGCGACTCCTCCTCGACCGAGGCGTGCCCGAGGTCGTCGTCGCGCCCGTCTGGCTCCCGGACTGGATGCTCGCCGTCGGCCGGGGCCAGGGCGCCGTCGCGACGCGTGCGGGCCGGGCGCTCCTCGCCGCCTCCGCCGCCTCCGCGGCATCGCCTGCCAGCGGCGGCGCGCCCGTGCTCGTCGTCGGCCACTCCGCGGGCGGCGTGATCGCGCGGATCCTGACCTCGCCCGAGCCCTTCGCCGGCCGGCGCATGGGCGGCTCGAGTCGGATCGGCGCGATCGTCTCGCTCGGGACCCCGCACATGTTCGACGCGCGCAGCCGCTCCGCGCAGAAGCCGGGGGAGACCTCGGCCTGGGCCAACGACCACGTGCCGGGCGCGTACTTCGCGCCGCGCGTGGGATACCTGTGCGTCTCGTCGCGGGCCGTCATGGGGACGCCCCTCGGCACCGCGAAGGAGCGGCGCACCGACCGCTTCTACCGCGGGGTCGTGGAGGCGCCCGCGGGATCGCCGATCCCCGGCGACGGCGTGGTGCCGCTCGCCGCCGCCCTGCTCCCCGGCGCGGAATCGATCGTCCTCGAGGACGCGGAGCACGCGAACGTCATCGCACGCCGGTGGTACGGGGACGCGGAGCACGTGGATGCGTGGTGGCTGCGGGCCGTCGAGATCTGGCGAGCCGCGCTGAGGGCACGGACGGCGGGATAGCGCCGCCCATCCGGCCTCACACGGGGTGGGGCGCCGCCCGCCCGCCCCCGGACCGGCGGGGGACGGCGCCGGCGACGACGGCGACCACGAGGAGCGTGACGATGACTGCCGCGATGCCCGCCACGACGGGCACGAGCGCCGTCCCCGACTCCTTCACCACGATCCCCAAGTACGCCCACACGATCACGCACCCGTACGCGGGGTCGCGGAAGCCGACGATCATCCCGGCCGCGATGACCAGCCCCACGAGCAGGACCGCCGCGGCGATCAGCGGCGGGTCGATCCCGAGTCCGTCGAACCCGGCCGACGCCAGCGCCGCGGCGACGTTCGCGATCGTGGCCACCGTGATCCAGCCGAGGTAGATGGAGAAGGGCACCGCGACCGCCCAGCGATCCTCCCCCGCGGCGCGACGCCCGTCGCCGCGGACGGCGACCTCGATCGCGACGAGGGTCGCCAGCAGGCAGGCCATCACCACGACGCTGAGCGGGAACGCCTCGTAGTGCCAGAGAAGGATCCACGTGACGTTGAACAGCCCGGTGAGTGCCGGCAGCCACCCCAGCCGCCGCAGGAGCGGGTCCGCGCGCCGGCTCGGGCGCGCCTGGTGGACGGTGAACGCGAGGAGCGCGAGGTAGATCAGGCCCCAGATCGAGAAGACGTACCCGGCCGGGACGACGAGGACCGGGAACCGGTCGGAGATCGCACCGGTGGTCTGCCCGTTGATCGGCAGCGCGTTCGCCATGCCGTTGACCGTCACGGTCGCGACGAACGCGACGACGGTGACGACCTGGCGGGCGAGGTCCCGGCCGTCCGCCGGCCGATCGAGCGTGGTCATCCGTCCCTCCGTCCGCCCGGCGTCGCCTCCCGGGCAGGCCGCACGTTTGACCACCCCACCCGCCCGGGCGTACCATTCGCCCGCGGGGTGGAGCAGCGGCAGCTCGTCGGGCTCATAACCCGAAGGTCAAGGGTTCGAATCCCTTCCCCGCAACCACCATACGCCTCCACCTGAACCCCGGGACCGCCCTCCCGGGGTTCATCCTTTCCCGGGCCGGGTGGCCGTGCTCACGACGAGAGGCCCGGTCCCTCGCGGGGCCGGGCCTCTCGTCGTGTCGTCGACCGGGGGGCGGGTGACCGCCCCGCGGAATCACTTCTGCGGGAAGAACGTGGACTCGGCGGTCATGAGGTAGACCACCGCGGCCTCGGCCTGGAGGGCGGGGTCATCCTGCGGCCCGGTCGCCCAGAGGACGACCGTGCCGGCGGTCCCCACGTCCGCGAAGCACTGGAAGGCGGCATCCCCGACCGGGAAGCCGGAGGCCTCCGTCAGCGCGATCCCGCCGATGCACGTCAGCTCGACCCCGTTGACCTCGTCCTGCTGGCCGACCCAGACGTCCCAGTTCGTGCGGTCCCAGGCGGCCGCGACCATCTCCGTGTACGGCGTCGCGACGACGTTCGCCATGACGGCCGTGTCGAGGGTGGTCGGGTCGTCGGGCACGGTGATGGGCGTGGGGTTGAAGTACCGGCATGCGAGGTCCGCCGGCGTGTCGAGCGTGTACCACGTCGACGGGTAGACCAGCTCGGCCACCTTCGGCCCGTCCACGACCGAGAGGTCGCACGCGGCCGTCGGCGGGATCGTCGGCGGCACGCTCGGCGGCGGCGTGGGCGCCACCGTCGGGCTTGGCGTGGGCGTGGGCGACGGCGTCGGGCTCGGCGTCGGGCTCGGCGTCGGCGTCGGCGAAGGCGTGGGGGACGGGGTCGGACTCGGGGTGGGGCTCGGCGTCGGCGAGGGCGTCGGCATCGGCGCCTCCGTCGGGACCGGCGCGAGCGATGCGCCCGGCGTCGGGAAGGCGCCCGTGCCACCGTCGCTCTTCGGACGGGTCAGCGCGACCTTCAGCATCCCGTTCTCGTCGACGAGCGACAGGCTCAGGCCCCGGGCCTCGATCCGCGACGCGCCCTGCAGGGCGGTGAGGAACGCCTGCTCCTGGTCCATGAGCGCCTGCTCGCACGCCATCTGCGTGGTGATGAGCGGGCCGATCCGGACGACGTTCCCGTTCGTTCCGTACGTCCCGCTGAAGGTGTTGCACCCGGAATCGCCGCCGACCGAGGTGATCCCGAACGCGACCGTGAGGGGGGTGCCCTCGATCGGTGCGACGACGGTGCCGGGCTTCGACTCGAAGGAATCGACGTTCCAGCGCCCGATCAGCGGGTTGCGCGGTGCCGCGTCGAAGCCGAGGATCGGCTTGCCGTCCGCATCGAAGACCGTGAGCGCGTTGTTGCGGACGGTGTAGAAGCGGCTCTCCTGGAGCAGCGTCAGGTACGTCTGCTCGAAGGCCATGGTCGTCTCGTCGCAGGCCATCAGGGTCGCGGTCGGCTGCGAGACGATGAGCGTGCGCCCGCCCGCCTGGTAGAGCGCGTCGTACGTATTGCAGCCGGCAGTGCCGCTCACGCGGTCGGCGCCGAACCGGGCATCTGCGAACACGCTCGTCGGGACGAGCGTCATGAGGCCGCCCTGGTCGAACGACCTGACGACCCACTGGGTCCCCTCGAGCTGCCCGCCCGCGCCCGGCCCCGTCGAGCACGCGGCGACGACGAGCGCGAGCGCGGCGAGCGCTGCGATCCGCCGGATGATCATGTCGGCCTCCCCTGGCGGCCGCTACTGCGACTTCGACGCGACGTAGAGCGCGAAGAGCCGAAGGAAGTAGCCGAAGCCCGCGAGGACGAACGCGATGAAGATCGGGATGCCGATCGCGCTGGCCGAGATCGCGAAGGCCTCGATGATGTTGAACGCCTCACGCTGGGCGAGGTCGATCCACCAGATGACCCCCGCGATCAGGGCGTAGATGACGAACACCCACCCGATCACGATGAAGAATGTGCCGATGCTCGCCAGGCGGCGGGCATCCTTCAGGACCTGCTCCATCATCTTCTTCTCACCCTCCTCCGTCCCGCCGGGCGGCGGGCGCGCGTGGACGACAGGACTGACCGTCCACCCGGGATTGTGCGGCAGGGGACGGGCCTCGGCGCATCGCCCGGAACGGGCGAACGCCGGCCGAGCCCCAGCCGGCAGATGGTAGAGTCGGCGCGCCACCTCACCGCGGCATGAACGGGAGCGGGGCGATGACGGCGACCGGGGGCATGGCCCGGCGACCACGCCGGCACGAGCTCGAAGATGGACGACCCACCGGATCCGACCGCCGTCCCGGCGACAGCGCCGGCCCCGGTCCGGTGAGCGCGAGCACGCCGGCGTCGAGCGTCGAGGGCCGGCCCGACCGCGCGACGACGCTGGTCGGCCGCGTCCGCAGCCTCGACCGCCTCGACACGGCGATGGGCGTCGCCGCCCTCGTCCTCGTGGCCGCATCGCTCGTCTCGGTGGCGACCTCCGCGCAGGTCCGGATCGTGGCGCCCGGGCTGGACGTGGCGTTCGACACGGTCACGACGCTCGTGACGCTCGCCGTCGCAGGCCTTGCCTGGCAGCGGTACCGGGACCGCGGGCAGCGGACCGCGCTCTACGAGACGGCCGCGTTCCTCGTGCTCTCCGCGTCGAACCTGGTCCTCGCCGCCGAGGCCCTGCTCGGCATCGACCGCGTTCCCGGGATCGGGACGGCCCCGCTCGGGCAGGGCCCGATGTACCTCGCCACCGCGGCTCGGCTCACCGCGGCCGTCCTCCTCGTGATCGGCGAGGCGCCCGCGATCCGCGGCTCGGGGACCCGCCGGCCGCTCCTCGTGGCGCTCGGGCCCGCGGCGGTCCTGGTGGCGATCGCGCTGCTCGGCCCGGCGTGGGTGGATGCACTCCCCTCACTCGTCGCGATCCCCGACGGACCCGCCGCCCCGGCGCTCCCGGCCACGACCCCCGCGAACGTCCTGCTCCAGGCCGCCGGGGCTGTTCTCTTCTTCGTGGCCGCCCTGCTCGCCCGGAGGCGGGCGCGGCGGGGCGGGGCGGTGACGGACCGCTACCTGGCGGTCGGCCTCGTCGTCGCGGGATTCGCCCAGCTCCAGCTCGCGTTCACGCCGAGCGCCTCGGCCGGGATGATGACCAGCGGGGACCTGCTCTTCCTGGCGTTCGACGTCATCCTCCTCCTGGGGATCCAGGCGGAGACCCGCGCCTACGTCGTGGAGCTGCGCCGGGCGAACGTCGGGCTGGAGCGGCTGCGCGACGCTGAGGTGGGCCGTGCGGCGGTCGAGGAACGCGCCCGGCTCTCCCGTGAGCTGCACGACGGGCTCGCGCAGGATCTCTGGTTCGCGAAGCTCAAGGTGGGCCGGCTCGCCGCCCTGCCGGACCTGGGACCCGAGGCGCACACGCTGTGCGAGGAGCTCGACGAAGCGATCGACGCAGGGCTCACGGAGGCTCGGCAGGCGGTCATGGCCCTCCGGACCGTGGACGACCCGGACGCCGACCCACGCGACCTGATGCGCCGCTACGTGGACGACTACGGCGACCGGTTCGGCATCCGGACGGAGTTCACGTGTGCGGCGGACATACCGCCGCTGGGGACGCGGGCCGAGGCAGAGCTGCTGCGGATCGCGCAGGAGGCGCTCTCCAACGTCCGACGCCATGCCGACGCGACGGTCGTCCGCGTGGACCTGGGCGCCACGGACGGTCTCGTCCGGCTGACCGTGCGCGACAACGGCCGGGGATTCGACCCGGCCGCGATCGCCGGCCGCGGGTTCGGGCTGACGAGCATGAGCGAGCGCGCTGCTCTCATCGGCGGACGCCTCTCGATCGAGTCGCGGCCTCGCGACGGGACCACCGTGATCGTCGAGGTCCCGTCGCGCCCGGCCGCCTCCGGCGGCGCCACCGGGATCTCCGCGTGAGCGCCCCCGAGCACGGCCGGCTCCGGGTGATGCTGGTCGACGACCACGCGCTGGTCCGCGCGGCGATCCGCCAGGCGCTCGACGCGCCGGATGTCGAGGTCGTGGCCGAGGCGGCGACCGCGGAAGAAGCTCTCGCCATCGCGCACCGGGCGGAGCCGCAGGTGCTGCTCGTGGACATCGACCTGCCCGGGATGGACGGCCTGCGTCTGGTGCGCGAGCTCGGGGCGCGGCTCCCCGAGACCGCCATCGTGATGCTCACCGTCTCCACGTCCGACCGGGATGTCCTCGACGCGATGCGGCACGGAGCCCGCGGCTACCTCACGAAGGACCTGAGCCCGGAGGCGCTGCTGCGGACCGTCCGCGGCGTCGCCGGCGGGGAGCTGGCCATGCCGCGGCGGATGGCCGCGCGCCTGGTGAGCCGCCTCGTCGAGACGTCGCGCCGTGCCCCGGCCCTCGACGGCGACCCGGCGCTCGCGACGCTCAGTGGGCGGGAGGCGGAGGTGCTGCGGCTGCTCGCCGAGGGGCTGACGGACCGCGAGATCGCGGAGGCGCTCACGATCTCCCCGCGCACCGTCGAGAGCCACGTCGGGAGCATCCTCGCCAAGCTGGACGTGCGGAACCGCGCCGAGGCGGCGCGCCGCTACCGCGAGGGGCCCTAGGCTCCCTGGTCCGCCACCTGGCCGCGCCGGGCGGCGCGGGCCGCCGCGATCTGCACCCGAAGCAGCCGAGGCTCCGCGACGGCGACGCGCAGCCCCACGCCGTCCCGCATGACGAGAAGCACGTCGTCGCCCGCCACGACCGCCTCCTCGACGTCGCCGAGACGGTAGGTGACCAGGACCCCGCCCGCGAACACCAGTCGCTCCGACGTGAGGTAGAGGTCGCCGGCCGCGCCGGCACCGAACGCGGAGCCGTCCGCGAAGGCGCGCGTGTCCGCGACGACCGCCGGGTGGACCGAGACGAGGGTCTCCCCCGGCTCGAGCAGCTGCTCGATCCGGGGGTCGGGTGCAGCCGGCACGATCCCCTCGGTGCGGAAGCGCTCGCGGGCGATGGACGCATCCACCTCGTCGGCACGGGCGGACGCGCCGGCGGGCGACCCCGAGGGGACACCGGGCCCGGCGTGCGCACCGGTGGACGCGGACGGCGACCCGGCCGCGCCGCGGCCGTGCTGCTCCATCGCCCGAGCCTAGACCCCATCCGGGCCGTCCTCCATCGGTGCTTCCACCGACCTCGGTACGGGTTCGCGACTTCGGGTCCGTACGCAGCGACGTCGCGTGCTGGACGGGTACGGAGCGGCGTTTCCGTACCGGCGTCAGGGACCGTCCGGATGGCCCGCCGGGTCGCGCCCACTACTTTCTCGATAATCGATTGTCCTGTGCGGTCTCGATGCGTCCCCGCCGCGCGCGGACGGAGGAGGAGGTCCGGCCGGACCGGCCGGGAGCGATCCTGGGAGGGATCGACACGGTGATCTTCGTTGGCTGAGCGACGCACGATCCGCACGTACGGGCGGCCCCAGGCCAGGGACGCCCACCGTCGACGGCAGGGCGGGCTCCCCGCGTCGCGGGTCGAGGGCCGTCGCTGATGGAGTTCGTGACCCAGTCCCTGGTCATCGGCCTCACGGAGTACGCCCCGCTCGTCCTCGCGGCGGTGGGCTTCGCCCTCCTGTACCGCCTGACCGGCCTGATCAACGTCGCGTACGCGGAGACGCTCACGCTGGGCGCCTACTTCGGCGTCTGGCTGAACAACTCGTTCGGGCTCGACTTCTACGCGGTCCTCATCCCCGTCGGGATCATGTCCGGGCTCCTGAGCGTGGCGACCTACCTGATCGTGTTCCGACCGGCCCATCGGCGGAACGTGGGCGCGCTCGAGATGATCATCATCTCGTTCGGCCTGTCGATCTTCCTTCGCTACGGGCTCCAGTTCGTCTTCGGCTACCCGGTCCGCTACTTCGACGTGCCGCCGCCGGACACCGTGGACGTCCTCGGCGTGGGCGTTGGGTCGTTCCGCCTCCTCGCGCTCGCGAGCGTCGCCGTCCTCTCCCTGGTCCTCTACCTGTTCATCCAGCGGACGAGCTACGGCCTGAAGGTGCGCGCCCTCGCGAGCGACGAGGCGCTCGCCAAGGTGAGCGGGATCCATCCGCTCGTCGTCACCGTGCTCATCTGGTTCATCGCCGGCGTCGCCGGCGGGCTCGCCGGCGCCTTCCTCGGCGTCGGCTCGGCCGTGGCGCCGCTCCTCGGCTGGCGCCAGTTCCTCTTCATCCTCCTCGTCGTGCTCGTCGGCGGGAGCTGGGGCCTCGGTGGCGTCATCGTGGCAGGCGTGGTCGCGGGGGTCGCGGTCGCGGCGATGACGATCCAGTTCGGACAGGTCCTGTACGCGCAGCTGATCCTCATCATCGCGTTCATCGTCATCCTGAAGATCCGCGGCACGCGGCTGACAGAGACGGCGAAGGTGTAGCGCGATGCTCGACGCCTTCCTGATCTCCGGCCTCTACGGGGTCGTGATCGTCACCGGCCTCGCACTCCTGCTCCACCTCCAGCTCGGGCTCGTCCGCATCGCCAACTTCGGCGTCGCGGGGTTCTTCGGCCTCGGGATGTACGTCTTCGGCGTCCTCTACGTACAGGTGGACTGGCCGTTCGGCGAGCCGTGGCAGTTCTTCGTGTGCGCCGCGGCGGCGACGGTCGTCTCCGGGCTCGCGGGCATCCTCGTCGGGTGGATCATCGGCGACCTCGACACGGACGGGGTCCTCGTCAGCACCCTCGGCTTCGCATCGGTCGTCGCGATCCTCGCGACGACCCAGGCGGACATCACCGGCGGCGCGGAGGGCCTCGGCGGCCTCTCGTTCCCGTTCGACATCGGGAGGACGAAGGACAACGAGTTCCTCTGGCTCCTCATCACCGCGGCCGTGGTCGTCGGGATCCTCGCGTACGTCTGGCAGGTGCACCGTGCTCCGTACGGGCGCCTGCTCATCGGCATCGGCGGGAACGAGCCGCTCGCCCGCAGCCTGGGCAAGGCGTCGTACCGGACGAAGATCTGGCTCTTCTGCGTCGCGTCGGCGGGGATGGGCCTCCTCGGCGCGATGAACGCCGTCATGGTCCGGTTCCTCGACCCCGCGAACATCGGGATCGACATCACGCTCGCGGCGATGGTCGGCCTGATCCTCGGGGGGACCGCCCGCGCGTGGGGCGCCGTCGTCGGCGTGCTCCTCACCGTCGGCCTCTTCGACATCGTCATCCAGTTCTACCTGCCGCTCCCGAAGGACTGGTACAACCAGGCGATCCCCGTCCTGCGGGAGGCCGTCTTCGGCCTCGCCCTCATCGTCGTCCTCCTGTTCCGGCCGCTCGGCGTCCTCGGCGACATGCGCCGGGACCGGCTGATGAGGAAGCTCCATGGCAAGTGACGCCGCCATGACGGCAGCACCCGCGGAGGCCACCGGCGCGATCGCGTGGCCGCGGATCCGCGTGCAGGGAGCGGTGAAGAGCTTCGCCGGCCGCGTCGTCGTGGACGTCGACGACCTCGTCCTGGGCGAGCGCCCGATCGAGGGCCTCATCGGTCCGAACGGCGCCGGGAAGACGACGCTCATGCGGATGGTCATGCACTCCACCTCGCTCGACCGGGGGACGATCTCGCTCCTCCCGTCCGAGGGGGGCTCGGTCGTCCTGTCGCGGCTGCCCGCCCATCGGATGGCGCGTCACGGGGTCGTGAAGTCGAACCAGGTCATCACCGACTTCGACAAGCTGACGATCTGGGACTCGCTTCTCCTCGCGGTCACCGAGGCCGCGTACGAGCAGCCGCAGCGGATCCTGAGCGAGCGGGCGACCTTCCGGCGGCACGAGGCCGAGATGCGCCACTGGCTCGACTACTTCGGGTTCGCCGACCCCACGGCGTTCGCGATGTCCGCCGGCGACAAGAAGGTCCTCGACATCGTCCGCTGTCTCCTGCTCAAGCCCACGTTCCTGCTGCTCGACGAGCCGACCGCCGGTCTTCCGGAGGACCTGACGGAGAAGGTGATGACCGTCGTGCGGGACCTCGCGGCCGCCGGGACGGCGGTGGTGATCGTGGAGCACGACCTGAACCTCATCTGGAACCTCTGCGACGAGGTCCTCTTCATGGCCGAGGGCCGGGTGGTCCTGCGGGGCGACCCGCGGTCGATCCGCGAGAACCGGACGGTCGTGGAGAAGTACCTGGGAGAGGGCCATGTCTGACGCGGCCCGATCCGCCACCCTCGAGGTCGAGGGGCTGCGCAGCGGCTACCACGGCGTGACGGTCCTCAAGGGCCTCGACTTCGCCGTCGGGAACGAGATCTTCGCGGTCCTCGGCGCGAACGGCGCGGGCAAGACCACGCTGCTCGCCACTCTCGCCCGTCTCATCCCGCTCATGGGCGGCTCGATCCGCTTCCTCGGCGCGGACGTCTCCTCGGCCCCACCGTACGAGACCGCCCGCCGCGGCATCGGGTACGTGCCGCAGGAGAGCGGGACGTTCCCGAAGCTCACGGTCCTCGAGAACCTCAGGGTCGGCGGCATGATCGGCGACCGGCCGGTCGCCGATCGCGTCGACGAGGTGCTCGCGCTCTTCCCGGCGCTCAGGCCACTCCAGCGCCAGTCGGCAGGGACGCTGAGCGGCGGCGAGTCGCGGATGGTCGCGTGCGGCCGGGCTCTCATGCAGGACCCGAGGGTGCTGCTCCTCGACGAGCCCACGGCGGGCCTCTCGCCGCTCTACGTCGACATGTTCTTCGACAAGGTGAAGGAGATCCACGAGACGAGGGGCGTCGCCATCGTCCTGGCCGAGCAGAACGCCACGAAGGCGCTCCAGGTCGCCGACCGGGTGATGGTCCTGAGCCTCGGCGAGGCGTACGCGGTCGTGGACGCCTCGGAGGTGACGACCCAGCAACTGAAGGAGGGATACCGGATCTGACCCGCCCAACAGCCAGGGCAGCACAGAGGAGGACGTGCACGATGAGTGCCGGGATCGGCAGGACGAAGCGCATGCTCGGCGCGCTCGCGGTGGTCGCGATCGTCGCCGGGGCATGCTCCAGCAGCGGGGGCACCGCGGCGCCGGAGGGGACGACCGCCGCGACCGAGGCGCCCGCGGCGACCGAGGCAGGAGGCGCGACACAGGCGCCGCCGTCGGGTGAACCGGTGGCCGTGTGCGAGCTCGCCTACTACACGGGCGAGTTCGCCCCGTACGGGCCCGCGCTGACGGCGGACGTGGTGTTCCCGATCAAGGAGGTCATCAACCTCGATCCGCCGCTCGGCCGGACGTGGGAGACGTACCACGAGGACCTCGGGACGGTCGGCGAGGCACAGGCCGCGCGCACCTGCCTCGAGAAGCACGGGGCGGAGATCGTCGTCAGCATCGCCCACGGGTATCGCACCTACCGTGACTTCATGATGGACTACTGGCAGGAGAACGACTCCCCGCTCGGTCCGTCCGTCCACGGCGGCGCGATCCCCGGCAACCTCGGCGGCAAGGGCGCCGAGCCGATCTTCCGCGCCCAGGGCCTCGACCAGGGCCTCGGGACGTTCGGAAGCCTGTACGCGAACTCGATCGGCGCGAAGAAGGTCGTGATCTTCGCCACCCAGGTGGAGGGCTTCCAGGCCGCCGCCGACGCGGCCGAGGACTCCGCCAAGCTGCTGGGCCTCGAGGTCCTCGCGCGGATCGACGAGCAGCCGGAGCAGCCGTCCTACGCGGCGGTCGCCCAGAAGATCGCCGACCTGAACCCTGACGCCGTCATCGTGCAGGCGGGCTCGGTCGAGTCCGCGACCCTCATCAAGCAGGCGGCGGAGAAGGGCATCTCGCTCAACTGGATCGGCGAGACCGGCTGGAGCCAGGCTGAGTTCATGAACACCCTCGGCACCGCTCCGATCGCCTCCCAGAAGGGCATCGGGTACACGAACTTCTCCCCCAACACCGACACCCCGGCGTGGACCTTCTACCAGCCGCTCCGCGACGACTGGGTCGCGAAGTCGGGCGTCGATCCGACCACGTACTACGGCGCCGACAACCCGTACGCGTACTCGACGTACGACCTCCTCGTCCAGACGGCCCTTGCCGTCGAGGCGGCGGGCTCGTACAAGGCGAGCGCATGGGCGCCGGCGATGTTCAAGGTCGGCGACGGGCCCGGCGAGATCTGCTACACGTACGCGGACTGCCTGGCGCTCATCCGGGCCGGCAAGGACATCGACTACGAGGGCGTCACCGGCCCCGGCTCGTACACCGAGGGCGGCGTCAACGCCATCACCCCGTCCTATACGCCGTACGGCGCGGACGGGAAGGCGGGCGCGCCGGTCCTCCTCGACGCGAACCTCTATCTCGACATCCTCGACCAGATCAAGACGGAAGCGAAGTGCGACCCGGAGAACCCGCCGAACAAGTGCGAGTGGTGACCGACGAGCTTCGCTGAGAACAGAGGTCCGAAGTCGCGTCCGGCGAGGGACGCGGCTCCTCCTCCTCCCACCGGCAGGGCCGGCCGCGCGAGCGGCCGGCCCTGCCGGCTTCGCCCGCCCGGGCGTGACCGTCCGCTCCCGGGCCTGACGCCCGCCGCTGGACGTGCGGTCGGCGCCCCCGCGGGCATCCCTCGTCCCGGGGCAGGACCCGGCGGCCCGTGCGCGGCCACCCGTCCCCGGGCGTGACACCCCGACCGAGCCTCCGTCGCCACACCCGCCCCTGCTACTCTCCGCCCCATGTCCGCGCGTCTCGACACCCTTGCCGCGATCGTCGACACATTCGCGCCGGGTGACGGCGCGGGCCTGCCGCCGGCCAGCGAGCTGGGCATCCATCGCGCGCTGCTGGGCGAGGTGCACGCGCTGGGCCGCCCGTCGCTCGAGTCGCAGCTGCGCCTCTTCCTGCGCGCGGTCGAGAACCCGATCGCCAGCCTCGCCCTGACGGGGATGCCGCGACGCTTCTCGCGCGCCCCGCTCGCCGAGCGTGAGCGGTACCTGCGCCGGATGGCGACGAGTCCCGTCCCGCTGACCCGGACCGCGTTCCAGGACCTCAAGCGCCTCACTTTCCTCCTCCTCTATGGGATCGAGGGCTCGCCATACCGCGCCGCCACGGGCTTCGTGCCGCCGATCCCCGACGAGCCCGATCCGAGCTCCGTGCACGTGCGCACGCCGTCACCGGGCGAGGTGATCGACGCCGACGTCTGCGTCGTCGGGTCGGGCGCGGGCGGGAGCGTCGCGGCGGCCGTCCTCGCCGCCGCGGGCAGGCGCGTGGTCGTCCTCGAGCGCGCGGCGAACGTGACCGAGCACGACTTCGGCGGCCCGGAGCTGCAGGGTCTCGCCCGGCTCTTCCTGGACCGTGGCCTCACGGCGACGGACGACCGCTGGATCAGCATCCGCGCAGGCAGCGCGGTCGGCGGCGGCACGGTCATCAACTGGAGCTCCTCGCTCCGGCTGCCGGACGCCGTCCGCGAGGAGTGGCGGGCCGCCGGCATCGACGACCTGGATCCCCACTACGACGCGGTCGAGGCCGACATCTCGGTGACCGCCGCCGAGAGCGAGCCCAACGGCCCCAACGGGGCGCTCGCGCGCGGCCTCGACGCGCTGGGCCTCCCGCGCCAGGTCATCCCGCGCAACGTCCGCGGATGCACGGACTGCGGTCCGTGCTCGGTGGGATGCCGAACCGGCGCGAAGCGCTCGGCCCTGCGCACCTACCTCGCCGACGCCTGCGCGCACGGCGCCGCGGTGCTGGACCGGTCCGAGGCGCGCAGGGTCGTCGTCCGGGGCGGCCGGGTGGAGGGGGTCGTGGCCGCGGTGCCCGGCGGCGAGGTGACGATCCGGGCACGGCAGGTCGCCCTCGCCGGCGGATCGCTGCTCTCGCCCGTCCTGCTCCAGCGGTCCGGCATCGGCGACGGGGTGGCCGGCCGCACGCTCCGGCTGCATCCCGTGGCGGCCGTCGCCGGCGTCTACCCGGAGCGCATCGATGCGTGGTCGGGCGTCCCGCAGTCGGTGATGAGCGACGCGTTCGCCGAGATCGACGGACGGCACGGGTTCCGCATCGAGGCGTCGCCCATGCACCCGGGGATCATCGGGACGGCGCTGCCGTGGTGGTCCGGTGCGCAGCACGCGGCATCGCTCGCGCAGTCCGCGAGGACCGCCGCCTTCCTCGCGATCGTCCGGGACCGGACCCCCGGCCGGATCGACGTGGATCGTGACGGCGCGCCGCGGATCCGGTACGGGGTCGGGGCCCCGGAGCGTCGCCTCCTGCTGCGCGCGATGCTCGAGCTCGCGCGCCTCCAGGAGGCCGCCGGCGCGGGCCGGATCTTCACGCTGCACACGCCGCCGCTGGCGCGCGAGCCGGGCGGGTCGATGGCCGACCTGCTCGCAGGGATCGAGCGCCGGGGCGTCTCCCCCAACCGGGTCCTGCTGTTCACGGCACACCAGATGTCGAGCTGCAGGATCGGGACGGACCCACGGGACTCCACGGCCGACCCCGACGGCCGGGTGCGAGGCCTCCGCGGCCTCTGGGTGACCGACGCGAGCGCGTTCCCGACGGCGAGCGGGGTGAACCCGATGCTGTCGATCCTCGCGCTGGCGCGGCGCACGGCACAGCGGATGGTGGCGGAGCAGGGGAGGGCCTAGGGCCGGGGGAGCGCCGAAGGCGCGCGTCGCCGAGGCCCGCCGTTCACTCCCAGCGGAAGGTCCGCGCCGTGAGGAGCGCGGCCACGACGCCCCAGGCCCCGAGGACCAGGAACGGCAGCACGGCATCGCCACCGTCGAACCCGGCGCGCAGCGCGTCCGTGAGCGCGCCGGACGGCAGGAGCCGGGCGAGGGCGGCGAGCGGCTCCGGCAGCCGCGCGATGGGCAGGATGACGCCGCCCACCAGGAGGAACAGAACGAAGATCGCGTTCGCCAGGGCCAGCGTGGCCTCCGGCCGGAGTGCGCCTGCGAGGAGGAGCCCGAGGCTCGCGAACGCGAAGGTCCCCAGGAGCACGGCCGCGGCCACGACGGGGACCGAGAACGCGCTGCCGGGCCCCCAGCCGAGGATGGCGGCGACCGCGAACAGGACCACGACGCTCGCGGCCTCCACCGCGGCGACCGCGGCCACCTTGGCGGCCAGGAGGCCCGAGCGCGGCAGCGGCGACCCGCCGAGTCGCTTCAGCACGCCGTAGCCGCGCTCGAACGCGGTCGAGATCCCGAGGTTCACGAACGCGGTCGCGATGATGGCGAGCCCGAGCGCTCCGGGCAGGAGGAACGCGACCGGCCGGTCCGAGTCCGCCGGGAACACCGGCACCGACGCGAAGAAGAGGAGCAGGGCCGCCGGCAGGACGAGCGTGACGAACAGGTTCTCGCCGCGGCGCGCGGTGAGCCGGAGCTCCATCCCGGCCTGGGCGGCGATCATGCGCGGGAGCGGCGCGGGGGCGCTCACGGTCGCCCCCCGTCGTCGGAGCCCGGGCCGCGAGCGCCTCCCGCCGCGGCGGCGTCGGCGTCGCCGGCGCCCGCCGGGTCTCCCCGCCCGTGGTCCCCGACCAGCTCGAGGAAGCGCTCCTCCAGGGTCCCGCCGGCGGCGCGGAGCTCCGTGAGCAGCAGGTCCCGCCCGCGACACCAGTCGGCGAGCGCCGCGACGACGCGCGGCGTCGGCTCCACGCCCTCCAGCCGATAGGCGCCGCCCGGCCCGTCCTCCTCCACGGCCGGCCGGGATCCCGGCGCAGCGCCTCCGTTCCCCGCGACGGCCAGTGCGCCCGCCAGCTCCGCGCGGCCCGCCGCGGACAGCACCCCCGCGACGCGGAAGCGCAGTCGCCGGCGCACGCCGGCGACGATCTGGGCCGGCGTCCCCAGGGCCACGAGGCGGCCACGGTGGACGATCGCGATCCGATCCGCGAGCCGCTCCAGGTCCGCCAGCTCGTGCGTCGTGAGCACGACCGCTGCGCCGCCGTCCCGGAGCCCGGCGACGACATCCCGCGTCGCGGCCTTGGCCTGCGGGTCCATCCCGGCCGTCGGCTCGTCGAGGATCGCCACCTCGGGCCGCCCGACGAGCGCGAGCGCGAGGGCCAGGCGCTGGCGCTCGCCGCCCGAGAGGACCTTGACGCGCCGCCGCTCCGCCCCGGCGAGCCCGACGCGTCCCAGCAGGGCTCCCGGCTCCTCGGGGTCGCGGAAGAACGAGGCGTAGAGGCGCACGATCTCTCCCGCCCGGACCTGCGGCGGCAGGCCGCCCTGCTGGAGCATGATCCCCACCCGCGGGCGCAGCGCCCGCGCGTCACGCACGGGGTCCAGCCCGAGGACCCGCGCCGACCCGCCGTCCGGCCGCCGGTAGCCTTCGAGGATCTCGACCGTCGTGGTCTTGCCCGCGCCGTTCGGGCCGAGCAGTCCCAGGATCTCCCCGCGGTGCGCCTCGAGCGTCAGTCCCGCGACGACCGCACGCCCGTCGTACTCCTTGACGAGGTCCCGGACGACGACCGCCGGACTCTCGCCCGGCGCGCTCACCGCAGGATCGTCTCGAGGTGGCGGTCGAGCTGCTCGCCCGTCATCCCGCCGATCTGCATGTCGCGGACCACGCCCTCCGCGTCGATGAAGAAGGTGGTCGGCGGGGCGACGACGCGGTATGCCGCGGCACCCGTGCCGTCGGGGTCGGCGAGCGAGGTCCAGGTGGCTCCCTCCTTCGCCATGAAGTCCCGGGCGGGCCCGGGATCGTCCTTGAAGAGGACGCCGACGACCGCCAGCGCGGCTGTCCCGTGCGCCTCGAGCGCGGCCTTCAGCTCGGGGAACTCATCGCGGCACGGTCCGCACCACGATGCCCAGTAGTTGAGCACGACCGGCCGCCCGCGCAGGTCGGAGAGGCGGAACGGCTTCCCGTCGAGGTCCGTGAGGACGAGGTCCGGCGCGAGCGCGCCCACCTCCGGCCCGACGGCGACGCTCGATGCGGGCATCGACCCCGCGGGTGAGGTCCCCGCGGGCGCCGAGCCACTCGGGCCGGAGCACGCGCCGAGGAGGACGGCGGCGACGAGGGCGATCGAGCCGACGGCGGCGGAACGGCCGCGCAGGCCCGCGACCGGGGAGCGGCGGAGGAGCACGAGCGGAGCGCTTCCTTACTGGACGGTGAGCGTCCCGACCATGTTCGGGTGCACCGTGCAGACGAAGGCGTAGGTGCCGGCCGGGAGGGCCGGGACAGCGTAGTCCTTCTGCGCGACGCCGGTGATGATCTCGCCCATGAAGACCACGTCGCCCGTCGGCGAGTCCTTGTGGATCGCCACGTTGTGCGGGATCCCCGCGTCCTGGTTGTCGAACGAGATCGTGAACGCGGTGTCCGCTGGTGCCGTGATCTCCGAGACGTCGAACGCGATGTTCTGCGCGACGATCTTGATCACCGGACCCGACGGTGTTCCGCCACCCGGCGCCGAGGTGGCGGCGCCCGATCCGGCAGGCGTCGCGGCCGGCGCGGACGTCGCCGCCGTGCCCCCGCCGCCCGGTGCCGACGTGGGGGCGGCGCCGCCGCCCGCCGTGCCGCCACCCGAGCTGGGCGGCAGCGTGCCGGTGCCCACCAGGACCGCGCCGACGAACAGCAGCGCGAAGAAGCCGAGCGTGACCCACGGGAAGTGCGGAGCGGGCGGGTTCTCCAGGTGGCCGGTCCGGTCCGCCTTGACGGCGAGCCGGTACTCCACGACGGCGTCGCGCAGCCACTGGAGCCCCACGATCGCGATCATCACGAGCCCGGCGAGGAGGATGGGCAGCCCCACGTCGCCGTGGTCCTTGACGATCTGCTGGTTCGTCGAGAGGCCGAGCCCGAGGAACAGCACCGTGGCCGCCACGGCGATGAGCACCGGGCGGAAGGACGGCCCGGGGACGTGGACGCCTTCCGGCGGCCGTCGCGCGTCGAATGCGCCGGCGACGACGCCCCGGCCGGCCGGGCGACCGGACTCGCGCATCACCTCGCGGCCCCAGTAGAGGCCGGCGCCGATCGTCAGGAGGACGCCGAGGGCGAAGATCCACGGCCCGATGTCGCGGAGCGGGATCGCGCCGAGCACGAGGATCGTGGGGTCCGCGTTCATCGCCGCGAGCCCGAGGAACAGCACCGTCGCCGCGGCCGCCAGGTAGAGCGGCGAGAGGCTGGGGCCCGGCATGTGCACGCCGGCCGGCGTGCGCGGCACGACCGGGCCGCCCCGCGTGCGGGGCCCCGCCGTGGCGAACCGCACCAGGATCCAGCCGACGTAGAGCGCCACGACACCAAGCAGCGCGACCGGGATGAGGCCCACGAGCGCGCCCCAGTCGGGCGAGACCAGCCGCCCGAGGTAGTCGTTGACGATCGTGTTCCAGAGATCGGTCATGGACGGTCGGGTCCGCTCCCTGCTGTGGCCGCCGCCGGGATCGACGGGCGCGCCGTGCGCATGCTCAGCCCTTCGGCGAGCCCAGCGCGAGGGTATACGAAAGCAGGCCCATCCCGATGGCCAGCGCGACCAGCATCGTCGTGCCGCCCGCGTCCTGGCTGAGGGCGTAGTAGACCGCCGCGACCGCGAGGAAGAGGACCGCGACGAGGAGCGTGGTGCGAGGTCGGATCACGGCGCTTCTCCCGGTCCCTAGTTGAGGATGTACAGGAGGGTGAACAGGCAGATCCAGACCACGTCCACGAAGTGCCAGTAGAGGCTCGTCGCCTCGACGGCATCGTGGTGACGCCCGGAGAACTGGCCGGCCGCGCCGCGGTAGAGGATGACGCCGAGCATCAGCACCCCGGCGAAGACGTGGGCGCCGTGGAAGCCGGTGAGCGTGTAGAAGGTGGACCCGAAGACGCCGTCGTTCACCCCGAAGCCCAGCTGCGAGTAGTCGTACAGCTGGCCCGCGAGGAAGAGGATCCCGAGGACGATCGTGATCGTGAAGGCGCGCATCAGGCCCTTCCGGTCGCCCCGCCGGATGGCCCAGATCCCGATCTGGCACGTGATGGAGCTCGTGATGAGCATGAGCGTGAGCACGGCCGGCAGCGCGATGTGCGCGCGGAGGTCGAACTCGGGGTTCCCGGTCGGGGGCCACACGGGCGCGTTGGAGCGGAGGCTGAAGTAGGCCGCGAAGAGCCCCGCGAAGAACATCACCTCCGAGGCGATGAACAGGATCATCCCCAGGACGGGGTTGCTGATCCCGCCCTTGGAGTGCTCCTCCGCGATGTGGACGAGCTCCTCGAGCGTCTCGCCTCGGTCGGCGGGGACGAGGACGTCGGCGCTGGCGGTCATGGCGTCGTCTCCCCGCTCAGTGGCCGGCCGCCGAGCCCGAGAGCCCGTGGCGCTGGTCGAACACCGGCCGCTCGGAGCGGATCTCGGGCAGCCGGTCGAAGTTGTACGGCGGCGGCGGGCTGGTGGTCGCCCACTCGAGCGTGTTCCCCTCCCACGGGTCGTCGCCGACGCGCTCGCCGCTGCGGAGCGACACGAAGACGTTCCACAGGAACGGGAGCACGGAGACGGCCACCAGGAGGCTGCCGATCGTCGCGAGCAGGTTCAGGTCGTTCCAGCCGGCCATGGGGCTGTAGTCCGCGATGCGGCGCGGCATCCCGGCGATGCCCAGTTCGTGCATCGGGAAGAACGTCAGGTTGAACCCGATGAACATGATCACGAACTGGATCTTGCCGAGCGTCTCGTTGAGCTTGACGCCGAACATCTTCGGGAACCAGTAGAAGAGCCCGCCGAAGACCGCGAAGACCGATCCGCCGAAGAGCACGTAGTGGATGTGCGCCACGATCCAGTAGGTGTCGTGGATGGCGAAGTCCACCGGGACCGACGCGCTGAAGGCGCCGTTGATGCCGCCGATGAGGAACATCGTCAGGAAGCCGAGGACGAACAGCATCGCCGACGAGAACTGGATGCTCCCCTTCCACATGGTCGCGATCCAGTTGAACATCTTCACGCCGGTCGGCACCGCGATCAGGAAGGTCATGAAGCTGAAGAACGGCAGGTAGACCGACCCGGTCGTGAACATGTGGTGCGCCCAGACGGAGAATCCGAGGGCGCCGATCGCCGCGGTCGCGAAGACGAACGCCTTGTAGCCGAAGAGCGGCTTGCGGCTGAAGACCGGGATGATCTCGCTGACGATCCCCATCGCGGGCAGGATCATGATGTAGACGGCCGGGTGCGAGTAGAACCAGAACACGTTCTGCCAGAGCACCGCGCTGCCGCCGCTCGCCGGGTCGAAGAACGCGCCGCCGTAGTTGCGGTCGATGAACAGCATGATCAGCGCGCTCGTGAGCACCGGGGTGCCCAGGACCACGAGGACGCTCGTCACGAGCACCGTCCAGACGAGGATCGGCAGGCGGAACATCGTCATCCCCGGCGCGCGCATCTTGAAGATCGTCACCAGGAAGTTGATGCCGCCGAGGATCGAGCTGGTCCCGATCAGGATCAGGCCCACGATCCACAGGTCGGTGCCCACGCCGGGCGAGTACTTGGAGTTGGCGAGGGGGCTGTAGCTGGTCCAGCCCTCCGCCGCGGCCCCGCCGAGCACGAAGCCGAGCATCATGATGATGCCGGCGAGGGGGAGCAGCCAGAAGCTCAGCGCGTTGATGCGCGGGAAGGCCATGTCCGGCGCGCCGATCATCAGGGGCACGACGTAGTTGCCGAACCCGGCCAGCATCGGGATGACGAAGAGGAAGAGCATCACCGACGCGTGCATCGTGAAGAACTGGTTGTAGGCGGACTCGCCCATGTACTGGAGGCCGGGCTGCGCGAGCTCGGCACGGACGAGCAGCGCCAGGACCCCGCCGACGAGGAAGAAGGCGAACGAGCTCCCGAGGTAGAGGATCCCGATCTTCTTGTGGTCGGTGGTCGTCAGCCAGTCGTACAGCCCGGAGCGGGCGCGGGCGGTGCTCGGCGTGAGGACGGTGGTCGCCATCGTCGCTCCTTACTGGACCGTCAGCGTGCCGGTCATGTTCGGGTGCACCGTGCACACGAACGCGTACGTGCCGGCCGGGAGCGCCGGGACGTCGTAGACCTTGGTGGCGACGCCGGGGAAGATCTCGCCCGTGAACACGTCCTCCCCGGTGGGCGAGCCCTTGCGGATCGCCACGTCGTGCGGGATGCCGTTGTCGTTGTTCACGAACGTCAGCTGGATCGGGGTGTTCGCGGGGGCGGTCAGCTCCGACTTGTCGTACGCGATGTTCTGGGCGGTCAGCTGCAGCGCCACGGGCTGTCCGCTCCCGCCCCCGCCGCCGGTCCCGGCGCTCGCTGACGGCGCCGCGGTGGCCGACGGCGCCGGCGTGGGCGTGGCCTTGGCGCCGGCCACCCAGGCGTCGAACTCGGCGCGCGTGACCACGCGGACCTTGAACAGCATCTTCGAGTGCAGCAGGCCGCAGAACTGCGTGCAGTGCCCGTCGAAGGTCCCCGTCTCTGTCGCCTTGAAGTCGAAGACGTTCGTCTTGCCGGGGATGACGTCCCGCTTGAAGAGGAACGCCGGCACGTAGAAGCCGTGGTTGACGTCCCGGCTCTCGAGCTTGACCTGCACGGTCTCGTCCACCGGCACGACCAGCTCGGGCTCCTTGTCGGGCAGGCCGATGAGCGTGATGCCCTGCTCGGGGTAGGTGAACTGCCACTGCCACTGGAAGCCCGTGACGTCGATCCGCAGGTTCGGCTTCGCCGACACGGCGTCCACGGTGTTGAGCGTCTGCCACGAGATGACGAAGAGGATCGCGACGATCGCCACCGGGATCGCCGTCCAGATGACCTCGAGGACGTTGTTCCCGTGGATCTGGGGCGGGAGAGACTCGTCGCCCTTGCGCCGGCGGTATCGGACCGCGGCGTAGACGATCAGGCCCTCGACCAGGAAGAAGACCACGACGGCGACGATGAAGACGACCTGGTACAGCCACTCGGTCGCCTTGCCCTGCTCCGTCGCCGCGGGCGGCGGCTGGAGCACCGAGACACCCGTCCCGCAGGCTGCCACGAGCAGCAGGGCGACCGCCGCCAGCGCGACGATCGACGCCCCCCGCGGGATCCCCTTGACGATCCTCGTCATCCCGAGCCCTCGACTCCTCTCTCGTGCCCGTCCCGGGCGAGCGGGGAAGCAGGGGGCACTTCCCGGCCGGCCGTCTGGGGACAAGACGGCGGAGATGATACGGGATTCGAGCGGACCATGACAGAGGTCATTTTCGAAGGGGGCCATTCGGCAGGGTCGCGCCCCGGAGGAGCGGGAGTCCCGGCACCATCTCCCGCCGACGGCCCGGACGCCGGGCGGGCCGTCCCGCGGGGGCTCCTGCCCGGCTCTCAGGCCGGGATGGGCGCCGCCAGGTAGCGCAGGTACGCGTCCGGATCCACGTTGCCGCCGCTGACGACGGCGACGATCGGCCCGTCCGCCGCGCCCAGGGCGCGGCGATGGAAGCGGGCCGCCGCCACGGTCAGGGCGCCGGACGGCTCCACGACGAGGCGGCTCTCCTCGGCCGCGAGCCGGACCGCGGCCGCGATCTCCTCCTCGGTCACGGTCACGACGTCGTCCATGAGCGCGGAGAGGTGGGCGAACGTCCGCGGACCCAGCGACTGCGTGCGGGTCCCATCGGCGATCGTCCGGCTCACCAGCTCGGCCGGCCAGGCCACGACGCGGCCGAGGGCCAGCGACTCGCGCGCGTCGGCCGCGAGCTCGGGCTCCACGCCCACGACGCGCGCGCGGGGCTGGAGGGCCTTGACGGCCGCCGCGACGCCGCTCGCCAGGCCGCCGCCGCCGATCGGCACGAGGACGGCGGCAAGGTCGGGGACCGCCTCGGCGATCTCGAGGCCGCACGTCCCCTGGCCCGCGATGACCCGGTCGTCGTCGTACGGCGGGATGATGGCGAGCCCGCGCTCCGCGGCGATCCGCTCCGCCACGACGCGCCGCTCCTCGCTCGCCGTGCCCACCACGACGATCTCCGCGCCGTCGGCGGCGACGCGAGCGCGCTTGACGGCCGGCGAGTCGGAGGGCATCACGATGACCGCGGGCACGCCGAACAGCAGGGCCGCCCGCGCAACGCCCTGCGCGTGATTGCCGCTGGAGTAGGTGATGACGCCGCCGGCCCGGTCGTCGGGGTCCAGGCCCGCCAGCGCGTTGTATGCGCCGCGGATCTTGAACGCCCCGATCGGCTGCAGCGACTCGGCCTTCAGCAGGACGCGGTCCTCGGGCCGCCCGAAGCCGACGAGCGGCGTCCGCGCGGCCACGCCGTCGAGGATCGCGGCCGCGGCCCGGATCGCGTCGATGCCGACGAGCGGCGCGGACGCGCTCACCGACCGCCAGTCCGCCGCTGGCAGTCGATGCACAGGGCCGCCCACGGCAGCGCATCCAGGCGTGCCGCCGCGATCGGCGCCCCGCACGACCCGCACAGCCCGAAGGTGCCCGCGTCGAGTCGCGCGAGCGCCGCGTCGACCTCGCGGACCCGTCGCTCCGCGGCTTCGCGGAGGGCGAGGTCGCGCTGCTGCGCGAACACCTGGCTCGCTGCGGCCGCCTGCGAGCCGTACGTCATCTGCTCGGGCGCGTCGATCGCATCGCCGAGCTCGGTGAGCATCCTGGCGCGCTCGGCGACCAGCGCTGCGCGCGCCTCGTCGAGCCGGGTGGCGTCCATGTGTTCGATGGTACGCCCGCCGCGGGCGGTCGCGACGGGCCGCCGGGCGGCCGCGATCCGAGGAGGCCGGGGACGGTGGGGGCGGCAGGGGCCGACGAGGCCCCTGGAGGCCGTCTCCATCGGGGACGTCGGCCGCACCGCGGTCCGGATGATCGGGTGGTGATCGCCGGTGGATCCCGGTGCCAGCCGGCGCCGATCGCCAGAGGAGCCCCGTCCGTCAGGATCGTCCTCCCGGGTCGGTGCCCCGCCCGGATGACCGACGGCAGTGAGGTGACGCACCATGGATGGACGGCTGGCACGCATGCTCCTTGTCGCGGCGATCATCGCGTCGACCGCGGCGGCCGCCGTCGGCGGACCCGGTCGTGTGGCGCCATCCGGGCGGACGGCGGCCCGGCCCTCCGATCCTGGCCGCGTCGCCGTGCACGATCCTGCGCGGGATGACATCTCGGGCCGCCGCTGGGCGTGACCGGCCGCGGGCGCGCCGCGCGCCGAGCACCACGGCCGGCCGGTACCCGCGAGTCGCGGCGTGCGGGTCCGGCCGCCGCCGGCCGCGGCCCTTCGCACGATGGGGGGCCGCCTCCGCACGTAGGAGGGGCGCACGCCGTGCGCCTGCGAGAGGGCGTTCGCCGCGCCCCTGGATGCGCACCACCACGCCCGGCTGCGCTCGGGACGCCGAGGCGG
This sequence comes from Chloroflexota bacterium, assembly GCA_029778235.1. Classification (GTDB taxonomy): domain Bacteria; phylum Chloroflexota; class Limnocylindria; order Limnocylindrales; family CSP1-4; genus CAIYQJ01. Next base: position 43,288 of record JAKOQS010000350.1, on the reverse strand, counting down.
CGCCGGGGACCGCACGCCGGGTCCCTCGGCGCCGGCACCGGCCGTCAGCGTGCGGCGGTGGTCGTGTCGCGCGTCATCCGCTGGGCGAGGTAGACCGGGATGAGCGACAGGAGGATCAGGACGAGCGCCACCACGTTCACGATCGGCCGCTGGTTCGGCAGGCGGAGGTTGGAGAGGATCCAGATCGGCAGCGTCTGCTCCGTGCCCGCCGTGAACGTCGTGACGATCACCTCGTCGAACGACAGCGCGAACGCCAGCAGGCCACCGGCCACGAGCGCGGTCCGGAGGACCGGCAGCGTGACCCGACGGAACGTCTGGATCGTGTCGGCGCCCAGGTCCATGGACGCCTCTTCGATCGACCGCGACGACCGCCGCATCCGCGCGATCGCGTTGTTGTAGACGGTCACCACGCAGAACGTCGCGTGGCCGACGACGATCGTGAAGATCGTGAACGGGATCCCCACCGTGTTGAACGTCGCGTTGAGCGCCATGCCGGTGACGATGCCGGGCAGCGCGATCGGGAGCAGCAGGATGAACGAGACGGTCTCGCGGCCGAAGAACCGGAACCGATGCACCGCGAGCGCCGCGAGGGTGCCGAGCACGAGGGCGATGATCGTGGCGCCGAGGGCCGCCTGGACGGAGAGGATCACGGCGTCGTGCAACTTCGCGTTCTCCAGGGCCGCGCCGAACCACTTGAGCGTCCAGTTCTGGATCGGCCACGACTGGCCCCGGTCCCCGTTGAACGCGTAGAGGCCGATGACCACGATCGGCACGTAGAGGAAGACGAGGACGCCGGCCGTCGCGAGCCGCAGCGCGATCCTGCCGCCCCTGCCGCCCATCACACCGCCTCGAAGGCGCCGAGGCGCCGCATCACGAGCAGGTAGATCGCCATCACGAGCACCGGCACCAGCGCGTACGCGGCCGCGAACGGGACGTTGCCGGCGACGCCCTGGCTCTCGTACACCACGTTGCCGATGAACTGGGTGTTGGAGACGAGGGCTGGCGTGATGTAGTCGCCGAGGGTGAGCGAGAACGTGAAGATCGAACCGGCGGCGATGGCCGGCAACGCCAGCGGCAGGATGACGCGCCGGATCGTGGTCGCCCCCTTCGCGCCCAGGTCGGACGAGGCCTCGAGCAGCGAGGTCGGGATCCTCTCGAAGCCGGCGTAGACGGGCAGGATCATGTACGGGAGCCAGAGATAGGTGAAGACGATGACCATCGAGAGGTCCGAGTAGCCCAGTGCGACCCCCTTGAGCCCGACGAGCCCGAACAACCAGTCCACGAACCCGCCCTGGCTGAGGATCACTCGCCAGGCGTAGACGCGGACCAGGTAGCTCGCCCAGAGAGGCAGGAGGACGGCCGCGTACAGGAGCGCCTTCGTCCTGCCCCCGGCCACCCGCGCCATGAAGTAGCCGATGGGCAGCGCGAGAAGGATGTCGAGGATGGTCACGATCGCCGCGATGCCCACTGTGCGGAGCGTGACCACGCGATAGACCGGATCGCTCAGGATCCGCTGGAAGTTCGCGAGCGTCGGCTCGCGGACGACGGCCGACGTCTGGGGGTCCAGGTACCAGAACGCGGAGATGAACAGGACGACCAGCGACCCGAGGTAGACGATCCCGAACCACCCGAACGGTGGGGCCAGCAGGGCTGTCACCTGCGTCGTGCGGTGCCGATAGAGGGCCGCCTGCAGCCGGCGAAGCGGACCCGCCGTGGGGCGGGCCTCCATCGTGCGGGTGGATCGCGTCATCGGGCGCGGGCGCGGGACCGATGCCCGGGCGCCGGGGCCTCATCCGAGGCCCGCGGCGCCCAAGCGGACGGTCGTCCGGTCAGCCCTTGATCTCGGTCCACTTCTGGGACCAGACCGAGTAGTCCACGCAGCTGTTCCCGCGCACGTCGCCGCAGTCGGCGAGCGGGGTCTTCCAGAACGAGATGCTGTCGTAGAAGTTCTTGTCGTTGACGCTGTAGGCCGTGCAGAAGTCCGGCACGCCGTACGAGCCGTAGCCCTTGTCCAGGTACTCGCATGCCTTCGGGTTGGCGGGCGCCTCGCCGAAGTACTCGGCCACCTGCGTCTGGACCTCGGGCGTCAGCATCCACGCCATCCACTTCATCATGCAGTTGGGGTGCTTGGCCTTCGCGGACATCATCCAGGTGTCCGCCCAGCCGGTCATCCCCTCGGACGGGACGACCGCATCGACCGGGACGCCCTCGCCCTTGAGGACGTTGTACTGGTACGGCCAGGTCGTGCCGACGATCGTCGTGCCGTTCTTGAAGTTGTCGATCTCGTCGGTGAACAGGGCCCAGTACTTGCCCACCCACGGCCGCTGCTGCTTGAGCAGCTCGACGGCCGCGTCGAATTGCGGCTGCGTCAGCTCGTACGGGTCGGTGATGCCGAGCTCCGGCTTGTGCGTCTTGAGGTAGAGGGCCGCGTCTGCGATGTAGATCGGGCTGTCGTACGCCGTGATCTTCCCGCTGTACGGGCCCGCCTTGGCCGCGTCGAAGACGACGTCCCAGCTCGTGGGCGCCGGGGTCACCTGGTCGGTGCGGTACATGAGCAGGTTCCCGCCCCACCCGTGCGGGACGCCGTAGTGCTTGCCGTCCACGACGTAGTGCGGCGCGTCCTGCAGGAACCCGGCCACGTCGCTGAACCCGGGGATCTTGGCGACGTCGATGGCGGCCACGTCGCCGTTGGCGATCAGGCGGTTGGACGCGTCGCCCGACGCGGAGACGCCGTCGTAGACCGTCCCGCCACCCTGGCGCATCAGCGTGACCATCTCGTCCGAGGACGCGGCGTCCTTGACGTTGACCTGGCAGCCGGTCGCCTCGATGAACGGGTTGACCCAGTCGTACTCCGGGACGTTCGCGCCGGATTCCGCGTAGCCGGGCCAGATGATGAGATCGAGCTCGCCCTCGCCCGGGCCGCCGACGCTCGTCAGGTCGATCTTGGGCACGAGCAGCTCGATCGGCGCCGCGCTCTCGGACGGCACCGCCGACGCGTCCGTGCTCGGCGCGGTCGTGGCGCCGCCTCCGCTGGAGCACGCCGCGACGACGAACGCCGCGGCCGCCGTGACTGCTCCGATCCGCCGGATGTGCATGCCTTCTCCTCCCCTTCCGCCCCGAGCTCCCTACCCGAGGGCCAGCGTGTGCTGTCGCTTCCAGATGAGGCGGACAGCGCGCCCCTGCGCCGCGAGCGCCTCCATCGAGGACGTCGCGAGGTTCTGCTGCGTGACGACCAGGTCCGCGCCCGCGTCGAGCCGGACGATGTACCGCGTGTCCGGCCCGAGGTAGACCACCTCCGCCACGTGGCCGAGCGCGGAGATCTCGTCCGCGCCGGGCTGCTCGGCCGGGTCCGCGATGCGGATCTTCTCCGGCCGGACCGTGAAGGTCCCCTCGCCGCCGACCACGGCACGCGCGACGTCGTCGCGCAGCAGGTTCGAGGTGCCGACGAACCCCGCCACGAACGGTGTCGACGGGCGCTCGTAGACGTCGGCCGGCGTCCCGAGCTGCTCGATCCGCCCGTGGTTGAAGACCGCGAGGCGGTCGCTCATGGTGAGCGCCTCCTCCTGGTCGTGGGTGACGTAGACGAAGGTGATCCCCACTTCCTGCTGGATCGCCTTGAGCTCGATCTGCATCTCCTGGCGAAGCTTCAGGTCGAGAGCCCCGAGCGGCTCGTCGAGCAGGAGGACGGCGGGTCGATTCACGAGGGCCCGCGCGAGCGCGACCCGCTGGCGCTGGCCGCCGGACAGTTGGTTCGGCTTGCGCGATTCGAACGCCTCCAGCCGGACCATCCGCAGCGCGTCGGCGACCCGGCGGGCCCGCTCGTCCTTCGGGACCTTGCGGACGAGCAGCCCATACCCCACGTTCTCGCCGACCGACATGTGCGGGAACAGCGCGTAGTCCTGGAAGACGGTGTTCACGTCGCGGTCATAGGGCGGCACGGTCGTGACGTCGCGCCCATGGAGCTCGATCCGACCGGCGTCGGGCAGCTCGAACCCCGCGATCATCCGCAGGGTCGTGGTCTTGCCGGAACCCGATGGCCCGAGCATCGAGAAGAACTCGCCGTCCCGCACCTCGAGGTCGATCCCGTCCACGGCGGTGACGTCGCCGAAGCGGCGGACCACCCCGTCGAGGCGGACAGCAGCGGCCGCGCTCGTCGTCGCGGACGACGCCGACCGCGGACCCGTCGCGAGGCCGGTCACCCGCGCCGTCCCGGGACTGTTCGTCGCACGTCGACCTCCTCGTGGCGCGCGTTCGTCCGCCGGGACGCTCCGGGGACCCGTCGCGCGCGAGCTGGCCTCCCTCGGGGGCGCGTCGGGGTGCCGCTACTCTGGTCACGCGACCCCCCGCTGTCAAGACGGTCCGCTGGGTCGTCGGCGTGCCTCGGCGCCGACCGCGGCTACACTGTGCGGCCGTGCTCCCCTCCCGTCTCATCCGCCCGCCCGCCGGCTTGCGTCATGCGGCTGCCCGCGGCGCCACGCTCGCCGCGCGCGCCGCCCTGGCCGCGGGCGTCGCGATCCTTGTCGCCGGCTGCGCCGTCGGCGACGCCCCGCCCACGCCCCCGGTCTCGCCGGGGACCGGGACCTCGCCGCGCGAGGTGAACGTGGTGATGAAGGACTACCAGTTCATCCCCGACGTGGTCGACCTCGTGCCCGGGGAGACCGTCCTCTTCCACTTCGTGAACGGCGGGCTCGCGGTCCACGAGGCGATCATCGGCGACATGCCCATCCAGGATGCGTGGGAGGCGGCCGAGGCCGCACACGCCGACCCGCCTCCCGGCCCGACGCCGGCCGTGACCGTCCCGGCCGGCATGGAGGGGTTCCGCGTCGTCGTGGCCTCGGGCGAGCGCAAGGACGTGCGGTGGACCGTGCCCGGCGTCGTCGCCGCGCCCCTGATCCTCGGCTGCCACATCCCCGGCCACTGGGAGCGCGGCATGCAGGCGCCGATCCGCCTGGTCACCCCCGGGGCGAGCCCGGCCTACACGACCACGACGCCGACGCCGGCGCCGCCGATGACCACCGCCTCGCCGCCCGGCTCGGGCGAGCTTCCATCGCAGGCGGCGCCGTAGCGATGACCGCGCCCCGGCAGGGCCGCTTCCGGGGCCGCGAGCATGCTCGCGAGGTGCTATCGTCGCGTCCGGGACGTTCCGGCGTCCCGGATGGAACGTCATCGCGCGCACCGGCCGGCTCGCCGCCGCGCTTCGCCTGGAGGATGTGGACGTGACATACGTGATCGCCGAGCCGTGCGTCGATGTGATGGACCAGGCGTGCGTCTCGGTCTGCCCGGTCGACTGCATCCATCACGAGGAGGGCACCGACCGCACCCTCTACATCGACCCGGATGAGTGCATCGACTGCGGCGCGTGCGAGCCCGAGTGCCCAGTGAACGCGATCTTCCCGCAGGAGTCGCTCCCGCCGGAGTGGGCGCAGTACACGCAGATCAACGCGACCTGGTACTCCGACAAGGCCGCGGCCCGCGCGATGGTGGACGCTGCCAAGCCGGCCTGACATCCGCACCCGCCCGCACCCTACGGGCCCGCGCTCCGCGCGGGCCCGTCTTCGTGCCCCGGCCCACGCGCCGCCCTCACTCGCAGTCGGGCCCGTCTTCGTGCCCCGGCCCGCGCGCCGCCCCCACCCGCACTCGGGCCCGTCTTCGTGCCCCGGCCCGCGCGCCGCCCCCACCCGCACTCGGGCCCGGCATCGTGCCCCGGCCCACGCGCCGCCCGCCGCCCGCGCAGGGGCCGGTCCGCCCCATGACCGGGCCCTATACTCGCCGGCATGACCGCTCTCACCGGGCGCACCATCGCCACCGTCGGATCGGGCGTGATGGCGGAGGCCATGATCGCCGGCCTCATCCGCGACGGCCTCGTCACCCCGGATCGCGTCGTCGCGAGCCATCCGCGGCCGGAGCGACGGCACGAGCTGGAGCGGGCCCACGGCATCCGCACTGTCGCGAAGAACGTGGAGGCGGTCCGCGGCGCCGACATCGTGCTGCTGGGGATCAAGCCGCAGATGCTCGCCAAGGTCGGGCGGGAGATCGGCCCCGCGCTCCGTGACGAGCAGCTCGTGCTCTCGGTGATCGCCGGCGCCACGACCGCCGCGCTGACCGGGATCCTCGATCATCCGCGGGTGGTCCGGAGCATGCCCAACACTCCTGCGCAGATCGGCAGGGGCGTGACGGTGTGGTACGCGACACCCGACGTGACCGCCGAGCAACGCCGGCAGACGGCCGCGATCCTCCGGGCGCTCGGGACCCAGGTCGAGGTGGACGACGAGAAGCTGGTCGCCATGGCGACGGCCGTCTCCGGGACGGGCCCGACGTACGTCTTCCTCGTCATGGAGGCGCTCATCGACGCGGCAGTGCACCTCGGGTTCGCGCGTCACGTGGCCCACGACCTCGTCGTGGAGACGCTCGAGGGCAGCGCGCTCTTCGCGAAGCAGAGCGCGACGCATCCGGCGATGCTCCGGAACATGGTCACCTCGCCGGGCGGCACCAGTGCGGCGGCGCTTCACGAGCTGGAGGCCGGCCGCCTGCGCACCGTGCTCTCCGAGGCGGTCTGGGCGGCCTACGGCCGGACCCAGGAGCTCGGCGACCAGCTCGAGGCGAGCCTCGCTGCATCGCGCGCACCGGCCGCGGCGACGGACGGCCCGTCGGCGGCAGCTGCCGCCGACGCGGGGCGTGGCGGCTCCCCGGCCGGGCGCGCCTCCACGTCGCCAGGCTCGCCGCCGCGACGCTCGTCCGCGGGCCGGACCGGCAGGGGCGGGCAGGGTGCCCGAGGGACCCGCGCATGACCGACGACGCCGCCGCCCCGCCGCCCCGCCGCCCCGGCCGGCCCCGGGGATCGCGGACCAGGCTCCCCGGCGCCCCTCGCCCCGGCGCCGGCCGCGGGCAGGGCCGCCCGGCGCCGCGTCGGGACGCACCCGCGCTGACGGCCGAACGCCTCGTCGCCGTCGACTCGCCGCGCGATGCCCGCCTGTCGCCGGACGGCCGCACGATCGCGCTCACGATCGAGTACGCCGGGGCGCGACAGCTGTGCACCATCCCGGTCCGCGGCGGCTGGCCCCGCCCGATCACCGCGGGAACGTCGCCCGTGACGGATCCGCGCTGGTCGCCCGACGGCCGCTCGATCGCCTTCGTCCGGGACGGATCGATCGTCGTCGTCGACGTCAGCGGCCGGCGCGAGGTCGTCGTGACGGAGCACCCGGCCGGCAACACCGCCCCGCGCTGGTCGCCCGACGGTCGTTCGATCGCCTTCATCTCGCGCCGGCGCGGCTGGGCGCAGGTCTGGGCCGTGGATGCGCCGGTGGCTCGCCGAGGCCGGCCCCCGATCGACCCGCGACCGCCGCAGCCGCGTGCCCTGACCCCCGCCGGCATCGACGTCGAGGAGGCCGTGTGGTCGCCCGACGGGACCCATCTCGCCGTCTCCGGCCAGCGGACGCCCGACCTGCTGACCTCCCAGATCTGGGTCGTCGACCTGGCCACGGGCGACGAGCAGGTCGTCGCGGGGACGGGGGAGTGGGCGGCCGGGCCGCGCTGGCTGCCCGACGGGACCGGCCTGCTCTGCGGCGTGGAGGTGGATGGCTGGCTCCAGGTCGTCCGGATCGCCGCCGACGGCTCGGGTCGGACGGTCCTCACCGGCGGCAGGGTGGAGAACGCCGACTACGGCGGGAGCGAGGGCTGGGTCGCGCTGCCGTCGCCGGACGGGTCGCGCTTCGTCCACGTCTCGATGCACGACGGGTGCGTGGACGCCATCGTGGCGCCCCTCGATGGGGCGGCACCGGCGAAGCGGCCGCGCGGCCGGCCGCCGAAGGTGCCGCGGCCGGCGGTCTCGGCGCGGTCCGGGGCCGTCATCAGCCCGTGGCCGGGCGTCTGGCGCCCGTTCGCGTGGCTGCCGGACGGCAGCGCCGTCCTCGCGATGGCGGACGGCGACCGCACGCCCAAGGACCTCTGGCTGCTCCCCGCCGTCGGGCCGACCGGCGCCGACGCGGCCGACCGGGCGCGCCGGATCACGATCTCCCTCCCGGCGACGGTCGATGCGGACCGGCTCGTGGACGGGGAGCGGGTGGGGTTCGATGCGCGGGATGGCCTCCGCCTCGAGGCCACTCTCTACCGGCCCGTCGAGGCCACCGGCAGGCGCGGAGCGCGCCGCGTCGCCGTCGTCGTCCATGCGCACGGCGGCCCCAACTCGCACACGCTGCGCGACTGGCAGCCCGTCCGCCAGCTGCTCGTCGCGGCGGGGATGGCCGTGCTCACGGTGGACTTCCGCGGCTCCACGGGATACGGGGCGGCGTTCCGCCTCGCCAATCGCGACGAGTGGGGTCACGCGGACGTCCACGACATCGTTGACGCGGCCCGATGGGCCGAGACCCAGCCGTGGTGCGACGGCCGACTGGCGGTCCTCGGCGGCTCATACGGCGGGTACCTCGTCCTCGGGGCGCTGACCACGGAGCCGTCGATGTGGAAGGCGGGCATCGACATGTACGGCGACAGCGAGATCGCCGAGAGCTTCCGCCATGGCGACCGGCCCGGGCGGCTGGACCTTCAGCGCCAGATGGGCAGCCCCGACGATCCCGACGCGGCCGAGCGCTACCGTCGGGGCTCGCCGGTCTACGCCGCCGAGCGCATCCAGGCGCCCCTCCTGATCCTCCACGGGCGCCGCGACAAGCGGGTCGTCCCGCTCATGTCCGAGAAGATGATCGAGGCGCTCGAGATCGAGGGGAAGTTCCACGAGGTCCGCTGGTACGACGACGAGGCGCACGGCTGGCAGCGGCGCGAGAACCAGCGCGACGTGGCCGAGCGGATCCTCGCGTTCCTGCGTCGCCACCTGCTCGAGGAGCCGCCGAAGAGCTAGGTCCGGCACCGTTCGCGTCGCGGCGGCAGTGCTCGAGGAGCTGCGATGTTCGGTCTTGACGCCATGTTCCAGCCCGATATCCCCGTGCTGGAGCTCGTGGCTCGCACCGTGCTGGTGTACGCCGCGTTCCTCGTCGCCATGCGCATCTTCGGCAAGCGCGAGGTGGGCCAGCTGACGCTGCCCGACCTCGTGCTCGTCCTCCTCGCCGCGAACGCCCTCCAGCCCGCCATGACGGGCCCGGACTCATCGGTCACCGGGGCGGTCGTGATCATCGTCACGATGTTCATCCTCAACTGGGCGGTCACCCAGGCCCGCGCCCGCTCGGCGCGCATCGAGCGCCTCATCACCCCGCCACCGACGGTCCTCGCGGAGGACGGCGCCTGGATCCGGCGCAACCTTCGCAAGGAGGGGATCTCGCTCGACGAGGCCGAGGAGGCGGTGCGGCAGGCGCAGCTGCCCGACGTGAGCCTGGCAGAGCGGGTCCTGCTCGAGTCGGACGGCCGGATCTCGGTGATTCCGCGCTCGGCCCTCGCGGCCGTCTGAGAGGCCGGGCCGGTCGCGGCTCGGCCTACCAGGGCCTGGCGCACCACGGCCTGGCGCACCATGCCCGGGGTCGGCGCCACGCCCCGTGACGCCGTTCGGCGTCCGACGTCGGCGTCACCCGCCCCGCGACCCGGCCGCCTTCATGACGTATCGCCCGCGGACGCCGGGCCACGAGGCATCTCCTCCGGCCCGTCCCGCCGGTACGATGGGTCGGACGACCTCACACGGGGGGACCCACGCTTGAGGGCCTTCTTCGAGCTCGGCGCCACGCCGCCTGCCGGGCCGCCGGACGACCGGGACGCCGTCGCAGAGCGCCTCGAGATCGAGATCCTGCGCGACCAGCTCGGACGCATGCGCGGGATGCTCTACAAGTTCACGGCGGAGTTCTTCCGGACGATCCACCTCTGGGCGGTCGTCTCCATCGCGCTGCTCGTGGCAGGCACCGTGGACGGCTGGCGCGCGGCGGCGCTCACGGTCCCCTTCGTCGTCCCGTTCGCCTTCCTCGAGACCGCGTACCTCTTCTACTACACCGTCTACGCGCGACGACATGCCGAACGGCTGGAGCAGGCGCTCAACGAGCGGCTGGGCCACGAGGTCCTCGCCGCCCACCGGACGGAGGCCGCGTACTTCTACCCACCGGACCGACCGAAGGTCGCGTTCCTCTCCTTCGGCAACCCGCTCGGCATGGCCTCCGCGATGACCGCCGGCTATACGGTGGGGGCCGCGCTCCTGTGGGTCGCCGGCGTCGTCTCCACGATCGACTTCGTCGCCGGCCAGCCGGCCGGGGGCCTGCTGTGGCTCGTCGTGCCTGCCCAGATCCTCTGGACGGGCGCGATCGCGGCCTGGCTGGTCGGCTACTCGCTGTTCCGCCGGGACGAGGATCGCCTGCTCCGGGTCCTCGCCGGGGCGTATCGCGTGCCGCTCGCGGCCGCGGGGCCGCACGCGCCGGCGACCGAGCCGCCTGGGACGGCCGCGAGCCCGCCGCCGGCCCCGCCCGACCCCGCCCGCTCCACCACCGATGCCTCCGGCGGCGCCTCCGGCGCCCGTCCGGACGCCCACTGACGCGCCAGGAGGCTCCATGCCGTCGACGTCCACCCGCGAGATCCCCGAGCACGCGCTCCGGACGCTCCTTCTCGCGCTCTCGCACCAGCGCGCGCTCGGCGAGGCCGCGGTGCGGATCCCCGTCACCCGGCCGATGGTCGGGCGCTTCGTGGCCGGTCAGTCGCTTCCCGAGGCCCTCGAGGTCCTGGAGCGGATCCGCGACGAGGGGTTCGTCGCGACCGTCGACGTGCTGGGCGAGTCCGTCTCGTCCGTCGACGCCGCGGAGGCGGCCGCCGGGCGCTACCTCGAGACCCTCGACGCGCTCGCGGCCCGCGGGCTCGAGCGCAACGTGAGCATGAAGCTGACGCAGATGGGCCTGGACATCGGGCACGATGTCGCGCGCGACAACGTGGCCCGGATCCTGCGGAAGGCCGAGGAGCTCGACGCGTTCGTCCGGATCGACATGGAGGACCACACCAAGACGGACGCCACCCTCGCGCTCTGGCGTGAGGTCCGGCCGATCCATCCGGCGACCGGCATCGTCGTGCAGTCGGCCCTGCGGCGGACCGAGGCCGACGTGGACGCGATCAACGCGGAGCGAGGACGCGTCCGCCTCTGCAAGGGCGCATACAACGAGCCCGCGTCGGTCGCGTACCCGGACAAGGCCGACGTGGATCGCGCCTACGCGCGGATCGCGGAGAAGCTGCTCCGCGACGGCGACCAACCGGCGTTCGCGACGCACGACACCGCGATGATCAACCACGTCATCCGCTTCGCCCGCGCCGAGAGGATCGACCGGGACCGGTTCGAGTTCCAGATGCTGTACGGCGTGCGCCGCGACCTGCAGGAGCGGCTCATGCGCGCCGGCTACCGGGTGCGGCTGTACGTGCCGTACGGCACCCAGTGGTACCCGTACTACATGCGCCGCCTTGCGGAGCGCCCCGCCAACGTCCTGTTCATGCTCCGCGCGATGACGCGCGAGGGCTTCGGGCGGGACGGCCGGGGCTGAGCCGGCGGCCGCATCGGCCACGCCGATCCGCCGGGGCCGGCCGCCGCGGCGCCGCCTTCAGGCCGAGGCGGGATCTCGTCGCATGGCGAGCGCGATCGTCACGGCGATGCCGATCGCGATGAGCACGTCACCGACGCTGAAGACGTTCGCGAACGGCAGCCACGACGGCATCGCGAAGATGTCGGTGAGCGGCGCGAGCACCGGGTCCGCCGTCGCGGCACTGTTCGAGTAGCCCGGCGCCTCCTCCCAGCCGAGCGACGCCAGCGCCTGGGGGCTCACGGGCATGTAGCCGCCGTTCGCGACGATCGCCGCGAGGTTGCCCGCCGCTCCCAGTGCGACCAGGGCCAGCCCGGGCACGCGAAGGTTCACCAGGATCACGGCGAGGATCGCCGCCGTGGAGAGCGCGTACACCCACGGCGCGAGCGGCCCGAGCGCATCCCCGGCGGGCGTCAGGAAGATGACCAGCTGCACCACGAGCCCGGCGACCGCCAGCCAGGCCCAGCGGATCCCGAGGTCCCCGAGCCGCTCGATCCTGCCCCCCAGGAGCAGGCCGGCGACGAGCCCCGCGACCACGCCGTAGAGGATGAACACCGGTCCGCGACCCGCTCAGCCGATCCCGAAGAGCGGGAGAGACGGCTCCAGGCCGTCGATCCCGACGTGCGGGAAGCCGCGCGCGGCCCGCTCCCGCAGCCACCGCTCACGGGTGAGCCGGAAGCGGATCGTGTCACGCGCCACCCCCTGGGGCGCCATCCGGCCGACCCCGTTCTCCTGGTACCCGACCGCACGCGAGACGCCGATCGAGGCCGCGTTGTCCGCGAACGCCTGGGTCTCCGCCACCTCGGCGCCCAGGCCGTCGAACGCGAGCGCGAGGATCGCGACCCGCATCTCCTTCCCCAGCCCACGGCCCTGGTGCTCGCGGCCGAGCCACGACCCGCTGCGCACCGTCCGCAGCCGGGCGAACTCGTCGGCGTAGAGGCCCTGCGCCCCGATCACGACACCGTCGAGGAACGCTGCGAGCTCGAGGCCCCAGTGGTCGGGCGACCACTCGCCGCGCGTCCGCCAGTGGAACCGGACGAAGCCCCACTCGAACTCCGGGCTGGGGAGAGCCGTCCAGGGGACCGCGAACGGCATCTCGTCGCCGTCGTGGACCCCGGCCCGGGCGACCGCTGCGAGACCGGCGAGCTCTGCCTCGGCCGGGAGCCGCAGGACGAGGCGTGGCGTCGTGACGCGCAGGTCGTACAGTGGCCAGAGGGGGTGGGTCATGCGCGGGCCCGCTCCCGGAGCCACACGATCGCCGCATCCACGATCGCGTCTCCGCTTGGATCGTTGTGCGGCTCGTGCCGGACCCCGGGGTACGTCCGGCGCTCCACGTTCTTCGTCGCGCCGAGCTTCTCGCTGGAGGCGGTCGGGACGAGCGTGTCGTCCTCGCCGTGGATGAGGAGCGTGGGGCACGGAGGGGTGGCCCCGGCGGCGACCTTCGCGTTCACCCGGTCGGCGGCCGTCACGATCCCGGCCCCCAGGCGGAGCGTGGACTTCGACAGGGTGAGCGGGTCGGCGGCGTACGCGGCCCCCACGGCGGGGTCACGCGACAACTGGTCCACGGTGAAGGGGTTCGTCAGCTCGACCGTGCCGGCCACGCGCCCCAGCAGCGGGGTGAGCGACCGCAGGACCGGGTTGAGAGTGTCGCCGACCGCCGGCGCCGAGAGCACCGCGAGGTCTGGCGTGGGGCGCGCCGCGAGGAGGTAGTCGGCGCACACGAGGCCACCCATGGAGTGCCCGTAGAGCACGGCCGTCACGCCGTCGAGACGGCTCGCGGCCAGCCGGTCCTCCACGTCGTCGAGCATGTGGTCCCACGTCTCCGTGTACGCCCGGCGTCCCTCGGAGCGACCGTGGCCGCGATGGTCGAACGCCGAGACGGCGATCCCTGCGGCCGCCATCCGGCCTCCCACCGCCTCCCAGCGCCCCGAATGCTCGCCGAGGCCGTGGACGATCAGGGCCGTGGCCCACGGCGATCGATCGGGCGCCCAGCGCCGGACGAGGAGCCGCGTGCCGTCGCGCGCGGCGACCGTCTCTGTCGTGGACGTGATCGTCATCCCCTCTCCCTCGCCGTGCGTCATTCGTCTGCGAGCCGCACCTCGAGCGGCTCCGGGCCCTCGCCGGGCGGCGCGGTCTGCGCGATGACCACGCCGGCGATCACGAGGACCGCGCCCACCAGCTGCGTCGCGGTCAGCGCCTGACCCAGGAGCAGCGCGGCGAGCGTGATCGTCCACACCGGCTCGATCGTGCTGACCAGCGACGCCTGCGCGGCGCCGATCCTGCGCGCACCAGCGTAGAACGTCTGGACCGCGACGGCCGTCGAGACGACCCCCACGCCCAGCATCCCTGGCCACGCCTCAGCAGGGATCTGCGCCGGGAGCACCGGCCGCCCGGTCCCGAGCGCCATCACCCAGTACGCCGCCAGGGTCGCGAGCAGCATCACCGGCATCGCGACCACCGATGCATCGTCGCCCCCGGTCGCCGGCCCCGTGCGCCGGTGCTCGCCCGAGAACCGGGCCGCCATGACGATCCACACGGAGTAGATGAGCGGCGACACGACGATGAGCACGAGCCCGGTCAGCGGCGGGATCTCGGTCGAGGGGATCCCGCCGATCGCGAGGACCACGCCGGCGAGGGCGACCGCCAGGGCGACCCACGGGCGCCGTCCCGGGAGCCGGCGCGCCCACCGGATCGACAGCACCGCGACGACCGCCGGGTAGATGTAGATGATCAGCGCGGCAAGGCTGACCGGGACGGTCTCGAGCGCCCAGAAGTACGTCCCCGAGTTCCCCACGTACAGCAGCCCGAGCGCCAGGGTGACGAGCACCTCGCGCCGGGTCAGCGTCCGGAGGAGCCGCCGCCGCCCGCCCGAGACGAGCACCCAGGCCCAGAGCAGGGCGGCGCCGAAGACGAATCGCCACGCCAGCAGCGTCATCCAGTCCACGCCGGCCGCGTAGACCGGCGCGGCGAACAGCCCGCCGGACCCGAACGAGCAGGCGGAGATCGCGACGAGCGCGATCCCCTCGAGCCGGCGGCGGTCCATGGCACCCGAGCCTAGCAAGGCGGGGCCCGTCCCGGGGACCGTCCCGGCACGGCCGGCCGCCGGCGTCCCGGGTCGCCGGCGCCCCCGAGGGGCGCGTTCGGGGTACTCTGTCGGGGTCGGCCCGCGGCGCCCCAGATCCCGCGTCGCGCCCGGCCGCGCCCGCCGTCCGGCGGATGCCAGGAGGAACCGGAGCGCAGGTGTCCACCACAGATCCCACCACCGAGCACGACGTCGAGATCCAGGAGCTGGATCGGGTCACGGTCAGGTTCGCCGGGGACTCCGGCGATGGCATGCAGGTGACCGGCAGCCAGTTCTCGCAGAGCACGGCCGTCTTCGGGAACGACATCAGCACGCTGCCGGATTACCCGGCCGAGATCCGCGCCCCCGCGGGCTCGCTGCCCGGCGTCTCGGGCTTCCAGATCAGCCTCAGCTCGAGCCCGATCTATACGCCCGGGGACGCCCCGGACGTCCTCGTCGCGATGAACCCCGCCGCCCTCAAGCGCAATCTCCCGGACCTGGTGCCGGGCGGGGCGATCATCGTCAACGCCGACGCCTTCACCCCGACCAACCTCGCGAAGGCCGGGTACGCGACCAACCCGCTCGAGGACGGCTCACTCAAGGAGTACAACGTCCACGAGATCCCCATCACCACCCTCAACGCGCGCGCGCTCGAGGGCCTGGAGATGACGGCAAAGCAGGTCGACCTGACGAAGAACTTCTTCGCGCTGGGCGTCATGTTCTGGCTGTTCGAGCGGAGCATGGAGCCCACCCTCCGCTGGCTCGAGGACAAGTACGCCAAGCGGCCGATCTTCATCGAGGCGAACAAGCGGGCCCTCATGGCCGGCTACGCGTTCGGCGAGACGACCGAGATCTTCCACACGCATTACCGCGTGGCGCCGGCGAAGCTCGCCCCGGGGACCTACCGCAACATCACGGGCAACGAGGCGACGGCCCTCGGGTTCCTCACGGCCTCGCAGCTCGCGGAGCGGAACCTCTTCTACAGCAGCTACCCGATCACGCCGGCGAGCGAGATCCTCCAGCAGCTCTCGCTCTACAAGAACTTCGGCGTGAAGACGTTCCAGGCGGAGGACGAGATCGCCGCGATCGGTGCCGCGATCGGCGCCAGCTACGGTGGCGGCCTCGGGCTCACGGGCACCTCCGGCCCGGGCATGGCGCTCAAGTCGGAGATGATCGGGCTGGCTGTCATCACGGAGCTGCCTCTCGTCATCGTGAACGTGCAGCGCGCCGGACCCTCCACGGGCATGCCCACCAAGACCGAGCAGGCGGACCTCTTCCAGGCGGTCTTCGGCCGGAACGGCGATGCCCCGATCCCGGTCGTCGCCCCCGCCAGCCCGGGCGAGTGCTTCGCCTACGCGGTCGAGGCGTGGCGGCTCGCCATCCGTCACATGACGCCGGTGGTCTACCTCTCGGACGCGTTCCTCGCCACGGGCTCCGAGCCCTGGCGGATCCCCGAGATGGACGAGCTCCCCGACCTGAAGGTGCCGAACCGGACTGACCCGGAGGGCTTCTATCCGTACATGCGCGACCCGGGCACGCTCGCGCGCCCCTGGGTGGTCCCGGGCACGCCGGGCCTGGAGCACAGGATCGGCGGGCTCGAGAAGCTCGACGTCCTCGGCTCCGTCAGCTACGACCCGGACAACCACCACCGGATGTCCCTGCTCCGGGCCGAGAAGGTCGCCCGGATCGCGAACGACATCCCGCCGCTCGAGGTCTTCGGGCCGCCCGAGGGCGAGCTCCTGATCCTCGGGTGGGGCTCCACGTACGGCGCCATCCGGAGCGCCGTGGAGCGCCTCCAGGCCAGGGGCAGGTCGGTGGCCCACGCCCACCTGCGCCACCTCAACCCGTTCCCGTCGAACACGTGCGACGTGGTCCGGGCCTACCGGACGGTCCTCGTGCCCGAGGTGAACATGGGGCAGCTCCTGTTCATGATCCGGGGCACGTACCTGGTGGACGCGGTCGGCTTCAACCTCGTGCGGGGCAAGCCGTTCCAGATCAGCGAGATCCAGATGAAGGCCGAGCAGATGCTCGGCGACCTGTGAGGCCGGAGCGATGACGGACCAGCAGACCCCGGCCGCCGCTCCCGCCGGCGGGCCGATCCAACTGACCAAGAAGGACTTCGTCTCCGAGGTCGACCCGCGGTGGTGCCCGGGATGCGGCGACTACTCGATCCTGGCGCAGGCCCAGAAGGCCATGCCGGACTTCGGCTACGCGCGGGAGGACATCGTGTTCATCTCGGGCATCGGCTGCTCCGGCCGGTTCCCGTACTACATGAACACGTACGGGTTCCACAGCATCCACGGCCGCGCCCCCACGCTCGCCACCGGCCTGAAGGCCTCGCGCCCGGAGCTGATGGTGTGGGTCATCACCGGCGACGGCGACGCGCTCTCGATCGGCGGCAACCACATCCTCCACTCGATGCGCAAGAACGTGGACATCAAGGTCGTGATGTTCAACAACCGCATCTACGGACTGACCAAGGGCCAGGTCTCGCCCACCTCCGAGTACGGCCAGAAGACGAAGACGACGCCTGGCGGCTCCATCAACTACCCGATCCACCCGCTCGTCGTGGCGCTCGCCGCGGAGGCGAGCTTCGTCGCCCGGTCCGTGGACACGTTCCCCGACCACCTGCAGGAGACCATCTCGCGGGCGGGCCACCACAAGGGCTCGACGTTCGTCGAGGTGCTGCAGAACTGCAACATCTTCAACGATGGGGCGCACCGGGAGTTCACGGACAAGGACGTCCGCGACGACCGGATGCTCTTCCTCAAGCACGGCGAGCCGATGGTGTTCGGCAAGGATCGCGACCGGGGGATCCGGCTCAACGGCCTGCGGCCCGAGGTCGTCCGACTGGGGAACGGGATCACGGAGGAGGACCTGCTCGTCCACGACGAGGCGTCCGAGGACCCGACCGTCCACTTCATGCTCGGCCGCATCTACTGGCCGGAGTTCCCGGTCCCGGTGGGCGTCATCCGCAACGTCTCGCGCACGACGCACGACGCGCTGCTGCAGGGCCAGGTGGACGACGCGATCCGGCGCGAGGGCCGAGGCGACCTGCGCGCGGCGCTCGGCGGGGGCGAGACCTGGACCGTGGAATCCTGAGCCCCGCGCACCCGGATCGCGGCGCGTGACGCAGGCCACCGGCGCCGGCCGGCCCTCCATCGGGGCCGGTCGGCTCGCGCACCGGCTCTCTCGCGCCCGCCACCTCGCGGTCGAGGCCGGCCTCGACGCCCTCCTCGTCGGCGTCGGCGCGGACCTCGTCTACCTCTCCGGGTACCGCGCGCTGCCGCTCGAGCGGCTGACGATGCTCGTCGTGCCCGCTCACGGCCGGCCGTCGCTTGTGGTGCCGCGCCTCGAGGCGATGGCGGCACGCGCGATCCCGGTCGTGGAGGCAGAGACGGTCGCCGTCGTGCCGTGGGACGAGACCGACGATCCGTTCGCTCTGGTCGCGGGGCTCGTCGAGCGCGGCGCCGGCGACGGCGGGCGTCCGGTCGCGGCCGTCGCCGTCTCGGACCGGCTGTGGGCGACCTTCGTGCTCCATCTCCAGGGAGCGCTCCCGGCGGCGCGGTTCTCGCTCCTGTCCGGCGTCCTTCGCGACGAGCGCATCGTCAAGGACCCCGACGAGGTGGAGCTGCTGCGCGCCGCCGCCCGCGCGGCGGACCGCGTCGTCGAGGGGATCGCACACGGGCGTCTCATCGGCCGCACCGAGGTCGACGTGAGTCGCGAGGTGCGGGACCGGCTCGTCTCCGAGGGCCACGACGAGGCCTCGTTCGCGATCGTCGCCAGTGGCGCCTGGTCGGCCTCGCCGCACCACCAGGCTTCGGACAGGGTCATCCGCGCCGGCGAGCCGATCGTCCTCGACATCGGTGGGTCGCTCGGCGGGTACGGCAGCGATATCACCCGCACGCTCTGGGTGACGGGCGGCGACCCTGCGAACGGCCCGGACGCCGACTTCCTCGCGATGTACGCGGTCCTCCGCGAGGCGCAGGCCGCCGCGACGCGCGAGGTCCGCCCCGACGTCCCGGCGGAGCACATCGACGCCGTCGCGCGCGAGATCATCTCGGCCGCCGGCTACGGCCACGCGTTCATCCACCGGACCGGCCACGGGATCGGCCTCGAGGAGCACGAGGACCCGTACCTCGTGGCCGGGAACCCCACGCCGCTGCGACCGGGGATGGCCTTCTCCATCGAGCCCGGCATCTACCTCGAGGGGCGGTACGGCGCCCGGATCGAGGACATCGTCGTCTGCGGCGAGGACGGCCCGATCGTCCTCGACACCGTCACGCGCGACCTGCTCGTGGTGCACGGCTAGAAGCCCCCGGCCCGACGCGGGGGCCGACGGTCGCCGGGCGCACGGGGGCAGGCCGCCGGGCGCACGGGGACAGGCCGCCGGGCGCACGGTGTACCCTTCAAGGGCATGGCTCGGCGTGATGCCGGCCACACCACCTCGACCGACCGCGGCGCCCGCCGCCCGACCTTGGGACCTCGTGGACGACCACCTCGCACAGCCGCGCCCCACGCCGCCCGCGCCCCCCGACGCGGCGACGGCAGCCGCCCAGCCCGGTGTGGCTGCGTCGGACGTGACGGCCGGACGCCCGGAGGGGCGGCCGCCGGCCGGGGGCACAGCCGTCCCGCAGGAGGTGCTCCTCGGCGCCAGCGAGCCCGTCCCCCTCGAGTCGGGATCCGCGCCGGAGGCCGCGGGCGGGCCGGGACCCACGGGCCCGGGGCCGATGGTCATGGCGGACGGCCCCGGGCCATCGGCCGGCGGGTCCGGGGCGACGGCCTCGCAGCTTCGCCGCTTCATCAAGAGCCGCCCATGGGTCCCCATGCACGAGCTGCGGCGTCGCTTCGGGATCGAGGGCCCCGAGGACGAGATGGCGCCGATGGACGTGCCGGACGGCCGCGTGTTCGTCGGCCTCCCCGCCCGCGAGGCCGGCCTCCTGGCCGACCTCATCCGCCAGGGCGACGTCGGGTACGAGCTGGTGCACGACCCGGACTGCCCGGCGGTCGCCGGCGTCTACCCGATGCGACCGGTCGTCCGGAGCTGACCGCCGGCATCAGGCGCCGGGCGGCTCCCGGCATCAGGCGCCGGCCGGCTCCGGGCCTGCGACCGCGCCGGGCGGACCGGGCGACGCGTCGTCGCCCACGGGGCCCGCGGCTCGACCCGACGTCTCGTCCGCCGGCCCGCCCGGTCCGGCCGCCGCCCCGGCGGTCGGCGGACCGAAGACCCGCAGGAGGATCCGCCAGGTCGCGGCCACCACGCCGATGAACGGGACGGCGAGGAACATGCCGATGATCCCGGCCACGGCCATCCCCGCCGGCAGCGCCAGCAGGACCACGGCGGGGTGGATGTTCACGGCCCTGCCGTAGACGAGGGGCGCGACGACGTTCCCCTGCACGATGTTGAACACGAGCGTCCACGCGGCCATGATCGCGATCTGCTGGGGCGTCCCCACCGCCACGGTCACCAGGAACGCGGCGAGCGTCGTGAGCAGGCTCCCGATGTACGGGATGAACCCGCCGAAGAAGGCGAGGACGGCCAGCGGCAGCGCGAGCGGGATCCCGAGCAGCGCCATGATCGCGAACTGTGTCGCCGCCGCGAAGGCGGAGATCACGCCTGTGGCGACCATGTACCCGCCCAGAACGCCAACGGCCTTCTGGCCGGCGGTCCCGATCTCCTCTCGCCGACCGACGGGGACGCGCTGCAGGAACGCCGCCCAGGCGCGCCGTCCGTCCTTGAGGAAGTAGAAGCAGAGGACGGTCGAGATGATGAGCAGGAGCGTCAGGAGCGCGATCGCGGCCACGGCCGCCGCCGCCGTCGCCACCGCGGCCAGGCCGTACGCCTGCACGATGTCTGCGAGCCCCGCGAGCACGCCGTCGGTGCCCGTGCCGGCCGACCCCGCGCCGGCGGTGCTCCGGTCGGCGATCTCCTGGAGCTGCGGGATCATCACGACGACGCTGAAGAACCCCAACAGGACGATCGCCCCGATCCCGGCGAAGGTGACAGCGATCGACGCCACCGCTCTCCGCCAGCCGCGCGCCACGAGCCGCTCGACCGCGGGCAGGAAGGTCGCGGCGAGGATGAGCGAGAAGACGAGGGGCGCCACGACGCTCGGCGCCGAATCCGCGACGAACAGGACGAGGCCCAGGAGCGCGATCCCGACCAGCAGGCGCCAGCTCCACTGCGCGACCCTGTCGAGCCACCCGGGGACGACGCCGCCCGGGGCCGGCCCGGTGTCGATCACCGCGATGAGCGAGCTCCAGATCGCGACCACGAACGCGACGATCGGGATGGCTGCGAAGATCCCCAGGATGCCGCCGACCGCGCCGCCCGCGAGGATCGCCACGAGCGCGACGGCCGGGTGGATGTCCACGGTCTTGCCGTAGACGAGCGGCATCATCACGTTGCCCTCGATGAGGTTGAGGGCGGTGATCACGACCAGGAACACCACGGCGGCGTTCAGGCCGACGGTCGCCCACGTGATGGAGACGATCAGGAGCGTGGCGATCATCCCGCCGAAGTAGGGGATGAAGCTCAGGACGAACACCAGGACCGCCAGCGGCCCCGCGAGCGGGACGCCCAGGATCCACATGAGCACGAAGTCGCGGACCGCGTTGACCGCCGCGAGGACCGCGAGGCCGCGCAGGTAGCCGCCGACCCGCTCGAGGGCGTCGCGGCCCGCGTCGGACACCCGCTCCTGCTGCCACTCCGCGCCGGCCTGCAGCGCCCATCGCCACGCCCGGTCCCCGTCCTGGAGCAGGAAGAAGACGGTGAAGATCGACAGGATGCCCACCGTGCCCGCCTGCGCCAGCGAGCCCGCGAGCTCCGAGGCCTGGGCCTCGACCCATGCCTTCGCGGCAGTGATCGCGGCGTCCACCGCCTTGGTGAGCTCCGGTGGCACCGAGATCGATGCGAGTGAGGACTGGAGCGAGGCCTGCGCGGCCTGGATCGTGTCCCGGAGCTGGCCCACGTACGGGACGAAGGCGAGCACGATGAGCGTGAGCGTGGCGACGACGAGGAGCACCACGCCTGCCGTCACGATCGCCGCCGAGCGCGTCCGCGCCCATCCGCGGGCGCGGAGCCGCCGGACGACCGGCGCGAACGCGGCCGCGAAGATCACCGAGACGAGGACGGTCGCCGTCACGGTCGCCACGATCGACGCGACGTAGACCGCCACGATGCAGAACGCGACCACGACGAGCACCCGCCACCCGATCGCGGCGAGGTTCATGAGCCACGTCGGCACGGTCGGCGGCGGCGCGGCCCGCTGCTCCATCATCGATCGGTTCCCTCGGCTGTGGCGCCCAGCGATCCCCCCTGCCGCGGGCAGCCGAACCTTACGCCCCCGGAGGGGGGTGCGGCATCCGTCCGTGCGGGCGATGCGAGCTCGCGGTGACCGCGTGGGCCTCCCGCCCTCGTCGTCGCGCGACCCAGGCTCGGGGCACGCGACGACGCCTTCTCAGGCGGTCGTCCCGCCGATCGCCGCCAGCGCCGACCGGACCCGTTCCAGCCGTCGGGGGCGCTCACGCACGAACCGCTCGATCGCCTCCAGGATGTGGCCGGCGTCGAGGTGCGCCTCCTCGATGACCTCGTCGACGGACCCGCCCGTGCGCCATCGATCGTCCCAGTCGGCGCCGAGCGAGTAGTCCTCGACGACCGGGCCGGATGCCCAGTCGCGCATGAGGCGGACCGCGCCGTTGGTCACGACCATCGCGTCGAGGCGGTCAGCCTCGGAGGCGACGGCCTCGCGGTATCCCCGGTCCTGGCGACGGAACAGCTCCTCGCTGAGGGCCGCCACGATCCGGACGTTGAGGCCCAGGCGGTCGATCTCGGGCAGGATCGAGACGAGGTTCTGTGTGGACATCGTCCCCCGGACGAAGACCACGCCGCCTCGCGGCTCGCCCGGCCGGAAGTCGCGGAGGACGTACGCGCCCCGGGCCGCGTCGAGGTGGGACGGCATCCCGAGCGCCTCGCGGTCGGGGATCGCGATCGGGGGGCGGGTGAGATGCAGGACCACGATCGGCACGTCGGTCGAGAATGCCGCCGCCAGGAGGACGGGCACCTCGTTGTACTCCCACGGGTGCAGCTCGATCACGTGGCCCGTCGGGAACAGCTGCATCACGCCCGGCTCGAAGATCCCGAAGTGCGTCCGGCTGTCCTCCGCGGTCTCCGGGCCGGAGTGCCCCGCCACGTACAGGAGGCGGCCCATGTGCAGGTCCGCGTCCTGGGCCATCTGGCTGAACAGGCGGAGCGGGCCGTACTTGAGGTAGCTGAACGAGCCATACGTGCTCATCGCGCCCCAGTAGCCGTCGAACTCCGCAAAGGGATCCTCGGCGAGGTTGACCGAGGCGAGTCCGGCGAGCATGCCGGCATTGGTGAACTCGGTGATCTCGGTCGGCAGGAGAGACCCGGTGGGGTTCTCGTCCCGCTCGTACCAGCCGCCGCCGGACTCCCCGGCGAACCCGTGGCCGAACCCGGCGAGGTTCGTGGACTCCGCGAGGTCGGCGGAGGCGGCGACGAAGAGCGGCCGCCCATGGTCGCGCAACGCGGTGGCGTTCACCCAGCCGGCCCAGGCCGCCAGGCCCGCGCGGTTCGGCGCGGCCTCACCCGGCTTCTTCCACAAGGAAGAGGGATAGGCCGCCGGGTCGAAGAGGCGGCGATCCGAGAAGACCGCCTGCGACCGGGCGCCCAGCCGGAACCCCTCGATCCGCTCCGGGACGCTCTCCGCGATCGCGAGGAGGCGGTCCGAGAGCCAGCGCACGAGGGCGGGATCGCGACGCAGGACGGAGAGCGCCACGTCGAGGTTGCGCGCCGCCTGTGCGCTGCGCTCGGCCATGTCCGTGGGCGCCGGCTCGTCCACGCCCTCGTAGGTCACCCCGTGGCGCGCCATGAAGTCCTTGCGGACGGCCCAGAACTCCGCGGCGTGGCGCGGCCAGGGCGTCCCGTGGCTCGCCGCCCCGGACTTCCCGTAGCCGCGGCCCTTCTGCGTGCGGAACCAGGCGATGGAGGGGACCCCGGGGTCCTCCCCGCGCGTGACCTCGAGGAGGGCGCGCGTGACGGGACCCCAGGCCATGCCGTCCTCCGTCCCGGTGACCCGCCACCCGTACGGGGCGAACCAGTCGGTGGGCGAGCCGGGGACGACGCTCGAAGCGGGTCGCCCGTCGATCCCGAAGTCGTTCCAGTCCACGAGGAACACGAGGTTGGAGAGTCCGAGGCCCCACGCGGTGTTCTTCGTCTCGTGCGTGGCCCCGGGGGTGAGGCCGCCCTCGCCCTCGACCACGAAGACCTTCACCTCGCCCGCGCCGGACATCCGGAGCGCGAGCGCCTCGCCGGCGGCGACGGGCATGCCATGCCCCGACGGGCCCGTGTTCGCCTTGAAGAAGAGCGTCCGGCCGGCCATCTCGGCGTGGCCGGGCAGGCCGTCCCGGCGGCGGAGCTTGAGCAGCCACTCCGCCGTCAGCGCCCACCGGCCGTCGTCGGGGAACGCGAAGCGCTCGTCCCCATCGAGGGCCACGCGTGCGCGCATCCCCTCGTTGAGGACCGCGAGCAGCGCGTACACGGCCGGGACCGTGTGCCCGGCGGAGAGGACGAACCTGTCGGCGAACCGCAGCCACGGCCGGCGGATGTCCCACCGCATGGCCCCCGAGAGCATGAGCCCGAGGAGCATGTGGACCTTCGAGTGCGAACCGCCCGGATGCCCGGACTGGCGGTCGTTGAGGGCGAGGTCCATGCACTCGTCGACGACGTCCTTGAGGATCTCCCAGCGGTCGAAGTCCGCTGCGGCCTCGGCGTAGAGACGGTCCACCGGGTGCCGGGCCGGCGGCTCCGCTGCTCCGGGGAGCGCCGCGATCCCGCCGGCCCGCGCGATCCCGCTCATCGGGCGGCCGCCCCGCTCGCGACGAGCGGCTCGATGACGGTCCGCATGCGCCGCAGCGCCTCGGCGATGTTCTCGCGCGAGTTGGCGTACGAGAGGCGGATGTGGTCGGCTCCCACGGTCCCGAAGGCCGTGCCCGCCAGGACGGAGACACCCGCCTCCTGGAGCAGGCGGTCGGCCAGCGTCGCCCCGTCGAGGCCCGTCCCCGAGATCTCCGGGAAGACGTAGAACGCGCCCTTCGGCCGGAGACAGGACACACCGGGGATGGCGTTCAGGCCATCCACGACCAGGTCGCGCCGGGCGCGGAACTCCTCGACCATCGCGTCCACCGCGTCCTGCGGTCCCGTCAGCGCCTCCACCGCACCGTCCTGCGCGAACGTCGTGGCGCCGGAGACGGAGTTGATGAGCAGCCGCCCGAACCCGTGCGCCAGCCACCCGGGGACGATCCCGTACCCGAGCCGCCAGCCGGTCATCGCGTAGGTCTTGCTGAAGCCGTCGAGGACGATCGTCCGGTCGAGCATCCCCGGGAGCGCGGCGATCGACGAGTGCTCCTCGCCGTCGTAGAGGATCCGCGAGTAGATCTCGTCCGAGAGGACGACGAGGTCTCGCTCGACCGCGATCTCGGCGATCCGGCGCAGGTCGTCCGCGGTCAGCACACCGCCCGTCGGGTTCGCCGGCGAGTTGATGACGATCATCCTCGTGCGCGGGGTGACCAGGGACGCCAGCTCGTCCGTGTCGAGGCGGAAGTCGTTCTCCTGCCGGATCGGGATCGGGACCGCGGTCCCGCCCACGAACCGCGTGACGGACTCGTAGATGGGGTATCCGGGATCGGGGACGATCACCTCGTCGCCGGGGTCCACCAGGGCGAGGATCGCGTAGTACATGACGCCCTTGCCGCCGACGGTCACGAAGACGTTCGCCGGATCGGGCTCGAAGCCGCGCCGGAGCGCCGTGTCCGCCGCGATCGCCTGGCGCAGCTCGGGGATCCCCGGGAACGGCGGGTAGTGCGTCCGCCCGCGATCGAGGGCCTGCTTCGCAGCCTCGCGGATGTTGGCCGGAGTGTCGAAGTCGGGCTCGCCGATCTCGAGGTGGATGACGCTCCTGCCGGTCGCCTCGAGCGCCCGCGCGCGAGCCGCAGCCTCGAAGGCCGTCTCCGTCCCGATCGACTCCATCCTGCCCGCGAGTCGCATGTGCCGGTCCCTCCGGGTCGGCGGGACCGGCGCGACCCGCGTCGCGCGCTCTCGATCGGCGCCGGAGAGACCATCGCCTCCCGCGACCGATCACGTCAAGCGCATCTTCCTACCGGTATCGTTCAGTAACGCTACACGGATCCAGGCGATGCCCCGGGTGCGCCGGCCGGAGGTCGCAGGGCGGCGAGCATGGCCGCCACGGCGGGGTGGGCACGCCGCTCCGGCTTCACCGCGACCATCACGCGACGATGGAGCGGCGGGTCCAGGGGCGTGACGAGCGCCCGGACGTCACGCTCACGCAGCGCCAGGCCGGGGAGGACGGCGGCGCCCAGGCCGGCCTCCACGAGGGCGATGATCACCCCGTAGTCGCGGCAGTTGGAGCGGACCTGTGGCACCACGCCCGCGCGCAGGAAGTGGCGGGCGACCGCCCGATAGATGTTGCTGGCCTCCGTGTCCATGATCCACGGGACTCCCGCGAGGAGTGGGAGGGGCAGCGAAGTACCCGGTCGGCCGGCCGTGACATCGCCTGCTGCAACGACGGTCGCGGAGACCCCCGGCGCGCGGGCCGCCGCCGCGAGGGCCGCCGGCGCGACCTCCCCCACGGGGCCTTCTTCCGCGAGGCGCTCCGACAGGATGCCCGGCGGCACGAGGCCCGGCGGCACGGCGACGTAGAGCGGGTCCTCCATCAGGTCCAGCAGGTCGATGCCCGGCTCCCGCACCCGCGTGATCTCGTCGTACTCGTCGACGATCGCGAGGTCCACCTCGTCGAGTCGCAACGCGGCGAGGCTCTCGTCCGTCTCCAGGTCGCGCAGCGCGAGCCGCAGTCTGGGGTGGGCGCGGCCCAGGTCCGCGATCACCCCGGGGACGATCGCCCGGGCGGCCGTGGGGAATGCGGCCACGCGCAGCGTCCCCACGACCTCCGCACGCGTCGCCGCCAGCTCCGACTCGGCCGTGACGATCGCGGCCGTGATCGTGTCGGCGTGGCGGGCGAGCATCTCGCCCGCCTCCGTCAGCCGGACGAGCCGTCCATGCGGCTCCAGGAGTGGGACGCCTGCCTCGGCCTCCAGGATCTTGAGCTGTTGGGAGACGGCGGAAGGGGTGATCGACATCGCCGACGCGGCGGCGCGGATCGTCCCCCGGCGGCCCACCTCCCGGAGGAGCTGCAGACGCCAGACCCCGAGCATCGGACCTCCTCCCGCAGGGTGAGCGACGCGCCACGCCGTGCCCCCGCCGTGCCCGCGCTCTCGTCGCGCAGTCCGAGTCTAGCCTCGTGCGACCGCGCGTCCTCAGCCCGCCAGCGACGCAGCCGGCATCCGCACGCCCTCGCGGGCGAGCAGCGACGACTTGATCGCCAGCATGTCCTCGCGGGCGCCGGTCCAGCCACCGCCGTACCCGCCGAGCGTCCCGTCCCCGGCGAGGATGCGATGGCACGGGACCACGATCGGGACGGGGTTGCGCCCGAGCGCGCCCCCGACGGCTCGGGCCGCCCCCGGCCGCCCGATCATCCGGGCGAGGCGACCGTAGGACGTCACCTCGCCGTAGCGAAGCCGCGCCGCGCCGCCGAGGACGGCGCGGTCCCAGTCGGACATGCCGGCGAGATCGACCGGGATGTCGAACGACGTGCGACCCCCGGCGAAGTACTCGTCGAGCTCGGCGACCGTGCGGTCGATCGTCTCGCGCCACGCAGCCGGCGCCTCTGCGTCCGCCATCGCGACGACGCGCCCGTGGAGGCGCTTCTCGACGTCCGCGACGAACTCGGGCTCGGGCTGGCGGAGGCTCACGGCGGCGAGGCCGCGCGCGCCCGCGGCGAGATGGACGGGGCCCCATGGGGCCGCGTACACGGCGTGGACCGCGACGACGCGATCGGCGGGGCGGCCGGGCAGTCGATGCACTTCGGCGGTCGCGGCGGTCGCCCCGGGGGACGTCTCCGTCCGGCCGGCACCGGCCGCACCGAGGGCCGCGCGCGTGCGTGCCTGGGCGGCCGCCGTCTCCGTCGTCAGGATCGCCGGGTCGGGGAGCGGATCGCCGGCGCGGACCAGCGCCTCCACTGCGGCCGTGCCGGTCGAGCGGGTGTGAGGGGTCATCGGTCGTTCTCCAGGTGGGGTGCCAGCGCCGCACGAAGGCGGCGGAGCCCGCGGCTCACGATCTGACGCGCGTTCTCGTCGGTGCAGTCGAGCATCGCCGCGACGTCCGCGTACGGGGCGCCGTCGAGGACCCGGGCGGTGACGGCGATGCACTCCCGCGGCGGGAGCCCATCGAGCGCGGAGCGCACCGCGGCACGCAGCTCCGCCGCCTCAAGGCGCGCGACCGGGTCCGTCCCCGCGCCCGCGCGCACCCGCAGGACCGGCTCCTCCGCCCGGGTCGCGGTCGTGGATCGGTCGAGTGCGATACGGCCCTCTGCTCCCGCGGCGTGGCTGCCCGGCGCCAGGGCGTCTGCCCGGGCGGCCGTCGATCCGCCGCGCGCCAGCCGCCGGCGGTGCGCATCGACAGCGACGTTGGCTGCGATCCGGTGCAGCCATGCCCGGTGCTGCGCGTCCGGCGGGAGCCGCCGCCACGCGCGATACGCGCGGAGGAACGTCTCCTGATGCATGTCGGCCGCGTCCTCGGCGGTCGGCGACAGGCGGCGCAGGTGTCGGTAGATCTCCGGCCCGTGGCGGTCCAGGAGGTCGACGATCGACACCGCGGGGACGTCGCCCGCGCGCGCGACGGCAGGCGCGGGACCGAGGTCCGAAGCGGGTGTGCCTGCCGGCACTGGCGGAGACGCGTCACGGCGTGCCGAGACCCCGGGACGCGGATCGCGGAAGGTCATCATGCCCACTGTGACGCATCGAACGCGGATCCGTGACATCCCGGCCCGACGATTCCGCGACGCCCGCCCCTCCGGTCCCACCCGGCCTGGCCCCGGCCGCCGGGCGGGTCCCGCCGCCCTCGGGCGGCCCCGCCGCCTCCGGGTTGGCGACGCGGCCCCGCGCCACCCGCGGGCGGCGGCCACCCGGAGCCCCCGGTCCGACGGCCGCACGCCGGGCGCCCCGCGCCGGTAGTCTCACGTCACACGTGGAGGGACCGATGAGCGACACGGACGATCGGGCGGCTGCGAGCCCCATGACACCGGGGCCGTCGGCGGATGCCGTGCCTGTCGAGACCGCACCCGCCGACGGGGGCTCCGAGCCCGGGACGGACCCCGCGTCCGCCGCCGCGCCCCCCAGCCGCCGCGCCGCGATCATGCGGTCGGGGCTCATCGTCGGGATCCTCGTCGTCGTCTTCGGCATCATCCTCCCCAGGTACATCGACTACGACGAGGTCCTGGCGGCCTTCAAGGCCCTCACCCCGCAGCAGATCGTCGTGATCTCGGCACTCGGGATCGTCGCCTGGATCGTCAGCGGACAGGTCTTCACCGCGCTGATCCCGTACCTCGGGCCGCTCCGCGGGACCCAGTCATGGCTGATCCTCGCCGGCATCGGCGCGAGCGTCCCGTTCGGCCCGTGGAACATGGGCGTCCTGTGGGTCATCGTGCGCGGCTGGGGTGTGGCGAACATCCCGGCCACGTCCGGGATCGCCCTGTACGGGATCGTCAACATCCTGAGCCGGCTCGCGCTGCCGGTCATCGCGGTCGGCGCGCTCGCGCTGGTTCAGGGCATGCCGGACACCGACAACGCCAGCCGGGCCTGGGCGATCGCCCTCATCAGCATCGCCGCCTTCTTCGTGGCGACCGGCCTCATCGTCGCCATCGTCCGGTCGCAGCGGGTCGCCGACTGGCTCGGCGCCAAGGGCCAATCGCTCGTCTCCTGGGCGATGCACCGGCTCGGACGCAAAGAGGCGCCGAACGTGGAAGGCGCCATCCATCGCTTCCGAGACCAGCTCGGCGAGGTCATCCGGCGCCGCGGCCTCGCCTCCATCGGGGTGGCGATCGTGTCTCAGTTCGCCTGGGCCGTCGTCCTCGTCGTGGCGCTCCGGACGTGCGGCGTCCCGGAGTCGGCGCTGAGCCCGGCCGCGGTCTTCGCCGTCTACGGGCTCGTGATGGTCATCACGATCATCCCGCTCTCCCCGGGCGGCGCCGGCGTCCCCGAACTCCTCTTCATCACCGGCCTCACGGCGATCGCGGGCGAGCAGTACAACGCGGCGATCACGGCCGGTGTGTTCCTCTACCGGCTCTACTTCTGGTTCCTGCCGATCCCGCTCGCGTGGATCCTCCTCAAGGTGGCGAGGCGCGGGAGGTCGATGCTGCCGACGACGGCGGAGCTCCGGGAGAAGGCGAGCGGCGCATAGGGCGGCACGGCGGGGGACTCGTCCGCCGCCGGGTGCCTCCGCGCGCCCCCGGGGCCGTCACGCGCTGGGAGGGGGCCCGGACCCGCGCTCGTCGCCCCACGCTGCGCCATCTGACCCGAGCTCGCGCTCCAGGACCTCCACGGCCGCGGCGATCGAGGCGAAAAGCCGGTCCTCGCCGATCTCGGCCATGAGTCCCGTGCGTCGGAGCCGGTCGCGCACGGGACCGCGCACCTGGGCGAACGCGAGCGTGACCTCCCGCTCGCGCATGTCGCGGACGAGCCCCGCCAGCATGTCCGTCGTCGTCACGTCCAGGTCGCCGGTCGCCGCGAGGTCCAGGACGACCGCACGAGCTGGCGGCTGGGGGGTGCCGACGAGCCGGAGCACCTGCACGTGGGCGACGTTCGCGTTGAAGAAGTACAGCGGCGCGTCGATGCGGAGCGCGACGACGCCCGGCACCTGCGTCGCCGCCGGATGCCGCGCGACGTCGCCGAACGTCCGATCGCCACCGGGCAGCGCGCCGAGCACCGCCACGTACGGCCGGCTGGCGCGATAGAGGAGGAACGACACGGAGAGGACCACCGCCACGAGGAGCCCGGGCAGGACGCCGAAGGCCACCACGCCGGCGAGCGCGGCCACGGCCACCACGAAGTCCGTCCGGCGCCACCGCCAGAAGCGGCGCATCTCGCGCCAGTCCATCAGTCCGACGGCGGCGGCGATCACGATCGCGCCGAGCACGGCGTTGGGGAGGTCCGTGAAGATCGGCGCGAGGACCAGCGCCGTCGCGAGGATGAGCGCCGACGTGAGAAGCGACGACAGCTGCGTCCGTGCGCCGGCGGCGTCCGCCGTCGCCGTCTGGGAGAGGCTCGCATCCGCCGCGAAGCCGCCGAACAGGCCGGAGGCGACGTTCGACGCGCCCAGGGCGACGAGCTCCTGGTCCGGGTCGATCTCATAGCGGTGCCGGTCGGCGAACGAGCGCCCGACCCCCACCGTCTCGCCGACCGCGAGGAAGACGATCCCGGCGGCGCCGAGCACGAGCGGCGCGATGTCCCCGATCGGGATCACCGGCAGGCCGGGTCGGCCGATGCCGGTGGCGATGTCCCCGACGAGGCTGACCCCGTGCTCCTCGAGGCCGACGGCCTTGGAGGCGAGGATCCCGACGACGAGGACGACCAGCGCGCCCGGGATCCTCGGTGAGACCAGCCGCAGGCCGAAGATGATCGCCAGGGCCGCGAGGCCTACCGCGAGCGTCGCCGGGTCGGTCTCGTCGATACCCCGCAGGATCCCCTCGACCTGCTGGGGGACGGAGCCCGACGTGGACGGGATCCCCAGGATCTTCGGGATCTGCCCGACCACGATCGTGATCGCGACCCCGAAGATGAAGCCGGTGATGACGGCCTTGGACAGGAAGTCAGAGATGAAGCCGAGGCGCGCGATCCCACCCGCGAACAGGATCACCCCGACGATGATCGCGAGCGCGGCGGTCTCGGCGATGAACCTGGCCGGGTCTCCGCTGGCGATGTCGAGCACGATCGAGGCCGACGTGATCGCCATCGTCGAGCTGACCGTCACCTTGACGTGGCGGCTGGTGCCGAAGACGGCGTAGGCCGCGAGCGCTGCGAACGCGGTCGCGAGGCCCAGCTCGGGCGGGACTCCGGCGAGGCCCGCATACGCGAGCGCGACCGGGACCATGACGCCCCACGACGTGAGGCCGGCGACGACGTCGGGCCGCAGGTCGTCGCGCCGGTACGACGGCAGCCACGATACGATCGGGACGTACCGTCGGACCAGGACCGGTGCCCGCTCGCGGAGCGTGGGACGGACGGGCGCGCCTCCTGCGCCGGGCGGGCTCTCGACCGCCTCGGGCGCGCCCGGAGCGGCTGCCGGCGCCCCGGCCGGGACGGAACCGCTCACGTCCGCCCGTGGCACTGCTTCACCTTCCGGCCACTCCCGCATGGACAGAGGTCGTTCCGGCCCGCGCGTGCGGCCGCGTCGCGGAGCCGCACGTCCTCGGCAGCGTAGCGGGCCATCAGCTCCGCCGGGGCACGACCGCGCCGGAGCAGCTCGGACATCGCCCGCATGGGGCCGTCCACGTGGTGGAAGAAGGCCTTGTACCCCGCGCAGAGGTAGTTGAGGCCCGCCTCGCCGTCCGGCGTCCGGATGAATCGATCCTTGGGGCACCCGCCGTGGCAGGCGAAGCGTACGTCGCATTCGCGACAGTGGCGGGGCAGCGTCTCGCGCTTCGCCAGCCCGAACGCGCGCTGCTGCTCGGACGCGACCAGCTCCGCGAGCGGCGTCTCGGTGATGTTCCCGAGCCGGTGGGCCTCCTCGACGAAGTGGTCGCAGCTGTAGAGGTCGCCCGTGTGCTCGAGGGCGAGCGCACTCCCGCAGGTCTCCGAGTGGATGCACAGCCCGTGCGGCTCGCCGTACCAGGCCGCCAGGGCGACGTCGAACATCTGCACGTAGACCTCGCCGACGTCGCGGCGGACCCACTCCTCGAAGACCCCGACGAGGAACGCCCCGTACTGCTCGGCGGTGATCGAGCGGTCCGTGACCAGCTCACCCTCCTGCCGGTAGAGCGGCCGGTCGCGCCAGGACGTCCAGGGAGCCCGGACGGCGAGACCCGGTGCGAGCTCCAGGTCCTCGAGCGGCACGTCGATCGACGGGGCCGGCAGCCGCTCGATGATGGGGATGAACTGCATGAACCGGACGCCGCAGTCGTCGCGCAGGAACCGGTACACCTCGACCGGGTGATCGGCGTTCGCGTGGTGGAGCGTGGTCAGCGCGTTGTACTCGACGCCGTGCTTCCGCAGGAGCTCGAGGCCCCGCATCACGCGGTCGAACGTCGGGGCACCGCCCTTGTCCACGCGATAGGCGTCGTGCATCGCGCGGGGGCCGTCGATGCTGATGCCCACGAGGAAGTCGTGCTCGCGGAAGAAGGCCGCCAGCTCGTCGTCGATCAGGGTGCCGTTCGTCTGGATCGTGTACTCGACGCGCATCCCGGGGCGCCGGTGCTTCTCCACGTACGCGACGGAGCGGCGGAAGAAGTCCACGCCCATCAGGGTCGGCTCCCCGCCCTGCCAGGCGATCGTCACCTCGGGGACCCGGTGGGCCTCGATGAGCTGGCGGATGTACGCCTCGAGCAGCTCGTCCGCCATCCGGAAGCGGCTGCCCGGGTAGAGCATCTCCTTCGAGAGGAAGAAGCAGTAGGCGCAGTCGAGGTTGCAGGTCGCGCCGGTCGGCTTCGCGAGCAGGTGGAAGGCGGGCGGCCCGGGGGCCGCCCCACCCGCCCGGCCCGTGGCCGGGATCGTCATCGGCGTGCAGCGCCTCGCGCCGTGCCGGTCACTCGGCGGTGGCGCCCGACGCGTCCGACGGTGCCGTCGCGTCCGCCGCGGCCTGAGCGTCGGCGGCCGCCTCCGCCAGCTCATCGTCGTCCTCGACGAGGTGCGACTCCGCGACCCCGCCGAGATCCTCGAGCTTGGCGACGACGTCCGGGGACTCGCCCTGATCCACCAGGACGCCCACCGCCGCCTTGCCGCCCTTGAGCTCGTATCCGATCCGCTGGAGATCCTCGTCGTTCAGCCCGAGGTGCTTGTGCACCAGGCGACCGACGACCGCGCCGCCGATCGTCCAGCCGACCAGGCCGACGCCCGCGATCGGCGTGAGCGCGACCGCGATGAGCCCCAGGACGAAGCCCACCCCGGCTCCCTTCCCTGTGTCGTGCCGCCCGAGGCGATGCTGCTTGACCTCGCCCTTCTCGTCGAGGACGAGCACGCCGACGGCGCGGAGCGTCGCTTCGTGCTGGAGCTTCTCCCAGTCCCGCATCGCGGCGACGGCTGCGTCGGCCGCCGCCTCGTCGGGGAAGAACGCCAGGACCACTTCCTTGGCCATGCGTGGAACCTCCGATCCGTCGCGCGTCCGCGCGTGCTCGTGTCGCCGGGCGCCCGGTGCCGCCACGGCGGGCCGGCGCCGCGCGCCGGTCGGTCGATCGCCGCCGGGCTCGCGCCGGCGGTCCCGCGGATGCGCGGCCGCGCCTCGAAGGCCGGTCGGCCCCGATGATGTCGAGCGCGCGGCCGCGCCGCAAGTCCCTCAGCCGGCCGCGCCGGCCGCGACCGACTGGAGCGCAGCGTGGGCGTGGAGCTCGACCTCGTCCTCGTGCCCCGCCGGGTGCAGGTCGAAGACGACCTGCTTCACGGTGCCGGTGAACGCGTACGGCGCCCGGTCCTCGTACGCCAGGTCGACGACAAGGCCGTTGTCGCGGCCGACGTCCAGGCCCGAGTAGGTCGTGAAGGCGATCGGGACGGTGCGGGGCATGTCGCCCTCGCCGACCTTCTCGTCGTTCACGAAGAGCGTGACGTGGCCGCCGCTGCCGGGCTTCTGCTCCGTGGACTCGAAGAGCATGCGGACGCTGACGTCGCCGGTCGGGATGGGGGTCGCGGCGGTCTGTCGGTAGGTCTCGACGCCGAGGAGCGAGTAGGTGTGCGTCAGCAGGCCCTTCTCGTCCACCCACAGGCCGAACCCGCCGATGAAGTCGGCGAAGGCGACGATGACGCCCTCGGCCCCGCCGTCGGGCACGCGGAGGTCGGCCTCGATCGCGTAGGACCGGCCGTAGATGCGCGGCACCATCCCGCGCTGGATGTTGTCCACGCCGCCCGCGATGGGGAAGCGCGTCTGCGTCGGCAGCGGCGGGAGCATCCCGAAGAGCACCGCGAAGCCGGCCATGAGCGGGAGGACGCGGTTCCGCTCCGCCTCTCGCCACCACAGCTCCTGGAGCTCCCTGACCTTCTCCGGGTGCTGCGCAGCCACGTCGTGCGCCTGCGTGAAGTCCGTCGTGAGGTCGTAGAGCTCCCAGCCCACGTCGCGGTCCGCGTCCCAGTCGGCGTCCGGCCCGAACCGCGCGACGGAGGCCGGCGAGAGGTCCCACGGCAGGCGGTCCGGCCGCGACGCGGCCCACCAGCCGTCCTTGTACATGGCGCGGCTCGCGAACATCTCGAAGTACTGTGTCGTGTGGCGTTCCGCCGCCGCCCCGTCGTCGAACGTGTAGAGGAAGCTGGTCCCGTCCATCGGCTCCTGGGCGATCCCGTCCACCGTCTCGGGCTCGGGGATGCCGGCTGCCTCGAGGATCGTGGGCCCCACGTCGATGACGTGCGTGAACTGGCTCCGCGGGGCCGCGTCGGCCTTGACCCGGCTCGGCCACGCGACGACCATCGGGTCGCGCGTGCCGCCGAGATGGCTGGCGGTCTGCTTGCCCCACTGGAACGGCGTGTTGAACGCGTGCGCCCACGCCGCCGCGATGTGCGGGGCCGTGTGGTCGCCGCCCAGGGCCTCGATCCCGCCGTACTCGTCGATGAGCTGGAGCTGGTGCGCAGGGTCGAGCACGATCCCGTTGAGGAAGGTCGTCTCATTGAACGAGCCGGTGATCGTCCCCTCGAGGCTCGCGCCGTTGTCGCCCCAGATGTAGATGACGAGGGTGTCCTCGAGGTCGCCGAGCTCGTCCACCGCGTCGAGGAGGCGCCCGACGTTCCAGTCGGCGTTCTCCTGGTAGCCGGCGTAGACCTCGGCCTGGCGGACGTAGAGCTGCTTCGACGCCTCGTCGAGGGAGTCCCACGCCGGGAAGGCGTCCGGCCGGGGCGTGAGCTCGGCGTCCTGCGGGACGATGCCGAGCTCCTTCTGGCGGGCGAGCGTCCGCTCGCGCAGCGCGTCCCAGCCATCGTCGAACACGCCCCGATACCGGTCCGCCCACTCCTTCGGGACGTGGTGCGGCGCGTGGGCGCATCCGGTCGAGTAGAAGAGGAACCACGGCTTGTCGGGATCCTGCGCGCGCACGCGCTTGAGCCAGTCGATCGACTTGTCCGTGATGTCGTCGGGGAAGTAGTAGGGCTTCCCGTCGGTCCCCTCGGGGACGCCCTGGACCCAGTCGTCCTGCGTGATGATCGGGTCGTACTGGCCCGCGGCCCCGGAGAGGAAGCCCCACCAGTGGTCGAAGCCCCACGACTTGGGCCAGTGGTCGAACGGCCCGGCCGCGCCCTGCACGTTGTCCGGCGTGAGGTGCCATTTGCCGAAGCCGCCGGTGACGTAGCCGTTCTCCTTGAGGATGCGCGGAAGCCCTGCGCAGCTCTTCGGCTTGCTCGCGGTGTAGCCGGGGAACGGCCCGGGGTACTCGGCGATCGACCCGAAGCCGACCCGGTGCTGGTTGCGCCCGGTCAGGAGCGCCGCGCGGGTCGGGGAGCAGACGGCGGTCACGTGGAAGCGGTTGTACGTGAGGCCCGTCTGCCCGATGCGCGTGAACGCCGGCGTGCGGACCGGGCCCCCGAACGTGTCGGGTGCGCCGTACCCGGCATCGTCGATGATCACGAGGAGGACGTTGGGGGCGCCCTCCGGGGCCTTGGGGCCGGGGATCATGAGCCAGTCCGCGACGGAGTCCCTGAGCGTCCGCCTCGCCACGCCGCCGAAGGTCCGGTCGGGGATCGGGAGGTGCGTGCGGGGCTGCTGGAACTTGCCCATCGCCTCCGCGAGGGAATCCCTGAGCGCGGCGGTCCCCGTCTTGTCGGACTCGACGACCGACTTCGCGGGCGAGCCTGCGAGCGCCTGCTCGACCGCGAGCCGCTGGTCGGCGTCGAACATCGCGATGACCGCCGCGGTCCCCGGCTTCAGTGCCTCGCCGAGCGTGTCGTGCAGGCCGGTCTCGACCTTGTGCCCGGCGACCTTCCCGAGGACCCCGCCGGCCGCGGCGCCGACCACCGTGGCGGCGAGGAGCGGGGGTGCGGCCAGGCCGACCAGGAACCCGACGGCGCCACCCCACTTGGCGCCGGTCCTGCCCAGGTGGTCGCCCGTCCGCTGGACGACGACGTCGCCGTCGGCCTTGTGGGCGACGAGGATGGCACCCTCGATCCGAACGGCCTTCGTCCGCACGAGCTCGAGGAGCCCGTCGAACTCCCGGGCCGCCAGCTCGGCGTCCTGGTAGCCGGCGACGAGGACGTTCGTCGTGGCCTCAGCCATCGTCTCGCTCCCTTCGTGGCAGCCGTGGTGGATCGTGGTCGGGGGATCGGGCGGCCCGCGGCCGCCGACCGGGCCGGGCACGGCCGGTCCCGCGTGCATGCGCGACCGCACTGTGCGCCCGGCTGCCGGGCCGGGCATCGCTCCGAACGGCTGATGCGGGCGGGATCGCCCCCCGGGTCCAATGCACAGATGAAGGTGCCCCGCGTCCGCGGGCTCCTTCGCGCGAGGGAGTCCTGATGACCGCGGTGACTGCCGAGGAGCTCTTCCGCCGCCTGACGATCGGCGAGCCGCGGACGCTCGCCGCCGTCGCATCGCCGGACTCCGACGCGGCGGTCCCGGTGCGCCTCGACGTCCGCACGGAGAGCCTGCTGCGGGTCGCTGCCCTGATCGCGCTCGACGCCCCCGAGTCGAGCTTCCGCACCGTCGTTGACGCGGCGATCCGCGCGGGCGCGTCGCTCGACGACCTGGTCGCGGTCCTGGCGGCCGTCGCCGGGCAGGTGGGCTCCGCGCGCGTCACCTCCGCTGCCCCCCGCATCGCGCTGGCGGCCGGGTACGACGTCGAGGCGGACCTCGACCGCGCCGATCCCTGACGCGCGGCTCCCGGCCCGTTTCCCGGCCCGGCCCGAGCCGCCGCTGCATGATCCGCATGCGGGGTGGTAGGTTCTGACCTTGCCACGGCCGACCGAGGGTCCGGCCGCGCAGCGGGGGAGGGCTCGCCACGGGGACCGACGGCGTCGGCCGAGATCGCGCGACGGAACCGACGGACCGGCCGCAGGCCGGCTCGGGACGGCCGCGGTTCCAGGCGGACTTCCCGCTCGTCGAGGCCAAGCTCGACCCGCCGGCGCCGCGCCCGGGCCTGATCGCGCGCCCGAGGCTCGCCCGGCGACTCTCGGCAGAGCCGCGGCCTCCGGTCGTCGCCGTGTTCGCGCCCCCGGGGTACGGCAAGACCATCCTGCTGGCGGATGCAGATGTCCACGCGGGCCGCGCGGTCGGCTGGCTCACGCTCGACGACTTCGACAATGTCCCCACGGTCCTGTTCACCTACCTGGCCGCCATGATCGACCGGATCGAGCCGGTGGACTCGACGACCCTCGCGGCGGTCGCGCGGGGCCCCCGCGCGCTGTCCACGGCCGTGCCTCGCCTGGCACGTGAGCTGCATCGGCTGCCGCGGCCGACGCTCCTCGTCCTGGACGACGTCCACCGACTCGCCGACCGCGACTGCCTCGACGCGCTGGCGACACTGCTCGAGTACCTGCCCCCGCACGTCCAGGTCGCGATGGCCGGACGGACCCGGCCGGACCTGCCGTTCGCCCGCCTCCGGGCCCAGCGTGACCTCCTGGAGCTCCAGAGCGCGGACCTCGCGCTCGACCTCGACGAGACCGCGGCCCTGGTCGCGGCGGCCGGCCGGCCGATGACGCGCTCTGACGTCCGGTCGCTCGCCGACCGCACCGAGGGGTGGGCGGCGGGCGTGTACCTCGCCACGCTCGTGGCGAGCACGCCCGACGACGTCGCACTGACGGCCACGGCCGTCTCCGGCCGCGAGGGATACGTCGCCGAGTACCTGCGTTCCGAGCTCTGGGACGTCGTCGGCGCGGATGACGCCACGTTCCTCACCCGCACGTCGGTCCTCGAGGTCGTGGAGCCCCCCGTCGCCGAGGCGATCTCCGACGTCCCCGGCGCGGCTGGCCGCCTCGAGCGGCTCGCCGGGTCGGTCCAGCTCGTGGTGCGGGCGGGAGGTGCGGCGCCGACCTACCGCTACCACAACCTGCTCCGCGAGTTCCTCGAGGCCGAGCTCGATCGTCGGGAGCCGGGTGCCGCCGCCATCCTTCATGCGCGCGTGTCGGCCTGGTACCTTGCGGCCGGACGACCCGAGCTGGCGGTCGAGCATGCCCTGCGCTCCGGCGACGCCGACGCGGCCGCCGCGCTGATCGCCGCGGTCGCGCTCCCCACGTTCTACGGCGGGCACGGCGACACCCTGGACCGGTGGCTCGGCGCCCTCGACGACGACGCCTTCGTCCGCCGGCCGCAGCTCGCCGTCATCGCGGCGTGGGTCCACCTCCTCAACGGACGGCCGGACGCGGCGGAGCGGATGGCCGCGATCGCCGAGCACGCGTCGTTCGACGGCCCACCCGGCGATGGAACGGCGTCCTATGCGTCCGGCAAGGCGATGCTCCGGGCCGTCATGGGCGCGGGCGGCGCGGACGGCGTGCTCGCCGACGCGGCCTTCGCCGCCGCCCAGGAAGGCCCGGCCAGCCCCTGGCACGTGAACGCCCTCTGGCTCCTGGGCAGCGCGCACCTCCTCGCGGGCGACATCCCCGCCGCCCGCGCGACGCTGGAGGAGGCCGTCGCGGATGCCGGCGGCGCCCATGCGACCGCGATGGTCGCGCTCGCCTGCCTGGCCGCCCTCGCGATCGCCCGTGCGGACTGGCGCACGGCCGAGGATCTCGCGCGCCGCTCGTACGCCGTCCTCGAGCGGGCGCGCTTCGGGGACATCGTGGCCGCGCTGCCCACATACGCGGTCGCGGCTCGCGTGGCGATCCGCCGCGGGGACGTCGCCCGCGCGCGCGCCGAGCTCGTGCACGCTCAGCTCGTCCGCCCGCTCGCCTCCCCGGCGGCACCGTGGTTCTCGGTCATGGCGCTTCTCGAGGTGGCCCGCGCGTACCTCGCGGTGTCGGATCCGGCCGGCGCCCGGACCGCGCTCCATGAGGCCGTGGAGATCGCCCGCCTCCGCCCGGGCCTGGGGATCCTCGACGCTGCGCTCGTGGAGATGCGCGAGCGCCTCGGTGCGGCGTCGCGCGCGCTCGCCGGCTCGTCCACCCTGACGCCGGCGGAGCTGCGCCTGCTCCCGATCCTCTCCACGCACCTCCGCTTCGAGGAGATCGCCGAGCGGCTCGACGTCTCCACGCACACCGTGAAGACGCAGGCGCGATCCATCTACGCCAAGCTCGATGCGTCCAGCCGCAGCGAGGCGGTGGAACGCGCGATCGAGCTCGGCCTGCTGGAGCCGTTCCCCGGTCTCGGCCTCGCGGGCGACCCCGCCGCCCGC
Organism: Chloroflexota bacterium; assembly: GCA_029778235.1. Lineage (GTDB taxonomy): Bacteria > Chloroflexota > Limnocylindria > Limnocylindrales > CSP1-4 > CAIYQJ01. The sequence goes on along the minus strand of JAKOQS010000350.1, from coordinate 3,377 downwards.
TGAGCGGGACGGCCCCGCCGCCTGCTGATCGCGACGGCCGCGCCGCAGCCGCGCGCCTCACCGGCATCGGACCGCCGGTCGCGGGTGCGTCCGCGCATCGCCCGGCACCGGCCGCCCCTGGCGCCGATGACCGGGGGTATATACTCCATGGGAGTATGACGACCGCGTCCCCGCCCACCTCGGGCACACCCTCCGGCGACCCTCCCGGCGTCCCCGCGCCCGGCGCCATCCGCTTCGCGGAGCTCTCGCTCCCCGTGGAGGGGATGACGTGCGCCTCGTGCGTCAACCGCATCGAGCGCTTCCTCAACAAGACCGAGGGCGTGGGCGAGGCCGCCGTCAACCTCGCGACCGAGACCGCCACGGTCCGCTACGACCCGTCGGCGGTGGGGCGCGACGAGATCGTCGGGGCGATCCGGGCGGCCGGCTACGACGTGCGCCCGTCCGCGCTCGTCGCGGCGCAGGCCGGCCCTGCCGGCTCGGTCTCGACGGTCGCCGAGGAAGAGGACGAGGTCGAGAAGGCCCGGGCGCGCGAGACGCACGAGCTGGGCGTCCAAGCCGCGGTCTCGATCGCGGTGGCCGTCGGGATCATGTTCCTCATGCTGTGGCCGCAGCTGCCGTGGCCGATGGAGGAGCTGAACAAGGTCGTCCTGTGGCCGGCGACGTTCGTCCAGTTCTGGGCCGGCAGGCGCTTCTACACGTCCGCGTGGCGCGCGTTCCGCCACGGGTTCGGCATGAACATGAACACGCTGGTCGTGGTGGGCACGACCGCCGCGTGGGGTTACAGCGTCATCGTGACGATGTGGCCGGCGTGGGTGCACGAGGCGGGCCTGCGGCCCGAGACCTACTTCGACAGCTCTGCCGCGATCATCGGGCTCATCCTCCTGGGCCGCTGGCTGGAGGCCCGCGCCAAGGGCCGGACGGCGGGCGCCGTGCGGGCCCTGATGGGGCTGCAGGCGAAGTCCGCGCGGGTCGTCCGCGACGGCGTCGAGGTCGAGGTCCCGCTCGCCGATGTCCAGCCCGGCGACCTGCTCCGGGTCCGCCCCGGCGAGAAGGTCCCGGTGGACGGCGTCGTGGTCGAGGGCGCGAGCGCCGTCGACGAGTCGATGCTCACCGGTGAGTCGATCCCGGTCGCGAAGGCGGCCGGCGACGAGGTCATCGGCGCCACGCTCAACACCACCGGCTCGTTCGTCTTCCGGGCGACCAAGGTCGGCAAGGACACCGCGCTCGCGCAGATCGTGGAGATGGTCCGGCGTGCGCAGGGCAGCAAGGCGCCCATCCAGCGACTGGCCGACCGGATCAGCGGCGTCTTCGTGCCCATCGTCCTGGCGTTCGGCGCACTCACGTTCGCGCTCTGGTACCTGCTCGGGCCCGAGCCGAAGATCACCCTCGCGCTGGCGGCGTTCATCACGGTCGTGGTCATCGCCTGCCCGTGCGCGATGGGGCTCGCGACGCCCACCGCGATCATGGTCGGGACCGGGCGCGGCGCGGAGGCCGGCATCCTCATCCGCGGCGGCGAGGCGCTCGAGCAGGCGCACCGGGTGACCGCGGTCGTGCTCGACAAGACCGGCACTCTCACCCGCGGGAAGCCGGCGGTGACGGACGTCGTCGCGGCCGACGGCGTGGACGCGCGTGAGGCTCTCGCGCTGGCGGCAGCCGCCGAGGTGGGCAGCGAGCATCCGCTCGCGGCGGCGGTCGTGGACCGCGCCCGCTCCCTGGGCCTCGCGGACCTGGCCGTCTCGGGGTTCGAGGCGGTTGCCGGTCGCGGCGTGCGGGCGACGGTGGACGGCAGGGCCGTCCTCGTGGGCAGCGCCGCCTTCCTCGCCGAGTCCGGCGCGGACCCCGAGCCGCTCCGCGAGCGCGCGGAGGCCGCCGCCGCCGACGGCGCGACGCCGACCTACGTCGCGGTGGACGGGTCGCTCGCCGCGCTCCTCCTCATCGCGGACCCGGTGAAGGCCGAGGCCGCCGAGGCGGTGCGCGAGCTCGCCTCGCAGGGGATCGAGGTCTGGATGGTGACCGGCGATCACCGTGCGACCGCGGAGGCCGTGGCCCGCCGCGTGGGGATCCCGGCCGACCGCGTGATGGCGCAGGTCCTCCCGGGCGAGAAGTCCGCGAAGGTCGCCGAGCTGCAGGCGCGGGGGCTCGTGGTCGCGATGGTCGGGGACGGCGTGAATGACGCGCCCGCTCTCGCGGCGGCCGACCTCGGGATCGCGATCGGGACGGGGGCGGACGTGGCGATCGAGGCGAGCGATGTCACGCTCGTCGGCGGCGACCCGCGCGGCGTCGCCTCGGCCATCGCCCTCTCGCGACGGACGATGTCCGTCATCCGCCAGAACCTCTTCTGGGCCTTCGCGTACAACGTCGTCCTCATCCCGGTCGCCATGGGCGTGCTCTATCCGATCTGGGGGATCACCCTCACGCCGGTGATGGCGGCGGGCGCGATGGCCCTCTCCTCGGTGAGCGTCGTGACCAACTCGCTGCGCCTGCGGTCGTTCGACCCCCGGCCGGGCGGCTCGGCGTCGCGCCGCACGGGGATGGTCGCGCGCGTCCGCGACGCCTCGTACCTGCTGCTCATCGCCCTCGCCGGGGTCGCGCTCGTGGTCGGCGTGGTCGCGGTCGACCGATGGTTCGACGCGAACGCCCGCCACGTCGAGCTGACCGCGACCGGCCTGCTCGCCCCACCGCCCACGATCGAGGTCGATGCCGGGACGACTCTCCTCGTGCGGTTCCGCAACGACGGGCCCGACCTGGTCGCGTGCAGCGTCCCGGGCGTCCCGAACGTGGAGCTGAACCCGCGTGGTGGCGCGACGCAGAAGGTCCGCTTCGGCCTGCCGGGGCCGGGGACCTACGAGCTCAGCTGCACCACCGCGATGGCCGCCGCCGACGACGGCATGGGCGGGATGGGCGTCGTGCCCCGCACGGCCGCGATCTTCGTGGTCCGGTAGGGAAGGGCCGCGCCGTCAGCCCCCGTCGGCGACCCGCCGGAAGACCACCACCGCGTTCTGGCCGCCGAAGCCGAAGCCGTTGACCATGGCGGTCTCGACCTTCGCGCGGCGGGCGACGAGCGGGACGTAGTCGAGGTCGCACTCGTCGTCGGGGTTCTCCAGGTTCGCCGTCGGCGGGATCACCTGGTCGCGGATGGCGCCGACCGCGGCGAGCACGCTGGCCATCCCGGCCGCGCCCACGAGGTGGCCCACCATCGACTTCGGGGAGCTGATCGCGACCCGGTACGCCGCTGGCCCGAACGCGCTCTTGATGGCGCGCGTCTCGGTCACGTCGTTGAGCGACGTCGAGGTGCCGTGCGCGACGACGTAGTCGATCTCGTCGGAGGTCACGCCGGCGTTGCGCATGGCGAGGCTCATCGCGCGTGCCGCCCCTCT
>JAKOQS010000349.1 GCA_029778235.1 Chloroflexota bacterium | reverse complement strand
GTCGTGCATGCCGACGCCGAGACGCTCTGGAGGGTGGTCGAGGGACTGGGCGGCGACCAGGGCTACTACTCGTTCCCCCTCGCGTGGGAGGTGCGCGGCGTCCTCGACCGCGCGTCCGGCGGTGTCGGACTGGCCCGCGGACGTCGTAACCCCGAGACCCTGCGCGTGGGCGACCCGCTCGACTTCTGGCGCGTCGAGGAGCGCGTGCCGGGCCGCCTGCTGCGGCTGCGCGGGGAGTTCCGCGTGCCGGGGCTGGCCTGGCTCGAGCTCTCGATCGAGCCGACCGGACGGGCCGGCGGTCGCCCCGCGACGGTCTACCGGCAGCGCGCCGTCTTCCATCCGCGCGGCCTTCACGGGCACCTGTACTGGAGCAGCATGCTGCCCTTCCACGGCATCATCTTCGGCTCGATGCTGCGCAACATCCGGGCGCGGGCGGAGGAGCTGGAGTCCGGCCCGGCCGCCCCCTCCCCCACCCCCTCGCCGTCGATGCGTCATCGCACGACCTTCTAGCGTCCGCTCCTCGCGCATCGACGGCGGGCGCGTCGCGCCCCGGGCGTCCGCGTACGACGGACGGGACGGCAGAATGGCGGCATGCAGCCCGAGACCACGCCCTACGACCTCATGGGCGGCGAGCAGTTCTTCACCACGCTCGTGCACCGCTTCTACGAGGGCGTCGCGCAGGACCCGGTCCTCCGGCCGATGTACCCGGCGCAGGACATGGAGGGCGCCGAGCGCCGGCTCCGGATGTTCCTCATGCAGTACTGGGGCGGCCCCACCACCTACTCCGACGAGCGCGGCCACCCGCGGCTGCGGATGCGGCACGCGCCGTACCCCGTCGACGACACCGCACGCGACCACTGGCTGGACTGCATGCGCGCGGCCCTGGACGCGACCATGGCCGACCTCGGTCTCGACCCAGCGCTCGAGCAGGAGCTCTGGCGCTACCTCGTCGGTGCCGCGATCGCCATGGTGAACACCGACTCGACCAGCACCCAGGGAGACCCCGCATGACCGCAGACCTGCCCGTCCGCGAGGGCAACGCCGGCCTCCCCCCGCGCGACGAGCGGCTGTGGTGGCGCGACGCGGTCGTCTACCAGATCTACCCGCGAT
>JAKOQS010000348.1 GCA_029778235.1 Chloroflexota bacterium | reverse complement strand
GGCCGCGGGGCGCCGTGCCGGCGAACAGGTCTTCCGGCACGGGCTCGGGCAGCCAGGGGCCGACGTAGTGCTCGCGTCGGACGCGCGCGGACGTCAGGTGGTCGAGTGCGATGCGGCTACCGACGCGCGTGAACCATGCGGCAGGATCGATGATCGCCGCGCGTTCGTCGTCCGGGAGGCGGTACCAGCGCACGTACGCCTCCTGCACGACGTCTTCGGCATCACTGAGGGTGCCGGTCATCCGGTAGGCGAGTGAGAGGAGGCGGCGCCGCTCGCCGTCGTCCAACGGGTGCGCCGCGGTGTCGCTCATACGCCCGGGGACGAGCGGACCGCCCGCAGCCACTCGTCGAACGTCTGCCGGCCGCGGAGCGCCCCCGGCCCGGGGAGGAGCCCCCCGGACCGCATCGCCCGTCCCATCGGGCCGGGCACGGGCACGGGGACGACCGGTCCGCGCCCACCCGTGGCAGCCAGGTACCGGCGGGCGAGGTCCGTCAGCTTCTCCGCCGCGGGGCCGCCGAGATCGGTCGCGAATCCCGCGGGCTCCCGTTCGGCCAGGCGCACCAGCTCGTCGGCGACCTCGGCGGCGGCGACCGGCTGAGTCCTCATCGACGGCACCAGGTGGACGCCGAGGAGGGGTGACCGCTGGAGGACCTGGGTCACGAACTCGTGGAACTGGGTCGTCCGCAGGATCGTCCAGGCCGCCCCGGACTCCTGCAGGAGGCGCTCCTGGCGCGCTTTGCCCGCGTAGTACCCCGACGGCGCGGCGGCCGCGCCGACGATCGAGAGCGCGACATGGTGGCGGACGCACGCCTCCGCTTCGGCCCGCAGCAGTGAGGAGGTGACCGACTCGAAGAACGCGACGCTCGCGCCCTCGTCGAGGGTCGAGATGCCGGAGGCGTCGACGACCACGTCGACGCCGGCGAGGTGATCGGCCAGATGCTCGGGGGAGCGAAGGTCGACGCCCGTGGCGCGGGCCAGGACACGAACCGAATGCCCGGCGGACGTCGCCGCAGCGACGACGTGCCGGCCGACCACTCCGGTGCCGCCCGCGACGGCGATCGTCAGGGGTGTGGGTGCTGATTCAGATGACGGGCTCATGACTCTCTGACGACGCAGCCTTCGCGGATGTGAGGTCGGCGCGGTGCGGACATTTGGGAGCCTAGGGCCATGCCCCGGGAGAACGAGTCCGAGATCCTCGTCGTGGCGGACGCCGCCGCGTGGCGCGCCTGGCTCGAGGTGAACGAGGACGCGTCCGACGGCGTATGGCTGCTGCTCGCCAAGAAGGGGACGACGAGCCCGACCTCCCTGACGTACGCGCAGGCCCTGGACGAGGCGCTGTGCAGCGGATGGATCGACGGGCAGAAGAGGTCCCACGACGCCACCACGTTCCGTCAGCGGTTCACACCACGCCGGCGGGCGTCACTCTGGTCACAGCGCAACGTCGGGATCGTGGAGGCGTTCGTCGTGGAGGGCCGGATGCGTCCGCGAGGGCAGGCGGAGATCGATCGGGCGAAGGCGGACGGGCGATGGGATCGGGCGTACGCCGGGCCGGCGACGATCGGGGTCCCCGATGACCTGGAGGCAGCACTGGTCGCGTCGCCGACGGCGCGTACGACCTTCGACGGGCTCTCCCGGCAGAACCGGTTCGCCGTCCTTCACCGCATCACGACCGCACCGAGCCCCACATCCCGGGCGACCCGACTGGCG
>JAKOQS010000347.1 GCA_029778235.1 Chloroflexota bacterium | reverse complement strand
CCGGCGCCGTGATCTCCGGCATGGCGGCGGGATGCCCTCTCAACAACCTCGTGCCGGAGTGGAACGACCTCGTGCACCGCGGCCAGTGGCACGAGGCGTGGATCCGGCTGCACCGGACCAACGACTTCCCCGAGTTCACGGGACGCGTCTGCCCGGCGCCGTGCGAGGGCTCGTGCACCGTCGGCCTGAACGGCGACCCGGTGGCGATCAAGACCATCGAGCAGGAGATCGCCGACCGGGCGTGGGAGAGCGGCTGGGTCGTCCCCATGCCGCCACTGGCGCGGACGGGACGGACCGTCGCGATCGTGGGCAGCGGTCCTGCCGGGCTCGCGGCAGCCGACCAGCTCAACCGCGCCGGGCACCTCGTGACCGTCTTCGAGCGTGCCGGCCGGATCGGCGGCCTGCTGATGTACGGCATCCCGGCGATGAAGCTGGACAAGGCGGTCGTGGAGCGACGTGTCGGGCTGATGGAGGAGGAGGGCGTCCTCTTCCGGGCCGGTGTCACGATCGGCGCGGACCTGCCCGTCGCGGAGCTGCTCGACGGCTTCGACGCGGTCGTGCTCGCGACCGGCTCGACGGTGGCCCGCGACCTCGCCGTGCCCGGCAGGGATCTCGGCGGGATCCACCCGGCGATGAGCTTCCTGCGCGGCAACACGCGTCGGCTCCTGGACGGCGGAGCCTCGGCGGAGGCGCCCATCGACGCCGCCGGCAAGGACGTGGTCGTCATCGGCGGCGGCGACACGGGGACCGACTGCCTGGGGACGGCGATCCGACAGGGCGCGCGGAGCGTGCGCCAGCTCGAGATCCTCGAGCGGCCGCCGGACGACCGCGCGCCGGACAACCCCTGGCCTGAATGGCCGAAGGTGTATCGGCTCGACTACGGCCAGGAGGAGGCCAGGGCCCTCTGGGGCGAGGACCCGCGCCGGTACGGGACGACGACGCGGCGGTTCCTCGGGCGGAACGAGCACGTCACCGGCGTCGAGATCGCCGACGTGGCCTGGACGATGGGTCCCGACGGTCGGCCGGCGCTGCAGGAGGTCCCCGGGACGACCGAGACGATCCCTGCCGACCTGGTCCTGCTCGCGCTGGGGTTCACCGGACCGGAGCCGGCGCTGCCGAAGGCGTTCGGGTGCGAGCTCGACTCGCGCGGCAGCGTGCGGGCCGGCGCCGACCGGATGACGTCGGTGCCGGGCGTCTTCGCGGCCGGCGACTGCGTCCGCGGGCAGTCGCTCGTCGTCTGGGCGATCCGCGAGGGGCGGACCGCGGCCCAGGGCGTGGACCGCTACCTCATGCGCGGGGAGACGGTGCTGCCGGGTTGACCAGCATCCGCCGAGGGCGTGTGCACGCCCTCGGCGGATGCTGCCCGATCATGTCTCGCCGGCGTTCGTCCAGTCGGTCCCTTCGCCGCACGTGACCTTGAAGACCTTTGACTTCGCCTTCACGTCGGTGAGGTCGGCCTTGCCGTACAGCGTCGCCTTGTAGTGCCCGGGCGGCGCCATGAAGTACATCGTGGAGAAGTAGCCGTCGGCGTCAGCCGCGGGCGCGTAGTAGGTCGGCGAGTCGACGCCCCGGGGCGAGTCGCCGCCCTGGACCGTGAACTTCAGGTAGCCACCCTGGCCCGGGTCGAGGCCGAAGGCTTCCACGTTGAAGGAGCAGACCTTGGGGTCGTTGTTCGGCGTGCCGTCCGGCGTGCCGTACTCGTGGATCTTCAACGTGCCGTTGTTGCCGGCAAGCACCGCGCTCGCGCCCACGAGCCAGACCAGGCCCACGACCGCGATCACGGAGCCGACCCGCCGAATGGCGGGACCGCTGCGTACGCCCATGAGCTCCCCTCCTGTGCGAGGGCTGCCGGGCGGCGGGTCGGGAGGTTCATCCTTCCCGGAAGGGACGCGGCGCCCGGGTGGACCCTCAGCGTCCGATGGTACGCGGCCCCGGCCGTCGAAGGCCATCGCCATCCGTGCGCCGGCGTTGTGCGCGCGCACCACCCCGCCGCGGCGACGGCTCGTGCCGGGTCCGGAGCGTCAGGCCGCGGGCGCCTCCTCGTCGGGGCGCCGCTCGGGCTTCGGCAGTGGCGGGGCGCTCCCGTCCGGCCCGAACCGCAGTCCGAGCTCGCGCTCCGCCCACCGGCGGATCTGCCGGTAGACAGCCTCCGCGCCCACGATCTCCTCGTCGAGCTCCCATTCGGCGGGGTACATGAGGATCGGCCGGACCTGCGGCCCCCCGAGCCCCCCGTGTGCGCCGATCAGCTCCTCGAACGCCGCGATCTCGTCGAACTCCGGGTCGTACATGCTCACGACCGAGATGTCCGGGCAGTGCTGCATCCCGTCGAGCCGCAGGAAGGCCTCGCGCGCCTTCCCGCCGAACTGGGCCACGGGGTCCGTCCCCTCCACGCGGACCTCGTCGAGGTAGTGGATCCCGTCTCGCCCCACGACGATCGCGCCGTGCTCGGACGAGCGGATGAGCATCGCCCCCACGCCGGGATGGTTGGCCAGCGCCTCGACCATCCCCGGGTAGGCGGTGGCGATCCCCTCGACGGTCGCCCGGCCGGGCATCTGCGGGAAGAACACGAGCCCCAGGTTCCCCGAGGCCATCCAGATCAGGTCCGGCCGGTCCTCGGGCTTCGCGGCCTCGATGGCCTCGGCCCTGTCCTCGGCGGCCTTCGTCGGGCCGAGCTCGACCACGCCGTTCTCGGTCCGGTTGCGCAGCGCCGTGCGCGCCAGTGAGCCTGAGACGCCCTTCACCTGCGTCACCTCGGACAGGAAGGCGTTCGTCTGGCCCCACTCCTCGACGCGGGAGACGGCCTCCGCGACCTTCGCCTCGCCGCCCATCAGCTCCCGGATCACGTCGCCGAGCGTCTTCCCGTACCGCTGGAGGAACGTGGCGCCCAGGCTCTGGCCGTGATCGGAGACGATCACGAAGCGGTACGGCCGCGGCGCCGCCTCGGACGCCTTCTCGAGCGTCGCGAGGGCCGCGTCCACGCCGTCGAGGGCGTCGAGGCTCTCGGGGCGCTCGGGGCCGCTGTGATGCGCGATCTCGTCGTAGTCCGTGTAGTCCACGTAGATCGTCGGCGCCCCCCGGTACATCTCCTCGATCACGAGCGCGGTCGAGAGATTGCGCAGCGCCACGTTCGTCGCGGCCCGCGCCACGGGGTAGGGCATGCCTCGGTGCATCCGCGGGACGATCCCCGCCCGCTCCTGGCGACGGGCCTGCACGTACTCCTTCACGATCTCGGCGATGAACAGGACGAGCGTGTGCAGGTAGTTGGTCGGGCTCGCGAAGAACGAGAAGAAGGTCTGGCTCCTGCCAAGGCCCTGGCCCTTGTCCTTGATCGTGGACATCGTGATGTACGAGCGCGTCGCGTCGCCCGCGAAGAGGTTCCCGACGCTGGCGCCGCCGTTGGACAGCAGACCCTCGCCGTTGCTGATGCGCTGGCCGATGACCAGGGCGTCGTCGGGGTGGTTGGCCACCATGATCGTCCCGGTGTCCTTCTCGTACCAGCGGAAGGCAGGGATGCCGTCATTGTTGCCGTGGAGGATCCCGGCCTGGCTCGCCGGCGTCGTGGGAGGCAGGAGGGCGTCCCACTTGCTCAGGCGGTACTTCTCCGACCGAAGCCACCGCGAGAGGTGCGGCACCCGGCCGGCCCGCACCTGGCGGGAGATCACGTCGTGCGGAAGGCCGTCGATCTGCACGACCACGAGCCCGGGCTGTTCGGTCTTCACCACGCTCGGGTCCCTGGCAGCGAGCTGCTGGACCAGCAGGGCCCAATAGGAGTCGTCCTGGCTGACGGAGAAGAACGCGGTGAGGATCGTCAGGCCGAAGGCGTAGATGAGCGAGCCGACGAGGGCGGCGAGCAGCCCGCTCACGTGCAGGCCGCCGACGAACGCGGGGAGGACGAAGAAGGAGGCGATCTGGAAGACGAGCGTCGCCACGAACACCGCCACGACCGAGACGCTCGCGAAGATCGCGATGAACAGCGGACGGACCGCGACGTTCAGGATCCCCAGGAAGACCGCCGCCACGATCGCCGTGGTCCAGAAGCCGTAGTCGCCATCGACCGTGATGCCGGGCGTCAGCAGCACGGCGACCGCGAAGGCGATGACGCTCATGACGAGCGTGACGAGGATCCGACGCACGCGAGATCCGCCGCTCGGCCGCCACGTTCGCATCACGTGGATCTGCAGCCTGTAGAAGTCGATGATGCGGCGGATCATCGGTCCCTCCCCTCGGCCCGTGCGCGGCCCCTCTCTCCTGGGCCGTGGCCGGGTCTCCTCACGCCGGGATGATGTCACAGCGCGTCGGGCGGGACGCGGGCCCCAGGGGGGCGGGGGGTCCGCGGCCCCCCCGACGTTCTCCGGTGCCCGCCGGTCCGTCCGCGCCCTCGCGGGCGTCGCCGGGGCCGGCGGGCGCCGTGGCCGACGGGCGCGTCAGCTCGCCGTGTAGTACTGGTTCGGTGTCCAGAAGCTGTTCGCGTTGACCGGGGTCGGCTGGGCCTGCGCCCGGACGTACCAGGTCCCCGAGGAGAAGGTGACCGGCCAGGCCGCGACCCCGGCGTCGTCGATCGTGATCGTCGCGCTCTTCGACAGGACCCACGACGAGCCGCTCTTCCTGTAGAGCTGGAAGAGGACCTTCGCCTTCTGCAGCTCCGGGCGCGACGGGCGGACGGTCGCGGTGAAGGTGACCTTCGTGCCCGCGGAGACCTTCTTCGTCGTGCTCCCGTTGTCCGGCCGGATGATGATCGTCTGGCGGACGGTGACCCGCGGGACGTTGCTGTACGACGTGCCGGCGACCGCGCGGTACCAGTAGTTGCGGACCGGGGTGTAGCGGTAGGTGTACTTGCCGTCGGCCGCGGTCGTGAACGTCAGGACGTTGCCCACGGAGTCCTTCAGGGTCTCCCACGTCGGGCTCGTCGTCTGGGCGGGGTCGTTGACGGTGACCTGCAGCTGGAACGAGGTGCCCGCGGTCGCGGTCGTCGTGAGGTCGATGTACTGGCCCCAGTCGATCGCGTTGTTGTTGAGGTAGGGCGAGCTCGCCGCGAGGCCGAGGGTCACCGGCGGAGGCGTGGCCGTCACCATCGCGAGGAAGCCGGCGTTCCCGATCTGGCGGGTCCCCAGGGTGGGGTTCACGACGGCGGCCGCGATGTTGCCCGATGAGCCGGTCGCGTTCGCGTTCACGGGGCGCACCTGGAGGAGCGTCGCGAAGTCGATGCGGCAGTTCGCCATGACCGTGGCGCCGGCCTTCTTCTGGAGCGTCACCGAGAGCACCGTCAGGGACAGGTACGAGGTGACCTGCGCGGTGCGGTCGCAGTTCGTCACGACCGGCGGGTTCACCGCCGCCGTGTTCCACTCGAAGTTGGCCGGCAGCGTCAGCGTGATGGCCGAGCCCGCCGGGATCTGGTCGATCGCGGTCTCCTGGATCACCGGGCCGGACAGCTGGGTCCATGCGCCACTGCCGCCGATGCGTGCCGTCGTGGACGGGATGGACGAGCCACCCGTGGCGGGGGTGATCGTGGGGTTGGTGACGGGCGGTGGGGCGGTCGCGATCATCCTGATCGTGCCCGCGTTGCCGGGGACCACGAGGGGCAGGGGAAGCTCCGGGTCGATGATCGACGCGACGAGGCTCCCGCCCGTCCCCGCAAGCGCGCTTGAGCTGACCGGGCGCACCTGGAGGATGCGCCCGAAGTCGATCGTGCAGATGCTCCCGAGGGCGATGCCACGGACGAGGACCGTGATCGACGCGGTCCGCGACGTCGGGTACGAGATGGCGGACGACATCTTGTCGCAGCCGGTGATGCTGGCCGGCGTCTTGTTCGCCGTGTTCCATTCGAAGTTCTCGGGGAGCTCGAGGTTCAGCTTCTGCCCCGCGAGGAGCGAGCCGATCTGGGTCTCTGTGAACTGCGGGCCGTTGAGCTGGGTCCAGGTCCCGTTGCCGCCGTTCTTCGCGGTGGACGACGGGATCGCCTCCCCGCCGGTCGCCGGCCAGGCCACCGTGACCCCGCCGGCCGCCGCGTGCACGCCGCCGCCGGCCGCGAGGACCGTCCCGCTCGCGACGAGTGCCGCGGCGAGCGCAGCGGTCACGGCGAGCGCAGCGAGCCGCGGCCGCGCGAGCCTGCTCTCTGTCATGTCCGATCTCCCTTTGCACCGCGCCCGGGCCGGGCCCTGGCGGCGGATCCACTGGGCATCCGGCGGGGCCGGACGCTCGGTGGTGCCGGATGGCACCTCCTCCTGGGCGAGAAGGATGGCACGCCTGTCGCGGTCGCGCCGTCGGGCGCACGTTGCGCCTGCGGCCTTCACGGCGCATCGCCCGGTTCGGGTGACCCCTTGTGCAGGCGGCCGGTGGCCGGGTCGGCTGCGGGCACCCCGGCACCCCGCCCGGATCCCCGGCGCCCGCCGCGCCGCATCGACTCTGCACCCGCCACGCCGCGTCGACTCTGCACCCGCCGCGGCGCTGCCCCGCCGCGGCGCATAGACTCTCCTGCCATGCGTTACCTGGACATCGACGGGATGCGCGTCTCGCGCATCGGCCTGGGCGCGTGGCAGTTCGGCTCGCGCGAGTGGGGATACGGCGACGCCTACGCCCGTGAGACGGCTCCCGCGCTGGTGCATCGCGCACGCGAGCTCGGGATCACGATGATCGACACGGCCGAGGCATACGGCCCGGCCCGCTCCGAGCGGATCATCCGCGATGCGCTCGCGTCGGCGCAGCCGGCAGGGCGCGACGGGCTCGTCGTCGCGACGAAGTTCATGCCCATCGCGCCGGCCGGGCCCGTCGTGGCATGGCAGGCACGCGGGAGCCTGCGGCGGCTCGGCGTGGAGGCGCTCGACCTCTACTACGTCCACTGGCCCAACCCGTTCGTCTCGCCGCGGCGCGTCATGCAGTCGGTCCGCCCGCTCGTCGAGAGCGGCCGGGTGCGACGGGTCGGGGTCAGCAATCACTCCCTGGCTGCCTGGCAGTCAGCGGAGCGTGGCCTGCGGTCGCCCGTGATCGCGAACCAGGTCCGCTTCAGCCTCGAGTCGCCCGGGCCGGCGCGCGACCTGGTGCCGTGGGCGGCCGCGAACGGCCGGCTCGTCGTCGCGTACTCGCCGCTCGCCCAGGGCCTGCTCGCGCGCGACGACGCCGACCCTGTCCCACGTGGTTTCCGCGCGCGGGATCCACGGTTCCGCGCTGCCGGCGACGGTCGTCTTCGGCCGCTCCAGGACGCGCTCCACGAGGTGGCGGCCGCCCACCGCGCCACCCCGGCGCAGGTCGCGCTCGCCTGGCTCCTCTCGCACCCGGCGACCGTCGCGATCCCCGGGGCGCGCACCCTGGAGCAGCTGGAGGAGAACGCCGCCGCCGCCGACCTCGATCTCGCCCCAGAGGAGGTCGCCAGGCTCAGCGACCTCGCCGAGGCACGCGTCCCGCGGCGGCCCTGAGTCGGCCCGGCGCGCACCGACGCCTATCATCGGCCCGTGACCACGTCCGGACCCGGCCACCACGAGCGTCCTGGCGACGACCGCGTCGTCGGTGGGCTGGACCTCGAGCGCATCACCTTCTTCACCGACGCCGTGGTCGCGATCGCGATGACGCTTCTCGTGATCGACCTCCGGCTCCCCGAGTGGGTCACCCAGACCGCGACCGACGCGGATCTCCGTCGCGCCCTCGATGAGCTGGGCCGGCCGTTCCTCGCGGTCGCCCTGAGCTACATGGTCATCGCGACCTGGTGGTACGGCCACCACCGGCTCGTCTGGACCCTCCGGACCGTGGATCCGCGGTTCATCTTCATGAACATCGCGTTCCTCGCCGCGATCGTCTTCCTGCCGTTCCCGACGACGATGATCGGCCGG
>JAKOQS010000346.1 GCA_029778235.1 Chloroflexota bacterium | reverse complement strand
GCGACCGCCGTCGTCGCGGCCGGCCAGCGGTCCCTGTCGCGGTCCGTCCGCCCGCCCGAGGACCTCCCGCCGGCGGCTTCGATCGGTCCGGACCCCGTCGCCGGACCGACGCCCGGCACCCCCGGTCCGGCCTAGGAGACCGATCGCACGGCCCGGTACGAGCCGTTCGGGCACCGGACGCGCTAGGTTCGGCACTGACCGAGGCCCGCGACCCACCCGCGAGCCTGCCGACCGGACCGGGAGCTCGCCCTGCAGACGTTCAGCCCGCGTGAGGTGCAGGCGCGAGTGCGCGCCGGCGAGACGGCGGAGTCGATCGCCGGCGACACCGGCTGGGCACTCGACAAGGTCACGCGATATGCCGAGCCGCTCCTCGCCGAGCGGGCCTACATCGCCGAGCAGGCGCAGTCGGTCGAGATCCGTCGCTCCGGGGGCGGGGCGACCCTCGCGGACACCGCGCGCACCGCGACGGGCGGTGCCGACGTCGAGTGGGACGCGTTCCGGCGCGACGACGGCCGCTGGGTCGTGACTGCCGCGTTCGCCGACCAGGTCGCGTCCTGGACCTACGACCACGCCGGGCGCAACCTGCACCCGCTCGACGACGAGGCGCGGGCACTCATGGGCGCCCGACCGGCCGCGACCCGCGGCGACCAGCTGGACGACGCCGACATCGCCGACGCCCTGAACCTCATCTCGCCGATCCCCGTCGTGCGTACCGACCGAGACGAGGAGCCCGAGCCGGCGCGGCCACGGCTGGTCGCCGTGCCGGACGCGGTGCCCGATGTCTCCGACGCGGCTGACGAGGCAGACGAGGCGGACGAGCCGGCCCCCGTGTCTGCCTCGCACCCGACCATCGCCGTCCCGGTCGAGCCGGCGAAGCCCTCCCGGGCCCGTCGGACCGCCCGGAAGGCACCCGACGCCACGCCTGCCGCGGATCCGGCGCCCGAACCGGCGCCGACTCCGGCCGCCCGCAAGTCCCGCAGCCGCAAGGGCCGCGCCAGCGTGCCCACGTGGGACGAGATCCTGTTCGGCTCCGGCAAGTCCGACGACGACCCCGCCTGAGGGCCTCAGGCGAACGGCAGTGGCTGCGCCGAGATATGCGCCTGGCCGGCACGTGACGCGGTCATGCGCGCTCGGTAGTGCGTGCGGCACAGCACCTCGTACGAGACCTCGCCCGGCTCGTGCTCCTCGTCCGTCGACGACGAGGTCGTGTCGCCGACGACCACCTGGCTGCCCTCGACGACCATCTGTCCGTCGACTGTCCGGGCGTTGTGGATCGCCCGCGCGCCGCACCAGCACAGCGCCTCCACCTGG
>JAKOQS010000345.1 GCA_029778235.1 Chloroflexota bacterium | reverse complement strand
CGACCACCCTGCTCACGCCGAAGAAGGAACGGCCCTCGAACAGCGACGGCCCGGGGGTGATGAACGTCACGACGACGAGCAGGACCGCCGTGGCCACGACGAAGAACCGCGGGATCCCCCCGACGAGCAGCAGGATGGCCCCCACCGCGAGCCATCGGACGACCGCCTCGACCGCCGCCCCGCCGAGCGGGAGGATGGCCGCGATGACGACGACCGCCGCCAGCCCATACGGGACGAGCCGCCTGGGGGCCCCGGCGAAGAAAGGCCCGAAGTCCAGCCCTCGCCGTCGACGCGGATTCGGGAGCGACGCTGCGGCCGAGACCCCGGGCGCGGCCACAGGCCCGGGCACCGCGCCGGCCGGGACCTCGGACACGGCCGAGACCCCGGCCCCGGCCACAGGCCCGGGCGCGGGCACCGTCCCAGCTCGGAGCGTCGGACGGAGCACGTCCGGCGCCCGTCCCGACGCGCTGCCCGCTGGAGCGCCCCACACGACGGCGGCGAGGGTCGCCACGAGGAGGATCGGGTACTCCCAGATGTTGGGGAACGCCATCGGCGCCACGATCCCGACGAACGCCCCGCCCAGGACGCCGCCCACGGCAAGGTAGAGGTAGAACTCGGTGAGGTGACGCGCGCTCGGGCGGTCGAGCGCGAGCACGCCGTTCAGCCCCGTGGCGACGACGGCATACCCCGCGAAGGCGATCCCCAGCAGCGGGAGCGCCGGCCACAGGCCGACCGACCCGAGCGGGATCCACAGGAGCGTGACCGCGACCGGTGTGAGCGCGAGAGCCGCCGGGACCACGCGCCGGCCCCGTCTTGAGAAGGCCACGACGAACGACAGCAGGTAGATCGACAGCGGGCCCATCCAGATGAGCGGCGCGGCGACCAGATCCGTCGCGACGAGGTTCGACACCGCGGACAGCAGCGCCGAGGGGACGGCAGCGACCAGGACCCATGCGATCCGTCGGCGCGCCGTCACCTCGCGGCCCGTCGTGCCCTCGGCGCTGGGGAGGGCCGCAGCGTGGCCGGTCGCCGCCGCGTGGCCGCTCGCCGCGTCGTGGCCGCTCGCCGCGTCGTGGCCGCTCGCCGCGTCGTGGCCGCTCGCCGCGTCGTGGCCGCTCGCCGCGTCCGCAGCCCGACCCCGGCGGACCGTGCCGCGCGTCGACCCGACGAGCGCGGCCATGACGATGAGGGCGCCCACGAGAACGACGAACGCCGCCTCCCACAGGAGGCGCTGGGCCGCCAGTCCCAGCACGCGCTCGATGACAAGCGGGTAGCCGACCAGCGCGGCGAAGGAGGCGCCGTTGCTGACCGCGTACAGCCAGAACGGATCCTCACCCTCCCGGACACCGCGGATCCGTGCGTACCAGGAGGAGAGGAGCGGTGTCGTCGTCGTCATCACGAAGGCCGGGAAGCCGACGGCCAGCGTCAGCACCCGGATGAGATCGAGGATCGGGTCGAGGGCAGGGTCGCGGAGCGTGGCGAGGCGCTCCGGCCACAGCAGCAGCGACACGACGGCAAGCCCCGCCACGCTCGCATGGAGCAGAGCGCCGGCGCGGACGGACAGGCGCGAGACGACCATGTGCCCGTACAGGTAGCCGACGAGCAGGATGGCCTGGAAGAAGACAAGGACGGTGGCCCACGCAGCGGGCGCACCGCCGAAGACGGGGAGGACGATGCGCCCAACGAGCAGCTCGAGCGTGAACAGGAGGAACGCCGACAGGCCGATCGCGCAGGCGGCGAGTCCCGACGCGAGCGCCACGCGCCGGGTCCCGGCGACCCGCATCGCGCCGTGCTCGACCGTCCCCGGGACCTCACTCGGGTCGCTCACGGCTCCCGTGCCAGCCCCGCTCCAGGGTCGCCCGTCGGCGCCGCCCACGCGTGCCGCGCCTGACCCGCCGGCGGTCGTCGGCGGGCGCGTGAGCGGCGAGACGGTGGGCGAGTCGCTGTGGGGCATCGTCGGGCATCATCATCGCCGGCGCGCTGGGACCGCAATGGCCTGATGGTCGTGCCCGCAGCCCCGCGCCGCCCACGCGTGTCGCGCCTGCCTCGCCCGCCGACGCCCCTGCGCCGAACCGCGGGCGCCGACGCCCCCGTCCCGCCCCGCCCGCCGACGCCCCCGTCCCGCCCCGCCCGCCGACGCCCCCGTCCCGCCCCGCCGGCATCGGCGTGCCCTCGGCCGCGTCCGGCATCTTCACCAGGTGAATGCAACGGCGGTGGGCGCCGCTTCCGCGCGCTCCGCCCGTGCAGATCCTCTTCACCCGGTGAACGGATCCTGCACAGGACCGGGCAGCGTGCCTGCCGAGGCCCGGCCCCCGAGGCGGGCGACCGGACCTTCGGACATCGAGGACCTCAAGGCCGCCCTCGGCTGGCCCCGAGCAGCCCAGGTCGGCCGAAGCGCCGCCCTTCCGGCCCGGCGCAGGGTCCGAATGGGCCGGTTGCTTTCACCAGGTGAAGACGGCTGCCGACGATCTTCACATGGTGAAGATCCACTGCGACTGCGGAGCGAAGACGCCCCCAGCCACCTCATGCCCGGCCCCGTCCCCGGCGTCCCAGGGCCCCGCCGACGGGACCTGCCCCCGCGAGATCCGTGCCGGGCCCGGGCCATCGGGGCATCGGCCGCAGATGCCCGGCCCCGTCCCGGGCGCCTGGCCGCAGATGCCCGGCCCCGTCCCGGCCGCCCCTTGCCCGGCCCCGCCCCGCGGCGCCCGGGTGCCCGGCCCCGTCCCGGGCGCCGGGCCGCAGATGCCCGGCCCCGCCCCCGGGCCCTCGGCATCGGCGGCCGATGCCCGCCCAACGCCACCAGCCACCTGATGCCCGGCCCCGCCCGGGGCCGGTCGGGGGGCGCCCGGGGCGCCCGGCGCGGGGCCCGGGGCCGGTCGGGGGGCGCCCGGGGCCGGTCGCGCCCCCTGCTACCGCTCGAAGACCACGTCCGCGAGCATCGCCTCGAACGCCCCTGTGTCGGCGGCCTCCTGCGTCGGCGGCCCGATCTGGTTGAAGGCCCACCCGAACCCGTCCTTCACGGCGAACGCCTTCATCACGTACAAGCCCTGGCAGTGGAAGGCGTGCAGGCGGCCGGGCAGGCCCCCGATCGTCACGTCGGTCTCCGACTCCGCGGTCGCCGGGCACCCGTGCCAGGCGTTCACGTCCTTCTGTCCCTGCGCGGACCAGGCCGCCAGGTCGAGGTCGGTCGGCGCCCCATACACGAAGAAGAGCTTGGAGCCCGGCCCCAGCGCCCGGTCCACGTACGGCCCGTCCGAGTTCACGCGAGAGGTGCCGTCCCACGCCTGGATCGCCCCCTGGGGCCTCCACCCGACCGGAAGGCCGAGCGAGAACGCGTAGAACGGCGACACGAGCACGGCGGGCGATGGGGGCGGCACCGACGCGGATGCCACGGGCGCGACGGACGCCGATGCGGACGGGACCGTCGTGGGCACGGCGGTCGT
>JAKOQS010000344.1 GCA_029778235.1 Chloroflexota bacterium | reverse complement strand
GAAGGAGGCGCGGCGGTCGGGAGTCGCGGCCGCGCTCCTCGACGCCGCGGTCGACTTCGCCCGCGAGCACGGTGCGACCGTCCTCGAGGCCTACCCGGTGGACGGCGGCGGACGCCGCATGCCGGCCGCGCTGGCGTACACCGGCACGGTCGGCATGTTCGAGCGGGCGGGCTTCGCGATCGCCGCGGAGACGACGTCGCGGCCGCATCCGGGGATACGCCGGGTCGTGGTCCGGAAGACGCTGTGACGGGCCTGGTCCGGCGTGCGCCGTAGCGACGGCGTCTCCGACGGGCCGAGGACCTACGCCGGTTCCGGCTCCACGCCCGGCCGGACGATCCGGAGCGCCACCGCGTCGAACGCGAGCGCGGCGAGGATCCCGCCGACGAACGTCACCAGGACCCCGGCCACGCCGAGCCCCAGGGTGACGACGACGTAGAACGCGACGGTCCCGTAGAGGCCGGCGAGGATCCCGCGGAGGACGTCGTCGGCTGCGGCAGGGCCCGCGTGCCGGTGGGTGAATGCGGCCATGACGGAGAGGTAGACCGGGAAGGTCGCGACGATGCCGCTCCACCCGGGCCCGAGGACGGGGGCGACCGCGGTGATCCCCACGACGAGGACGGTCGCGACGACCATCCGCGCCGGCAGGTCCCACGCGGGGTGGGGGATCGGCGGATGTGCCGTGCGGGACCTGGGGATCAGCCACGTCGCGAGGGTGATCGCGGCGACGACGACGCCGACGACGAGCCAGAGCGGCGCGCCGATGACCGTGTGGAGCGCGGCGCCCGCCACGCCGAACGCGACACTCGCTGTCACGAAGCTCGCCGCAGGACCTCGTCGATGATCCAGCGCTGCGTAGGCGACGCAGTAGGCGGCGATCGCGGCGAGGCCGATCATCGACCCGACCGCCGCCGTCGCCGCGAACGCCGGTCCCTGGTCGAGCGACATGAAGAACAGGATCGGGCCGGACGTGAGCGGCAGGGCGATGAACAGGCCGCCGACCGTGGGGCCCCAGCGACGGGCCGCGAGCGTCGCCCCGCCGATGAGGAGGGGCGTGAGAACGACCTTGAGGAGGAGGATCGGCAACGATCACGCCCGTCCCGCGGCCGGAGCGTCGTCGGGGACCGGGGCGATCGGAGGCGAGCCGACGGCATCGTGACCCGAGCCGGCGGGTCGCCGACCTCCGCGAAGGAGCGACTGCCAGCACGGCTCAGTCTCGAAGACGGATGCCCGCGACGCGACGTCGGCGCCCGGGTCGGCGCCGCTGCCGGCGCCCCGCGACGCGACGTCGGCGCCCGGGTCGGCGCCCGGGACGGGGATACCGGTCACGCCCACACCGGCCGCGGGGTCCGCGGCGTCCGCAGCCGTGCCGGGCACGGCCCCGGCACCGCCGGTCGTCGCGCCTGCTGCGGCATCCGGGGCTCCCGGCACCGCGCCGCCCGGCCCATCGGCGCTCGTCGTCCCCGGTCGCCGGGGGCCCGACAGTGCGAAGAACGCGAGGCCGCCGACGACCAGCACGACGACGACGACCGCGACCACCAGCTGGGACGTGATCCAGCCCATCTCCATCGTCAGGCCTCCTCCACCGTCTCGAGCACGAAGAGCCGCGCCGCGTAGTCCGCCCGCGTCGCCGTGTCGAATGGCCCGGCGCGGAGCGCCAGCCCGGCCGCCATCAGGTCGTCGCCGCCCCGGACGCCGGCGTTCGCCCGGTCCACCGCATCGCCCGTCTCCGGCCAGCAGGAGACGCGGTATGCGGACGCCGGGTCGAGCCCCCGGAGCCGCAGCCGCGATGGACCGTCGTACGGGCGGTCCAGGACGCGGTACGCCCCAACCACGGCGCGCCGCCGATCGTCCGATACGGCCATCCACGCCGTCTCGGTCCCGTCGCCCGCGAACGGGCTCCGGAGCCGGACGAAGCGGCCGCGCTGCAGGACGTCGCGGTGGCGCGTGTAGAACGCCACCTGGGCGGCGACCTCACGCCGCTCGTCGGCGGTCAGGGCCAGGGTGTCCAGCTCGTACCCGAAGACGCCGAAGAACGCGACCGCCGCACGCGTGTGGAGCGGGGTCACCCGGCCCACCTGGTGGTTCGGGACCGCGGAGACGTGCGCCCCCATCGAGCTCAGGGGGTAGGCGAGCGAGGTGCCCCACTGGATCCGCAGCCGCTCGACCGCGTCCGTGTCGTCGCTGGTCCACGCCTGGGGGGCGAAGGCGAGCATCCCGGGATCGAACCGGCCGCCCCCGCTCGCGCACGACTCGAAGAGGATGTGGGGGAAAGCGGCCGTCAGTCGGGCGTAGAGCTCATAGACGCCGAGGATGTACCGGTGGCGCAACTCGCCCTGCCTGTCAGGCGGGAGCGCCGTCGAGTACGCCTCGGTCATGTACCGGTTCATGTCCCACTTCACGTACGAGATCGGGGCGCTGCCCAGGATCCCCGTGAGGACCGCGGCGAGATGGTCCACGACCTCCGGGCGGGACATGTCGAGGACGAGCTGCTGGCGCTGCTCCGTCCGGGGCCTGCCCGGGACCCCCAGGGCCCAGTCGGGGTGGGCCTCGAAGAGCCGGCTGCGGGGGCTCACCATCTCGGGCTCGATCCAGAGGCCGAAGCGCATGCCGAGCGCCTCGACCCGGCGGGCGACGTTCTCCAGGCCGCCGGGCAGCTTCCGTCGGTCGACGTACCAGTCGCCGAGCGACGTCGTGTCGCTGTCGCGCTCGCCGAACCACCCGTCGTCGAGCACGAACAGCTCGATGCCCAGCTCGGCCGCGACCTCCGCCATCGCGACGATCCGGTCCGCGGTGAAGTCGAAGTACGTGCCCTCCCAGTTGTTGACCAGCACGGGCCGGAGGGCGTCGCGCCATGCCCCGCGGGCCAGCCGCTCCCGGTACAGGCGGTGGTAGGCGTCGGACAGGGCGCCCAGCCCCTCGCCCGACCAGGCCGCCACGGCCTCGGGCAGGACCAGCTCCTCGCCGGGCTCCAGCGTCCAGGCGAAGTGCGTGGGGTCGATCCCGATCCGCGCCCGTGCCGTCCCGAACGGATCCACCTCCGCCTCGGCGAGGAAGTCGCCCGAGTAGACGAGGCCCAGGCCGTATGCCTCGCCGGCCTCCTCGGTCGTCGCGCGGCGACGGAGGACGATGAACGGGTTCTGCTGGGCGCTCGATGCGCCGCGCTGGCTGGAGACGGAGACCCGGCCGGGCGCCAGCGGGCGCTCGACGACGTGGCGTTCCCGGGCCCACGCACCGCTGAGCTGCACCATCACCCAGTCGGCGTCCGCGAGGTCGAGCGACGCGCTCATCGCGGTCCCCACGCGCAGCGACCCATCGCCGTCGTTGCGCAGGCGGGCGCTTCGCGCGACCACCGGGAGGTCGCGGAAGACGGTGTACGCCAGGGTGACGGAGAGCCCGCTGGGGCCGTCGGCGAGGCGGATCTCGACGGTGTCGGCCTCGCCGGGGTCCTCGACGTAGGTGGCCGGCAGCGCGCCGAGGCCGGGCTTGCCGGCCGAGATCGCGTGGCCCACGTACGCCAGGTCGAGGAGGGTGGAGCCGTCCGGCTGCTCGACCACGATCGCGGGGACCCGATAGTCGCCGCTGCCGGTGACGGGGTACTCGAGCGCCACCGGGTCCGCGGGCCGGTTCTGGAACCCGCCGAAGCGGGGCGGGCCCAGGTGTGCGTACGAGCGCCCGGGCGCGAGCGGGGCGCCGAAGTGGAGGTGCCCCAGCCACCCGTTGTCGAGCACGCGCATCACGTGGCTCACCTGCCCGTTCCACAGGTGCAGCTGGCGGTCCTGGGCGTCCCACTCGATCGGCATGGCGGCCCTCCGTCTCCGTCGCCGGCGGCGAGGACGCCGGCTCCGACGGCCCCAAGTATCGCCGTGCCGACTGGTACGATGCGGACGATCCGTCCCAGTGCAGCCGGGGAGGGCAGGTGATGGCTCGTCGGCCCGCAGCGTCGGGGTCCCTGTTCGCGCTCATGCTCGCCTTGGCGCTCTCCGCGGCGGCCTGCGGCGGAGGAGCCACACCCGCGCCGACGACGCCCGCGGCGCTGCCGGGGACGTCCTGGGAGCTGGGCCTCCAGGGCGGGACGGCCCCCGCGGCCCGCCAGCTGCCGACGCTGACGTTCGCGACGGACGGGACGGCGAGCGGTTTCACCGGCTGCCAGCCGTACACCGCGCGGTTCACGGCCACCGGGTCGTCGGTCTCGATCACCGACATCGTGCTGACACCGACGACGAACGATTGCGCTCCGGCGACCAAGGAGACCGCCGATGCGTTCGTCGCCGGCCTCGGCGGCGCGACGTCGTGGCGGGTGGAGACGGTGATGCCCACGCAGGGCGTGGAGGTCCTCCAGCCGGTCAAGCTCATCCTCGACGGCGCGACGACCCTGGCCTTCACGCTCCAGTGACCGGCGAGGGGCCGGCGGCCCCGGCGCCCGACGACCAGTCCATCGCCGAGGGCGACCCGGCGGCCGAGGCGCCCGAGGAGCGGTCCATCGCACCGGGCGGCCCGACGGCTGCACCGGGCGGCCCGACGGCTGCACCGGGCGACCCGGCCGCCGCCCCCGACGAGCCGACGGACGTCCGCCTCCCCGGCCAGACGCCGAGCGTCGCGAGCCCGCGGAGCCTCCCGGCGTTCGCTTACTCGGCCCCGCCCAGCCGCCGGATGACGATCCTCAAGGCCGTGATCGTCGTCGGCTTCATGCTCTTCGTCTTCGGGTTCCTTCTGCCGCGATACGTGGACTACGCGGAGGTCGTCGCGTCGCTGCGTGCGCTGACGCCCGCGCAGTTCGCGATCGTCACCGCTCTCGCCTTCGTCGCCTGGGTGCTCAGCAGCTCCGTCCAGGCCGCGCTCCTCCCCGGGCTGGGCCTCCGCCACTCGACCATCTCGTGGCTGTGCGGGCAGGGCGTCTCCAACGTGATCCCCGGGCCCGTGGACCTCGCCGTCCGCTACATCCTCTACCGGCAGTGGGGGCACGCCCCCGAGCCTTCGTCCCTGTCGATCGTGCTGGCGGGCGTGTTCGACCAGCTCGCAGGCCTCTCGATGCCGATCGTCGCCCTGCTGGTGCTGGGCGTCGAGGGGCAGGCCGCCCAGGGTCTCGTCGGCATCGCCATCCTGGGGGTCGCCGTCATCGTCGCGATCTTCGTGGTCGGCTACGCGATCCTCCGGTCCGAGAAGCTCGCGTATCGCGTGGGCCGGCTCATGGAGCGGATCGTGGGCTGGGTCTTCCGCCTGCTGCGGCGCCCCACGCCGACGGGGATCCCCGAACGGACGCTCGCGGTCCGCCTCGACGTCAAGGACCTCCTCCTGTCGCGCGGGCTGCTGGCGTACCTGGCCGACCTCTCCGGGCGCGTCTTCTACGGGATCGTGTTCATCGCCTGTCTCCGCGAGACGGGCGTCCCGGCTGACGTGCTGTCCGCCGGCGCCATCCTCGCCGTCTACGCGGCCGTCGGGATCCTCCTCATCCTCCCGATCGCTCCCGGCGGCGCGGGCACGCCCCAGGTGCTCTACATCGCCGGGCTGGGCGCGATCGCAGGCGACGAATGGAGCGTCGAGGTGAGCGCCGGCGTCTTCCTGTTCTTCGTCGTCCAGTGGGTCATCCCCACGATCCTGGGATGGATCACGCTCGTCGTGGAACGACGCGGACGGCCGCTCCTGAGCACCGGGGAGAAGGTGCCGGCCACGGTCCCGACCGGCACCGCCTGACGGCCGGGGGCCGGCGGACGCACACCGGGCACGCGGCGACCTTTCAGGCGCGATTCAGCGAAAAGGGGCAGAGTCAGGACCACGCGGCCGCCGCCGCGCGCCGCACGGACGGCGTCGCGCACGGGGCCGGATCGGAGCGACCGGGTGCATCTCCTCGTCATCGAAGACGACGCGCGTCTCGTGCGGGTGCTCCGCCGCCTGCTCACGCAGGATCAGCACATCGTGGAATCGGCCACGACGGCGGCGGAGGGTCTCGAGCTCGCCCGTGACGTCGCGCTCGACGCGGTGATCCTCGACATCGGCCTGCCCGACCGGTCGGGCCTCGAGGTCGCGCGCACGCTCCGGGCCGACGGTTCCACCGTGCCGATCCTCATGCTGACCGCGCGCGACGCCGTCAGCGCGCGCGTGGAGGGGCTGGACGCGGGCGCGGACGACTACCTCGTCAAGCCGTTCGCCTACGACGAGCTCCTGGCGCGGCTCCGCGCGCTCGGGCGCCGCCCGCCGCCGCGCTCGAGCCTCCACCTGGCAGCAGGGCCGATCGTCCTCGACGAGGCCGAGAGGCGCGTCACGGTCGACGGCCGCGACGTCGCCCTCAGCCAGCGCGAGTACGCGATCCTGGAGTGCCTGCTCCGGCGGCCGGGCCAGGTGCTGAGCCGGGACCAGATCCTCGACTACGCGTGGCCTTACGGCGCTGCGCTCACCCCGAACACCGTCGAGGCGTACATCCACCTGCTCCGCGAGAAGCTCGGCCCGGAGGCCGCGGCGCGGATCGAGACCGTGCGCGGCATGGGGTACCGGCTCCGTGCCGGCTGACGGACCGGTGGCCGCAGGGGTCGACGGCCGGGCGCAAGACAGCCTGGCGCGGGACGGCCAGGCGCCGGTCGCGAGCCCCGCCGACGCGGCGCTCCTCCGGCGGACCCGGCTCCGCCTGATGGCCTGGAGCGGCGGCCTCACGCTCGTCGTCCTCCTCGTGCTGGGCTCCGCCGTCTACCTCGCCGTGGCCGGCGCCCTCGCCTCCAACAACGCCGACCTCCTCGCCCGGCGGGCGGTCCAGCTCGGTCGCTTCATCCAGGAGCGCGGCCTCCCGCCGGAAGGCCGGGGCCTGGGGATCACGTTCGGCGGGGAGGCGTCGGGCACGCTCGCGCTCGTCGTCCGGCCGGACGGGACCGTCGCCGGCGCCGGTCCCACGGGGTCGATCTCCGGCCTGCCCGACCAGGCGGGCGTGGATGCCGCCCTCGGCCGAGGCTCCAGCGTCCGCGACCTCCGCGTGGACGACCTCGACGTCCGCGCGTACAGCCTCTCCGTGCCATCGGTCGACGGGACCTACGTGGTCCAGGTCATCGGCGAGCGCGCCTCCGAGGTCCGCCTGCTCACGACCCTCCTCCTCGTGCTGGTCGGCGCCGGCCTGGTCGCCCTGGCGCTCGCCTCGGCCCTCGGCTTCGTCTACGCGGGCCGGGCGCTCGTCCCGATCCGGTCGTCGATGGCCCGGCGCGACGCCGCGCTGCGCCGCCAGCGGGAGTTCACCGCGAACGCGAGCCACGAGCTGCGCGCGCCGCTGACCGTCGTGCGCGCGAGCGTGGCGGACCTGCGACGCAACGCGGACGAGCCGGTGCGCGCGGTCGGCGCGGCGCTCGACGACATCGACTCGGAGGTGGTCCACCTCACCGCCCTCGTCGACGACCTGCTGCTCCTCGCGCGCACGGACTCGGGGGCGATCGAGCTCGGCTTCGAGGCGCTCGACCTCGCCGACGTCGCCGCGGAAGTCGCGGGCGCGATCGGGCCGGTGGCGGCCGAGCGGGGCGTCCGGGTCGTGCTGGATCCCCGCCCCGCGCAGATGGACGGCGATCCGCTGCGACTCCGCCAGCTCGCCACCATCCTCGTGGACAACGCGGTCGCGCACTGCGGCGCCGGCGGGCTCGTCGCGGTCACGGTGCGGCCGGAGGGCGAGGACGTGACGCTCGTGGTGGACGACGACGGACCGGGGATCCGGCCGGAGGACCTGCCGCACGTCTTCGAGCGCTTCTGGCGAGCCGACGACGCACCTCCCGGCGGGACCGGCCTGGGCCTCGCGATCGCCGCGTGGATCGTGGAGGGCCACGGCGGGACCATCTCGGCCGCGAACCGGCCGGAGGGCGGCGCGCGACTGGCGGTCCGCCTCCCCGCGCGCCGGGCCGCACCGGCGGACTGACCGCCGCAGCGCGGGCTGCGAGGAGGCTCGACCTCCGTCCCGTGACGGCGCGCTCGGCTCGCCACCGCGTCCGTGGGCGGGGACCGCCCCCGCCCGGCCCGCCCTCGCCTTCAGGACCCGTTCAGCCGCCGCGCGTACAACGGTCCCACGGGTGGGGACCCGAGCAGCCCGGTCCGAACCGGCAGGAGCAGCAGATGCAGTCCTTCGGCACCGACCGTCCCACCGCGGGGACCCCCTCGACAGATCCCGTGCGCACCGACCCGGCCGCTCTCCTCCCTCCTCCGACCGGGCCGGCGCACGGCGATAGGTCTCCCGATCCCGCCGTGCTCGCTCGCCGACGTGCCGGCATCCTGCGGGTCGTCGTCCCCTCCGCCGTCCTGTCCGCCCTCCTCGCGGCGGGCCTGACGGTGGCCGCCGTGGGCCTGACGGGCGATCTCCATCGGTCCGCGCCGGAGAGCCCGGCGCCCTCCGCCGCGTCGGCGGACGCGACGTTGGCGAGCGTCACCGCCGCCGGCTCCGTGGAGGATGTCGCGGCCGCGGCGAGCCCATCCGTCGTGACGATCACCGTCTCCGGTGCGGCCGGGGCCCCGGCGTTCGGCGTGTCCCCCGCGGGCGTGGGCTCCGGCGTCGTCGTCGGCGCGGACGGGCTCATCCTGACCAACGCCCACGTGGCCGAGGCCGGCGGGAGTCTCAGCGTGACCCTCGCCGACGGCACCGAGGTCCCGGCGACCGTCGTCGCGACCGATCCCGCGCACGACCTCGCCGTGGTGCGCGCCGATGCGACCGGGCTCACGGCGGCCGTGCTCGACGAAGCGGGCATGCTCACCATCGGCCAGGCGGTGGTCGCGATCGGCAGCCCGCTCGGGACGTTCACGGACACCGTGACGCTCGGCATCGTGTCGGGGCTCGACCGCTCGATCGACGTCGCCGACGGGGCGACCCGCGGCGTCACGCACCTGGACGGCATGATCCAGACCGACGCGGCGATCAACGCCGGCAACAGCGGGGGCCCGCTCCTGGACCTTCAGGGCCGCGTCGTGGGGATCGTCACGGCCAACGCGTCGGGCGCGCAGGGGGTGGGGTTCGCCGTGCCGATCGCCGCGGCGCACGACCTGCTGGCTCGGGCCTCCGCCTGAGACGGAGCGCTCGACCCCATCCGACCGGCGCCGGCCTGCGGGCGCGAGCCCGGCGGTGGACGCGCACCTGTCGGGCGGACCTGTCGGACGGTTCAGGACCCGTTCAGGGCACGCAGCGATAAAGGTGGCGACGGCCGGTCGGGCTCGGGGCTCGCCGGCCGCCCTCGGACGCACGCACAGGAGACGCACATGACCCAGCAGTCCACGGAGCAGCAGACACGGAGCCGCTCCCGCCTCCCGCTCGGCCTCGCCCTCGCCGCCGGTCTCGTCGGCGTCGTGGCGATCGCGGCCGGCGTGGCGGCAGGCGGCCCCAGCGGCACGGCATCCGGCGCCGCCAACGCCGTCCCCCTCATCGCGGCAGCCTCGCCGACGCCCAGCGCCGACGCCGACGGCCAGAGGGGCCCGGGCGGCGGTCCCGGGATGGACGGGATGCGCGGCATGCACGGGATGCGCGGAGCCGTGACCGTCACCGCCATCGACGGCACCCGGCTCTCGCTGCGCACCGACGACGGCTGGACCCGGACGATCGACACCGCCGGGGCCACCATCAGCAAGGACGGCGCGACCGCCTCGCTCGCCGACATCAAGGTCGGGGACGAGGTGGCGTTCGCCCAGCAGCGGAACGCCGACGGCAGCTACACCATCACCAGCGTCACGATCGTCCTCCCGCACGTCGGCGGCACGGTCACCGCGACGAGCGCGTCGTCGATCACCCTCAAGGACCGCGACGGCGCGGCCGTGACGGTCCAGGTCACCTCGGCCACGACCTACGAGGTCGCCGGGAAGTCGAACGCCACGCTGGCGGACGTCACGGTGGGCTCGATGGTCATGGCCAACGGCACGAAGAACGCCGACGGCTCCCTCACCGCGACGACCGTCCGGGCGTTCACCCCCGGCCAGGGCGACCCGGGGATGGACGGCCGCGGCGGCGGTCGCCACGGCGGCCCCCGGGATGGCCAGGGCGGCCCCTGGGACCAGCAGACCCAGCCGAACGCGTCGGCCGCCCCCGGCGCCTGACGCACCACAGGCCCTCCCTTTCGACCGGCGGGGCCGGGCGCGCGGCGCCCGGCCCCGCCGGCGTTCCGGCCGTCCGCGGCGGCGATGGCGCGACTTGCGGGACCGTTGTATCCTCAACCACCTCATGGCCGACCTGCTGCGCCGCCTCGAAGGCGAGACCTGTACGTGTCCCCGGCGAGTGCCGGTGGCGTACGGGCGCGCGGTCTGCCGCTGACGCTCCTCCCCACCGGGCCTCGCGACCCCCACGTCGTCGGACGCGCCCTCGCGCGTCCCCGTCCCCCGCGACCCCGGAGGCCCCGTGACCGTGTCCCGCATCCTCACCCCACCCGCCCGCGCCATCGACCCGCGCGGCCAGCGTTTCGGCGCCGGCGTCTCCGCCGGCATCCTCGTCCTCGCGTTCGCCCTCGGCCTGCCCTGGCTCGCCGTCCTCGTCGGCCTGAACCTCGCGATCTCGGCCGCGTTCGGCACGCGCTTCTTCCTCCCCGGCCGCACCTGGCCCGCCGTCCGGCGCACGCTCCGGCTCGGCCCGGTCGAGCCCGAGCACGAGTACCCGCCGCGGTTCGCGCAGGCCCTCGGGGCCACGTTCATCGGCCTCGGCGCCGTCCTCTTCCTGGTCGGCCTGGCGCCGGTCGGCTGGCTCCTCGTGGGCGCCGTGGCGGCTCTTCAGGTCCTGCTCGCGGCGACCGGCATCTGCGTCGGCTGCCGGCTGTACTTCCTCCGCTGGTGGGTCCCCGCGGCGTTCGCCCGCCTCCTCCGCCGGACCGACGGCCTTCTGCCGTACGGGGGCGGCGGCCGGATCGAGCGCGCGGACGCGTAGGCGTCCCGACAGGAGTCGACAGATGGCGATCCATCCGCCGGTCCACGACGACGCGGCCGGCCCCCTTTCCCTCGATGGGACACTGGCCCACATGACCGACGCACACGAGCGCGAACACGCCTTCGCCGAGGAGCTCGTCGCCACGCGCCGACGCCAGAGCTCCGGCCTCCCCCTGAAGCGCAACGTCGCGGCGTTCGTGGACGGCCTCCTCGGGCTGCTGTTCCCGCAGCTCGCCGAGGAGGGCACCGCCAGCGCCGAGGAGATCCAGGCCCGTCTCTCGCTGATCCGGCGCGATCTCCGCGAGCTCGTCGCCCCGTTCGAGGGGCAGGAGCGGGCGGAGGAGATCGCCCGCGTCTTCGGCGAGGGCGTGCCGGACCTGTACGCATCCATCCGCCTCGACGCCGACGCGATCGTCGCCGGGGACCCGGCCGCGGAGAGCATCGACGAGGTGGTGGTGGCCTACCCGGGCTTCCACGCCATCGCGACCTACCGGATCGCGCACGCCGTCCACGGCCTCGGCGTCCCGGTCCTGCCGCGCCTCATGTCCGAGATCGCGCACACGCGCACCGGCGTGGACATCCACCCGGGGGCGACGATCGGCCGCTCCTTCTGCATCGACCACGGGACCGGCGTCGTCATCGGCGAGACCGCCACGATCGGCGACTGGGTGAAGGTCTACCAGGGCGTGACGCTCGGCGCGATGTCGGTCGCGAAGAGCTACGCGGGGAGGAAGCGCCACCCCACGATCGAGGACCGGGTGGTCCTGTACTCGAACGCGACCGTGCTCGGCGGCGACACGGTCGTCGGCCACGACAGCATCGTCGGCGGCAACGTCTGGCTCACGAACAGCGTCCCGCCGTACTCCCTCGTCTACCACACCAGCCAGGTCAAGATCCGCAGCGTCAGCGACGGCTTCGCGGACGCCGACTACGTCATCTGAGAAGGGGATCCCGTGAAGTACGACAGCGTCCTGGCCACCATCGGTGGCACGCCCCACATCCGCGTGAACCGGCTCTTCGACCCGCGCGTCGAGGTCTGGGTGAAGCAGGAGCGGCTCAACCCCGGGGGCAGCATCAAGGACCGGATCGCGCTCTCGATGGTCGAGGACGCGGAGCGGCGCGGGCTCCTGGGCCCGGACAGCGTGATCGTCGAGCCGACCTCGGGCAACACCGGCATCGGGCTGGCTCTCGTCGGGGCGGCCAAGGGCTACAAGGTCATCCTGGTGATGCCGGAGTCCGCGTCCGTGGAGCGCCGCCGGCTGATGACGGCCTACGGCGCGACGTTCGAGCTGACGCCCAAGGAGCTCGGGATGAAGGGCGCGATCGCTCGAGCCCAGGAGATCGTCGCGGCCACGCCCGGTGCGTGGATGCCCATGCAGTTCGACAACCCAGCCAACGTGGACGCGCATCGGCGGACCACCGCCGAGGAGATCGCTGCCGACTTCCCCGAGGGCCTCGACTACATCGTCACGGGCGTCGGCACGGGCGGGCACATCACCGGCGTCGCCGAGGTCCTCAAGCCGCGCTGGCCCGGCCTCAAGGTGTACGCGGTGGAGCCGACGCTCTCCCCGGTCCTGTCCGGCGGGACGCACTCCCCGCACCCGATCCAGGGGATCGGCGCCGGGTTCGTGCCCGGCGTCATGCGTCTCGACCTCATGGACGGCATCGTCCAGGTCGCCCCCGAGGACGCGATGGAGTACGCGCGCCGGTCGGCGCGGCTGGAAGGCGTCCTGGTCGGCGTCTCGTCCGGCGCGTCGCTTGCCGCGGTGGCCCAGCTCCTCCCTCAGATCCCCGACGGCGCGAAGATCCTCGCGTTCAACTACGACACGGGCGAGCGCTACCTCTCCGTGGAGCCGCTCTTCGGCTGACCGGGCACCCCGGTCGGTCACGCCCTCGACGCCCGGTCCCACCTGGACCGGGCGTCCCCGTGCCGCCCGGGGCCGGTGGCACCCCGACCGCGCTCTGCTACTGTCGGTGGCCGGCGGCCGGGCGGCCGCCGCGGTGCCCGCGCCCGCGTG
>JAKOQS010000343.1 GCA_029778235.1 Chloroflexota bacterium | reverse complement strand
GCGTCGAGCTTGTCGATGAGGGACAGGACGACCTCGCGGACCCCGGCATAGCCCTCCCGGAGGCCCTGGTACCGCTCGTTCACGCCCGCGAGCGCGTCGCGCAGCGTCTGTGCGAACTCGCCGCCCGGGGTGGGGTCCGCCGCGATCCCCGCGGCGATGTCGGCGACGGTGCCCACCTTGCCGGAGATCTCGCCCACGGTGTTCTGCGCCTTGTCGAGGAGCGGGCCGGACTTGGCGATCTGGGCGTCGACGGACGCGGCGACGTCGTTCACGGTGGTCACCGCGTAGCCCCGGGCATAGACGACGCCGAAGACGAGGAGGAGGCAGACGACGATCCCGGCGACGCCGAGGACCTGGCCGGCGGTGCCGAGCGCGCGGTCGCGCTTCCGGCGCGTCGGCGCGGGGGGCGCCGGCTCCCCGGCGGGGATCGCGATTGTGGGGTCCGGGGCCGTGGCCTGCTGTGCGACGGAGGCCGCCACGGGCTGCTCGGCGGCGGGCGGCGGCACGGCGGGCTGCTCGCCGGGGGTCGAGGCCGTGGCCGGCTGCTCGGCGGCGGAGGCCGCCACGGGCTCCGCCTCCGGGCCCTGCCCGGTCGGCGGCATCTCGGTCGTCATCGCGTCTCCTCCCCCCTCGGGCATGACATCTCGCGGGGCCGTGCGCGGCGAGCGGCGGCGCGTGGCACGTCACGGGCAGCCTAGCGCCTCGGAGGCCCGAGCACATGCCTCGGACAGGGCGATGCGGGCGGTCGCGCGGGCCGAAGCGGCCCGGGCAGCCCCCGTCGACGCGCGACCTCAGCCGCCGGGCGGGCCGATCTGCTGCTGGAGGTCGAGGAGCGGCTGCTGGCTGACCTGGAGGAAGCCCTCGCGCGGGCGGTCGAGGTCCACGATGATCGTGAGGACGGCGCCCAGCGCGATGACGAGCGCGACGGCGGTCACGACGCTCCGCTTGCCGGTCAGCCCGGCGCTGTACCCGACCATCCCCAGCGAGAGGATCGAGCCGGCGATCAGGAGGAGGAGGATGGTCTCCGGGACGCGGGCGTAGACGATGGCGGTCAGGCGGGTCTCGTTGAGGTCGATCGTCTCGTTGAGGGACTCGATGTAGATCGCGACCAGGTCGCCCCGGTCGGTCGTCCGCGCCAGCGCCTCGGCCTGCGCCCACATCCGGTCCAGGAGCTCGGCCGACCGGGTGAAGTTCGCGGCGAGCTGCTCGCGGTCGGCGACGTTGATGCGCAGCGGGACGTACGCGCGGAGGAGCTCGCGGGTCTCGGTCGACGTCGGCTCCGGCAGGTAGCCGGCGCGGAGGTAGGTCGTGCCGATCGAGTTCGCCTCGGCGAGGACGAGAGACCTTCGCTGGTCGAACCGGTCCGAGGCCATCCCCATCGTGACGGCGAGGAGGAACGCGAGGAGCGCGAGGATCGAGCCGACGAGCATCGCCGTCGGGCCCTCCTTCTCGTCCGGCGTCCGCCTCTGCCACCAGCGCCCGATCCGGAACCCGACCTCGTAGGCGATCCCCGCCAGGAGCGCGAAGAGGACGAAGACGGCGAGGATCGGCAGAGGGTCGAGGAGCTGCTGAGGGGTCATCGTCCTCGCTCATGCGGCGACGCGGCCGACGGGTCGACGGAACGATACCCCGCCGATGGGAGCGGACGCGCGGCAGCGGCGGCACGAGCGAGAGGGGTGGCGCGCCCGGCGAGACTCGGCGGCGGGCAAACCACAGTGAGGATCCCGGTCGAGGGTGCCCGTGAGCGGCGGGCGGCCGCGAGGCGCAGCGCGTGATGGCCCGCCCGACGCCGGACCCTCCCCGTCCGGTCGTCGGCCTCCCCCTGACGGAGCGGGAGCGCCAAGTGCTCGACCTGGTGACTCGCACGGGCGGCAGCCGCAAGGCGGCCGCGGCGGCTCTCGGGATCAACCAGCGGACGATCGGACGGCACCTGGAGTCGGCGTTCCGGAAGCTCGGCGTGGACAACGTCGCTGCGGCCGCCCGCGAACTGGGCCGTGCCGAACGGCATGCCCCAAAGAGGGCGCTTACGGACTGACCGAACATCCGTTCAACATCAGGCGCGTGACCGAAGGACCGACGTCCCGCTCCCCCTTCCTCTCGGGCTCCCGCCGCTCCTCCTCGGCGGCGGGAGCCCACCGCGCCCTGGTCCGGGGATGACCGATGCGCGACAGCCGCTCCGCAGGGCGGACGACCTGCCCGAGGTCGGGTGGACGGTGCGCGACATGGTCATGAGCCACGAGGAGCGCATCCGCTCGATCGAGGACTGGCGGGTCGAGATGCGGACGCTCGGCACGATCCTGAAGGCCACCTTCGGGGTCAGCCTCCTCGGCGCCGTCATCGGGATCCTCAACCTCATCGACATCGTCAGCCGGCAGGCCCGCCCGTGAGCCGGCGTCATCTGCGTCCCTTCGGCGACGTCGTCCACCCGCTGAGCCTGGACGGGCGGACCTCCGCGTTGGCCGGTGCGCGTCATCGCCGGCCGCAATCTCGGAGGCCCGTCCATGACTGAGGAGCTCGTCTACGTCCGCACCCCGCACCACCTGCACAAGGCCGTGCGGCTCGACGGTGTCCTGATGACGGCGGAGTGCGACAACCTCGACGCGGTCGCCCCCGAGCATCGCGAGATCCTGCTCACGTTTCCCGAGTCGATCGACCAGGACACGCTCTGCCGTCGCTGCTTCGCGCGTGTGAAGGTCCAGCCCGACGGCGAGGCGGTGACGTCGTGAAAGACCACGGTCTCGGCGCCCTCCGCTCGCCGGTCGATCCTCGCGATGCCGAGTACCACGCGGTCACGCTCGGCCTGCCGACCGCGCCGGCCCTTCCGGTCCAGGTCGCGCTTCCGCCCGGCGGCGCATGGGACCAGGGCAGCGAGGGGACGTGCGTCGGGCACGGCGTGGGACTGGCGGCCGTGGTCGCCATCCACCGAGCGACCGGCGAGTGGATCGTGCGCGACGCAGGCGCAGGTCACCGCCTCGGCCGCGACCTGTACTACCAGACGACGCACGACGCGACCTACAGCTACGGGACGTGGGCGCGCCTCGCGCTGCGGACCGCCCTGAAGGTCGGCGTGCTCGGCGCGGATGGCAGGCGCCACAAGATCGGCGCCTACCACTCGCTGCTTCCCTCGGCGGACATCCGTTCCGACATCGAGGCCGCCCTGGCGGCGGGCATGGTCGTGAACGTCTCCTACGCCTGGTCGCGGCGATGGATGGTCGCGAACGCTCCGTTCGACACGCTCCCCCGTCCGGCTCTCCCTGACGCGGGCGGGCACAACGTCAGCATCTGGCGGGCCGCCATGAAGCACCCGACCGCGGGCAGCGCGGCGCTGCGGCGCGACCACTCGCTGCGCAACAGCTGGGGCTCTTCGTGGTTCGGGGATGGTGCCGCGTACGTCGATGCGGCGATCGAGACGACCTCGCGCCTCTGGGAGGCGTGGGTCATCACGGCTGGAGGTTAGGCACATGATCCTCGGACGCAGCGCGAACCTGTTCCTCGGTCTCGCCACGGCGGGCGTCGGGCTCGTGTGGGGCGTCGCCGCCCAGATGGGCCAGCCGCTCTCGCCCGAGCTCGCCGGGCTCGTGATCGCGTTCCTCGGCGCGGTCATCGCCGTGATCGCCGGCAACGACAACCTCGCCGTCAAGAAGGGCGAGGCAGCGTCGCAGCGTCTTGCGCTGAAGGGCAAGTAGCCCCGTGCCCGTCCTGCGCGTCTGCGCGACTCCCGGCTGCCCCACCCTGGTGTCGGCCGGGCGCTGCGCCGCGCATGGTGCGGGGCGCAGCGCGAGTCGCGACCACTGCGGCATCAGCCCGTCGCGCCGCGGCTACGGCCCTGCGTACCGGCGCGTGCGTGCGACGCTCGTCGGCCGGCCCTGCCACTGGTGCGGGCGTACTGCCGACACGGCCGACCACCTCGTGCCGGTGAGCATCGGCGGGACCGAGGCGCACCTCGTGCCGGCGTGTCGGAGCTGCAACAGCGCACGGGGCGCGCTGCTCGCGAGGCGGGGAGGGGCGGGTCGGAT
>JAKOQS010000342.1 GCA_029778235.1 Chloroflexota bacterium | reverse complement strand
GTCGCGCACGAACACCTCCACGTGGCCCTCCTCGGCCTCCGCGTACACGTCGATCCGCGGCGCGCCGGAGTGCTTCGCGGCGTTGGTCACAGCCTCACCGACGGCCCGGACGAGCGCCTCGACGCGGGAGTCCACGTCCGCGTCGCCCACGCACACGAGCTCGACGTCCACCGGGAAGCGGCCCTCGACGTCGACGACGATCTCCCGCAGGGCCGACCTCAGCGACGCGGCGCGGGCGGTCTCGCCGTACAGCCACGTGCGCAGCTCCCGCTCCTGCTTGCGGGCCAACTGCGCGACGGCGGCGGGGTCGTCGGCCTGGCGCTGGATGAGGGCGAGGGTCTGGAGCACGGAGTCGTGGAGGTGGGCCGCCATGTCGGCGCGGGCTGCCTCGCGCAGGCGGGCGGCATCGGCCTGCCGCACCCGCGCGCGCTGCTGGTACAGCCACGGGGCGGCGACCACGATGACGCCGGCGAGCAGCACGCCGGAGGCACCGAGGACTCCGGGAAGCTGGGTGAGCCCGATCTGCGTGGCGAGGATCCAGCTCACGCCGAGGCCGACGAGGACGAGGCCGCCGACGAGGCGCAGCACGCTCATCGTGCCGCCGCCGCGGGTGATCCGCTGCCAAAGGCCGCGGCGGGCGTCGTCGCGCATCGCGACGTGCTCGTCGACCTGGAGCCAGATGGTGACCACGCCCGCGCCGCCGATCACCGCGGGCCAGAACAGCCGCGACGGCAGCGCGCCGCCCGAGACGAACAGCCACAGCAGGCCGACGGCGATCACCGCGCCCGCGATCAGGACGCCGTCGTCGGGCCTGGCCGGGCGCGCGGCGGCCGGGCGCATCCCGCGCCTCGTCGCCGTCTCGAGCCCCGCGGGGAGCGCCGGGCCGGTGGCCCGCGGGACGAGCACCCACAACACGCCGTACGCGAGCGCTCCCGCCCCAGAGAAGAGCGCCAGGATCACGAACGCGAGCCGGACGGTGTTGGGGCTGAGCCCCAGGTGTGCCGCCAATCCCTGAGCCACGCCGGCGATCATGGCGCCGTCGTCGGCGCGCCTCAAGGGCGCGCGGGCGGGCGCGTCGGGCGCGACGGGGAGTTGGCTCATGGCCCCAGCCTGACATGCCGGGGAACCCGGGGCCAGCCCACGGGCGACATCCCAGGGGGCGTTCAGGGCGTCACCTGATGGATGGACTTGGCGCGAGGCGCCAAGATGGGACGCATGGCACCCGAACTCGACCTGGCGTGGCTCGACCCGAGCCTCCGCGGCCTGACCCGTCGCGACGCCTCGGGCCTCGGCTCCGGGCTGTGCCGCGCGATCGCCGAGCGGATCGGCGTCGACCCCGTCCTCGTGCGCGTCGCACTCATCGTCCTCATCCTGAGCGGCGGCCTCGGCATCGGACTCTATGCCTGGGGCACCGTCCTGACCCGCGGCCCGTCCGGCACCCGCCCCATCGACTCCGTCCTCCCGACGTTCACGACCTGGTCGTCTCTCGCGCAGAAGGCCGCCGTCGTCGTCACCGTGATCCTCGTGATGGTCTCCATCGGGCAGGTCATGCCGCTGCCCTGGGCCGCGGGTGTCCTCGCCCTCGTCGTGTGGGCGTGGCTGCGCCGGAGGAAGCCCGGAGCGGTCCCGCAGGCCGAGGACGCCGTCGATGACACCGAGGATGACGAGCTGCTGATCGGGAGGTGGCGCACCCGCATGGCGTCGGCCGCGCGATCGGCGGCGGAGCCTGCGCGGCCGCTCCCCACCGTCGATCTGTACTCCGAGCCCGCCCCGGTCGAGGGCCGCAAGCCCCGCCCGGCTTGGCTCGCGGGCCTGCTGATCCTCGGGGCGATGGGGGCCGTCGGCGCGGTGCTCTCCCTCGCGCTGGGCGTGACCCCGATGGTGTCGCTCGCGGCCGTCACGATCGCGGGCGGGGCGCTCGTGCTCGGTTACGCGTTGCTCGCCCGGGGCCGCAGGCTTCCCCGGCTGATCCTCGTGGCCGTGACCGTGCCGCTCGCGATGAGCGGCTGGCTGGCCACGCAGGCCGCCGGCCCGCTGCTGCCCTCGCCGGACGCGGTCACCTACTCGGTGATCGCTGGCGAGAAGACGATCGACCTGACCACCATCGACACCACGAAGGTCGACGCGGTGGAGATCAAGGCCGTCGCCTCCGACGTCGAGGTTCTGCTCCCTGGGCCGGTCGAGGACCTGCGCACGACCTCGCGACTGGCGGACGTCACCGTCGACGCGTGGCCGGACGACGCGAAGCCCTTCGACGTCACCCTGATCGTCGACGCCACCGCCTCCAACGTGCGTCTGGTGGTGAGGGAGCCGTGAGCCGCCCCTCGCTGGACGTGGGCGCGATCGCGCTCGGGCTGTCCGCCGTCGGCTTCGGCGTCGTGTGCCTCTTCGCCCCCTCCCTCAGTTCCCCCTTCGTCCAACCGATCCTCGCCGCCATCCTGATCGCGGCCGGCGGGCTCGGGCTCCTCCTCAGCCGCGTTCGCCCACCGAAAGGAAAGTGAAAGTCATGTCCCTTACCCGTAGCCGCAACGGCATGATCGCCGGCGTCGCCTCCGGCATCGCCCGCTCGCTCAACGTCGATCCCACCATCGTCCGCATCGCGTTCGC
>JAKOQS010000056.1 GCA_029778235.1 Chloroflexota bacterium | reverse complement strand
GGGCTAACGCGGCTGCGGGATCTGAGGCCTGTCCGAGGGTCGGTGCCCGCGGCGCGGGTTACCGGACGTCGTCGAGGACGGCGCGCAGGCCGTCGCGGATGTCGCGGGTTGCTTGCGCATACATGGCGGCGGTCGGCGAGCGGTGCGACTGGAACTCGAAGTGCAGGCTACTCAAGAACCGCTCCATCAGCTCCCAGGCGTCGCGGCGGGTGCGGAGCCGTTCGATCGGCTCCGTCGACTCGGGGGCGTGGTCGGCGCGGGCCGAGTGGTACTCGCGCAGGAACTCGTCGAGTGTGTCGGCATCCATGGGCACGTACCACGGGCCGCCCGTGATTCGGCCGCCGATGAGGGCGAGGTCGTTGGCGACGTCGCCGATTCGCGCCCACTCCCAGTCGATGTAGCGCGGAGTCCCCGCGGTATCGACGACGACATTTGTCGCGACCAGGTCTCCGTGGATGAGCGCGTAGTCGATGCCGTCGAACGTCGGCGCGGCGGCGGCGAGGCGCGGGCGGATGAGGCGTGCGAGGGCGGCGGCCTCTGGCGTCTCGGCGACCTCGGGGTGGGCGCTCCGCCACCAGGAGTAGGCGCCGTCGAACTCGTCGACGATGTCGAGCCGACTCCCCGTTCCGCCCACAGGCCCGGCGAGCGCGAGCCGTCGTTGATGGAGGACCGCCAACCGGCGCGCGTGGGCGCGGAGCAGCGGGGGATCCCACGCGCTCGGCTCCCGGACGACACCCGGCGCGAACGTGGAGACGAGGTACGGGGCGCCGAGCGGATTGTCGGCCGAGTCGTCCATCGCGAGCGGGCGCGACCCGATGCCGTCGGGAATCAGCGGCCCCGCACGGAACTCGTCGATCATTGGGCAGGCCATGTCCTCCGGGCGACGCCGGGCGAGCCGAATGACGACCGATGCCGCTCCGTCGGTCACGAGCCAGGCCGCGTAGCTTTCGCCGAGACCGAGCGGGGACACTCGGACGAGCGACGGCGACAGGCCCGGGCCGGGAAGCGAGACGCCGCCCGTGCGGATCGCGTCGAGGATGCGCGCGCCCGCCTCGGGGGCGGTCGGGTCGACCGTGACGCCGAGGCTCACGAATGCGTTCCGTCGACGTACAGCCAGCGGCCGTCGGCCAGCGCGAAACGGCTGCGCTCGCGCAGGACCCCGGAGTCGCCGTCGGCGCCGCGCCAGGACGCGGAAAAGGCGACGACGCCGGTGGCGTCCCAGGCCTTGCCCGCCTCGGTCGCCTCGACGACGAGCCCGGTCCACGTCGTGCCGGCGTCGAGGTCGAGGCTCGCGGGCCGGGTGGTGGGGTGCCAGGTGGCGAGCAGGTAATCGGCGAGACCCAGCGCGAACGCGGAGTACCGCGAGCGCATGAGCGCGACGGCCGTCGGTGCGGGCCGCCCGGCGTGGAGGCGCCCACAGCAGGCCGGGTAGGGCTTCCCGGTGTCGCAGGGGCAGGGCTCGGTCATGGGCACAGCCTATTGCCCAGGTCCAGGCCCGGCTCCGTCCGCGGTGCCTCGCTGGGGCCGCTCGGCGGCGACAATGCGCCGACTGGGTGGCCGGCGGCG
>JAKOQS010000341.1 GCA_029778235.1 Chloroflexota bacterium | reverse complement strand
CGTCGTACTCGCGGTACCCGTTGGCCCGGCGCGCGGCGGGCGGCAGGATCCCCTCGGCCTCATAGAAGCGGATCGCCGACGCGGCGATGCCGGAACGCTCCGCGAGCTCAGAGACCTTCATGGCCCGACCGTACACCTTCGAGCGACTCGAAGGTCAAGTGCGCGTCCGTCAGGCGGGTGGTCGCGCCCGGATCTTCCTCCGCCGTCGAGAGCACGGCGCTCCGGTCGCGCCGAGCCGCGCGACCTCCGCTCTCCCTCCACGCCGCGTCCACCGGCGCTCCACGACGGGGCGCGACCATCGGCAGCGACCCGGACGACCGGCGACACCGAAGAGGCCGGACCGGACGACACCACCTGGAGAGGACCGACGTGAAGAACCTCGCATCCCACGGGATCGGCATCAGCGCCGCGGCGCTCGCAATCTCCATCGTCGCCGCCGCTGCCGCCATCGCGCCGGTCGCGGCGGCGGGCCCCCAGTCCCGGGCCGGCGCGGGCACCGCGTGCACGACGTGCACCGTCCCCGCCGCGACAGCGACCTTCCCGCTCACCGCCGCCCAGGCCGCCGACCTGCGGGCGATGGCGGAGGAGGAGAAGGTGGCACGCGACCTGTACCTCGCGTTCGCAGCCCGGTACCCGTCGCGGGTCTTCGACAACATCGCGAAGGCGGAGTCGGCTCACCTCAGCGCCGTCCGCACGCTCCTCTCGCGCTATGGCATCGCCGATCCCACGGCCGGCCGAGCCGCCGGCTCGTTCGACTCGTCGTGGGCCCGGTCGCTCTACGGCAGCCTCCTCGCGCAGGGCTCGGTGAGCGAGACCGCGGCGTTCGGCGTCGGCAAGGCCGTCGAGGTCGACGACATCGCGCGGCTCGACGCGGCCCTCGGGCGGGCGACCCAGGCCGACGTCCGGCAGGTGTACGCGAACCTGCGGAAGGCCTCGACCCAGCACCTGCGCGCGTTCGAGCGCCAGCTCGCTCGCTGAAGGACGACCCGGGCCCGGACCGCGCGCCCCCGGCGGCGCGGTCGGGCCCCGGGGAGGGAGGGGAAGGCCGATGACCACCGCATCCACCACGCCTGCCGCGGCGCGCTGCCCGGCGCGACCGCGGCCCACCGAGGGCACGCCGCGCCACCCGCGCCGCGGCCTCGCGAGCATGCGCGGCATCCAGGGGTTCCGCCGGGCCACCCAGGCGGGCGTCGCGCTCGTCGTTCTCGCGGTCGTCGTGGGGCGCGAGGCCGCGATCGCCGCCGGGGCGGCCGGCGGGACGACCACGTCCGGCGAGTCGCTCTGTCCGTTCGGTGGGATCGAGACGATCGGGACCTTCCTGGCCACCGGCGGGTACGTGCCGCACGTGCACGCGTCGAACCTGGTCCTCGCGATCGCAGCGCTGCTCGTTGCGTTCGTCGCGCGCGGTGCCTTCTGCGGCTGGCTCTGCCCCTTCGGCTTCCTCCAGGACCTCGTCGCCGGCTTCAGCCACCTCGTCCAGCGCCACGTCCCGCCGGTGCGGCGCGGCGTCAGAGCGCTGGTGCGGGGGGCGGCGCCTCTCGCGCGCCTCGACCGCCCCCTCCGCCTGCTGAAGTACGGCGTGCTCGCGTGGGCGGTGCTCGGCGCGGCCTGGTTCGGGGTCATGGTCTTCCGGGACGTGGATCCCTGGGCGGCGCTCCTCGAGGTCACCAGGGTGTCGGTCGGGATCGGGACCGTCGTCCTCGTCGCGACCTTCGTCGCGTCGCTCTTCGTCGAGCGCGCGTGGTGCCGCTACGCCTGTCCGCTCGGCGCCGCGACCGGGCTCGTGTCGCGCTTCAGCCCTGTCCGCCTCGAGCGCGTCGAGGCGGTCTGCACGTCCTGCGGCGCCTGCGACCGGGCCTGCCCGATGGGCCTGGAGATCGCGGCGGCGACGCGGATCGTCTCGCGCGACTGCACGGGCTGCCTGGAGTGCGTCGAGGCGTGTCCCCGGGCCGGTGCCCTCGACCTGCGGGCCGGCCTGCCGGTCCTCCCCACCATCGCTTTCCTCCCGAGGCGACCCGCGGACCCGGCGTCCGCGCGCGCCGAGAGCTGACCCGGAGGTCACGACATGCGTGTCAAGCCGTTCGCGTTCGGCGTCCTCGTCATCGCCCTCTTCGCGGGCACCGT
>JAKOQS010000340.1 GCA_029778235.1 Chloroflexota bacterium | reverse complement strand
GGAGGGAGGGTGCGGAGAATCCCGATCTCGCCGTCGATCATCGTGCGCGCCGCGGCGAACCCCGCCAGCAGCGAGATCTGCGCGTTGTACTCCTCGACCCGGGTGAGCTGCCGGAATGCGAGGTCCCACGCGCCGTCGTCGGCCAC
This sequence comes from Chloroflexota bacterium, assembly GCA_029778235.1. GTDB lineage: Bacteria > Chloroflexota > Limnocylindria > Limnocylindrales > CSP1-4 > CAIYQJ01. The sequence continues at coordinate 1,307 of JAKOQS010000340.1, read as the reverse complement.
GATCTCCTGGTCCGGAAGATTCAGCGACGCGCCACCGCGCTCGATCTCCCTCCTCAGCCGCAACTCCCCCACCTCGGGCAGCAGCGTGACGCTCGGGTGGAGTTTCCCGGCGTCGAGGTCTCGCTGCACGCCCTGGTAGCTGAGCTTCGCGCGGCTGCGCACCAGCGCCCGGACCAGGCCGACATCGCGCAGCTCGCCCTCGCCGTCGAGGAACAGCTCCCAGACCATCGCCGGCCGCGGGACGCCGTCGGCCAGGAGCGACGCCGCGCCCTCGCTCAGGATCGGCGGATGCAGCGGGATCCGGGCGCCGGGCGCGTACTTCGTCTGTCCCCGGCGGTGGGTCTCGCGCTCCAGCTCGGTGCCCGGCCGGACGAAGAACGCGACGTCGGAGATGGCGTAGCGAACCAGATACCCGTCACCGTCCCGGGCGACGTGGAGCGCCTGGTCCAGGTCCTTCGAGGCCGCCGGGTCGATCGTCACGAACTCGACGTCCGTGAGGTCCGCGTATCCCTCCGGCCTGCGGGCCGCAGCCTCCTCGGCCTCCGCGAGCACGATGGCGGGAAAGGCGTCGGGGAGACCGAGGCGAAGCCTCAGCGCCTCGATGGCAGCCCGCGCGGGCTCCGGCGGGCCGGAGAGACGCACGGGCGCGGCGGGCACGTCAGAGCCCCGACTCCGGGGTCCGCACGAGGATGCGATCGCACTCGACGCAACGCAGAACCTGGTTGGCAGGGGCGCGCCGGTAGGCGTCGAGGTCCGCGATCGTCGCCTCCAGCTGGCACCCGCCGCAGCGTCCGGCACGCAGCATCGCTGCACCGAGGCCGGTGTTGGCGCGCAGCTTCTCGTACAGCGCGCCCAGATCCTTCGGGATCAGCGACGCAATGGGGCCGCGGGTCGCGGCGAGGTCCGCCCCCTCCTGGCGCAGCGCGGCGACCGCCTCGTCTCGCGCCGCGACCTCCGCCCGAAGCTTGACGTCGATCTGCTCCTTCGCCGCCGCGACCTTGTCACGCCGCTCGGTGGCCTCCTCCAGCTGCCCCATCAACTCCAGCTCGGCGTCCTCGAGTTCGGTGATGCGGCGCTGGACGTGCTCGACCTCCTCGGTCAGCGAGCGCAGGATCTTCGCGTCGACGACCGACCCGTCGGCGATCCGCTGCCTCTCCCGCTCGAGCCTGCTCCGCACGGGGAGGAGGTCAGCCTCCGCCTTCCGCACCGCTGCCCCGAGATCCTCGACCTCCGTGTCTGAGGCGACCAGTTCGTCGCCGGCCGTCTGCCGGTTCGCCATCAGCTCCGCGATCGCCGCGTGCTGCGGC
>JAKOQS010000339.1 GCA_029778235.1 Chloroflexota bacterium | reverse complement strand
AGTAAACCGGAGACAGAAGTTCAAGTTCGGGCCTCTGCTGCCGATCCCGATCCTGCCGACATATGTCCGGCCCGCCCTGCAGGGCACAGGAGGAGCGATGGACCACGAGCTGCCGATCGCAGCGCGCGTGTACGTCGCTGCCGTCATCGCGCTCGGCTCCGCCGTCCTGATCGCCTGCGCCGTCCACCAGCGGCCGGTCGCGCAGTGGTTGACCATCCTCCCGCTCGCCCTGCTCGTGGCCGTGGCCGACTACGTCGACGCGCCGCTGCGCCGCGAGCGCGGGGTGCGGATCAGTGTCAGCGGACCGGTGATCCTCGCCTCCGTCCTGCTGGTCGGGGTGTACGGCGCCCCGCTCGTCGCCGCCGCCACCGTGCTCGGCGACCGCGGCAAGCTGCTCACCCGCGCGTTCAACGGCGGCATGCTGGCCCTGACCGCCGCCGCTGCGGGCCTGGTCTACGAGCGCCTCGGCGGCCCGCTCCTGTGGCGGCCGCTCGACTTCGACCCTGTGCGCGAGGTCCTGCTGCCGTGGCTGGCCGCGGCCATCGTCTACGAGGCGGTCAACGGCCTGCTCATGGTCGGTGTCATCAGCCTCGACCGGAAGGTCGCGCCGCTGCAGGTCTGGTTCGGGATGTTCGCCGGCTCCGCGTTCCCGATGTTCGTCTACTCGGTCTTCGGCCTGCTGCTCGCCGTCGTCTGGTCCTACGTCGGCGTGCTCTCGGTCGTGCTCGTGCTCGCGCCGCTCGCGGTCGCGCGCTGGGTGTTCGCCGAGTTCGCGCTGCGCCAGGAGGCCTACGAGGCGACCATGCGCTCGCTCATCCAGGCCGTGGAGACCAAGGACTTCTACACCCGCGGCCACTCCGAGCGCGTGTCCAAGGCCTCCGTGCTCATCGGCCGTCGCGCGGGGATGCGCGAGGACCGCGTCGAGAGCCTGCGCTACGCCGGCATGCTGCACGACGTCGGCAAGCTCGGCGTCCCGACCGAGGTGCTGCAGGCGTCCGGCCGGCTCACCGACGAGCAGTACGAGGCGATCCAGCAGCACCCGGTCCGCGGCCGAGAGATCACCAAGGACCTCGAGTTCCTCGGCGAGGCGATCGAGGGCATCCACCTGCACCACGAGCGCATCGACGGCCGCGGCTACCCGCTGGGCCTCAAGGGCTCGGAGATCCCGGAGTTCGCCCGGATCATCGCCGTCGCCGACGCCTTCGACTCGATGACCACGACCCGCTCCTACCGCGGCGCCCGCTCGATCGAGGAGGCTGTCCAGGAGCTGCGCGAGTGCAAGGGCTCGCAGTTCGACCCGGTCATGGTCGAGGCCCTCATCGAGGCCCTCGACGTGCACGGCTGGGAGCTGGCCGACACCTCGCAGCCGCCGACGCCGATGTCGGCCGCGCCCTCGTTCGGCAGCGACGACGACGACCCGTCGGTGGCCCGCCAGCTCGGCCTGGTGCCCAGCGCCGTCCCCGACGACGCCTCCTCGCTCGACGAGGACGAGGCGTCGCCGAAGGGCGTGTCGTGAGCCGCCGCCCCGCCGAGCTGCGCGCCGCCGTCCCCCTGCAGGTGGCCGCCGGCCTCGTGGTCATCGCCTGCGTGGCCATCACCGCGCAGAACGGCGTCACCAGCGTCGGGATCGCCATCGCCTTCGCCGGCCTCATCGCCGTCGGCGAGATCCTGCGCATCGTGCTCCCCGGCGGCCGCCAGGCCGCGCCGCTGGCCTCCGCGGGCTCCCTGGCGTTCGCGCTGCTGCCCGGCTTCAGGGGATACGACGACTACCACGTGACCGTGTGGCTGGCGGTCACCGTCGTCACCTTCGGGTCGGTCATCGGCGCCGTGCCGCGCACGCTGGTGGGCCGTGGCCTCCACCTCGACGAGCTGGCCCGCCGGGTGTTCACGACGCTGGTCGCCGCTTCCCTGTTCCAGCCGCTCCTGAGCGAGGGCATCATCCCGAAGGCCGACGGCACGCGGGTCGCTCTCGCCATGACAGTGGCGGCGCTCGTCGCCGCGTGCGTCGACGCCCTGCTCGCGGCCGTGGTGCGCTCGAGCGAGGACCGCGTCCCGGTACGCACCGCCGTGAGCGACGAGTTCCGCGCCCTCATCGGCATCTCCTCGGCCATCGCCGCGACCGGTGTCCTCATCGCGCTCGCCGCCCCGAGGATGGGTTTCTGGGCGCTGCCGGTCTTCGCCGTCCCGCTGCTGCTGACCCAGTTCTCCTTCCGGCGCTACGCCACCATCGACGCGACGTACCTGCAGACCATCCGGTCGCTCTCGAAGGTGACCGAGGTCGGGGGCTACACCGAGACGGGCCACTCGCGGCGCGTGTCGCGCCTGGCCGTCGTGGTAGGCCGCGAGATGGGCATCCCCGAGCGCTCGCTCGTCGACCTCGAGTACGCCGCCCTCATGCACGACATCGGCCAGCTCTCGCTCCCGCAGCCGATCCCCGGCGGCACCACGACCATCCTCGCCGCGGTCGACCAGCGCCGGATCGCCGAGCTCGGCGCGCTCGTCATCCGCGAGGCGGGGATGGAGCGCGCGGCGCTCATCGTGGAGCGGCAGTCCGACTCCTACCGCCCGCAGCGCGGCCAGCTCGACCCCGACCTGCCGCTGGAGAGCCGCATCATCAAGGTGGTCAACGCCTACGACGACTTCGTGGGCGCCTCCCTCGAGAGCGACCGCAAGCTGCAGGCCATCGAGCGCCTCGAGCTGGCCGTCGACCGCGACTACGACCCGGCCGTGGTCGACGTCCTGGCCCGCATCGTCGAGCGCCAGACCGAGTTCGCCTACTGACCCTCGTCGCCCTGCAGGGCGCGTCCGCGGGTCCGCTGCGCCCCGCCGATGGTCCCGGGCCTGGGGCCCGCCGGCCCTCCCGCGTGCCAGGATGAGCCGTCCCGTCACGAGCTGGAGGAAGAGTGGCCACCGAGGTCTGCGCAGAGATGGTCGCGAACGTCGTCACGCTCGTCGTGGCGGCCGGCGACTCCGTCGCGGCCGGCGACACGCTCCTCATCCTCGAGTCCATGAAGATGGAGATCCCCGTGCTGGCCGAGGCCGGCGGGACGGTCGCCGAGATCAAGGTCACCGAGGGGGACGTCGTCCAGGAGGGCGACGTCCTGGTGGTCCTGGCCTGACACGCGCCGAGGCCGGGCAGCCCGACGGTCCGAACCGTCGGAACCGTCCCACCCCGCCGGTCCGGCGCGTCGCGGCGAACGGGTGACGGTGAACCTCGCGGCAGGCTCAAGCGCGGGCCCCGGACGGCCGATTCCCCTGGTGTGACGCAGACCGTCGATCCCGCCTTCGTGCCCGCCGAGCCCCCGGCTCCCGCCGCCGCGCCGCCCACCGGCACGTTCACTCCGGCGCCCGCGCCCGCGCCCGCGGTCCCGGCGCCGGCCCCGGCCGCCCCTGCCGCGCCGACGTCGGCCCCAGGCGCACCGAGCGCCGCGGCGGCTGCGGCACCCGCCCCCGCGACACCTGCTCACGCCGCGCCCGCTCCTGCCGCGCCTCCTGCCGCGGCGGCGCCTGCCGCCTCGCTCGCGCCGTCCGTGCCGGCCACCCCCGCTCCCGCCGCTGCTGCGCCCGCGCCGGCCGTGCCCACGACCCCGGCCCCCGCGACCCCGACCCCCGCGGTTCCGGCGCCCGCTCCGGCTGCTGCGGCGCCTGCCACCCCGGCGCCTGCCACCCCGGCGCCTGCGACCCCGGCACCCGTCACGCCCGCTGCGGCTCCGGCGGCCGCCGCCCCCGCGCCGGCGGCCTCCGCCGCGCCGATCTACACCCGCCCCGCGCCCGTCTCGGTGATCCCGTTCCTGCGCGCCCTGGTCGAGAGCGGAGGCTCGGACCTGCACTGCAAGGTCGGCTCCGCGCCCCGCGTCCGCGTGGACGGCATCCTGCGCAAGCTCCAGGTGCCCGACCTCACGCCCGACGACACCGAGCACATGGTCCGTGAGGTCCTGCGCGGCGACCTCATCGAATCCTTCGCGCGCACCAACGAGGCCGACTTCGCCTACAGCCTCGACGGCGTCGGCCGGTTCCGCGTCAACATCTTCCGCCAGCGCGGCAGCGCCGGTCTGGTCATGCGCCGCGTATCCGTCGGCGCGCTGCCGCTCGTGGACCTTGGGCTGCCGCAGGTGATCGGCCCGCTCTCCCTCGAGCCTCGCGGCCTGGTCCTGGTGACGGGCCCGACGGGGTCCGGCAAGACCACGACGCTCGCCGGCATGGTCGACAACATCAACCAGCACCGCGACGTGCACATCGTCACGATCGAGGACCCGATCGAGATCCTGCACTTCGACAAGCGGGCCATGGTCAACCAGCGCGAGGT
>JAKOQS010000055.1 GCA_029778235.1 Chloroflexota bacterium | reverse complement strand
GTGGCTGGCGCGCTAGGATTCGAACCTAGAATCCCCTGATCCAGAGTCAGGTGCCTTACCGTTAGGCCACGCGCCAGCGGCGTCCGGGATGATACCGCAGCGGCGCCCGAGGGCGCTGGCGGGCCTGCCTCCCGGACGGTCGAGCTCGTTGCGCCTAGTGCTTCTTGCCCTCGTTCCCGTGGTGATGCGACTGCTGGTGCCCGGAGCCGTGGTGCTGGGTGTGCGGGACCTCGGCCTCCTTGGAGCGCGGATCCACGTACGGCGCCTTCCCGGGGACGCGGCCGTCCCAGTGGCCCGGCTGCATGACGACGAGGAAGACGAGCGCGATGCCGAAGGTGACGAACGTGAGGATCGCCCAGTTCACCGGGCTGCGGCGGCGCTTGGGAGCGTAGATCCAGGCCATCGCGACGAGGACGAACCAGACGACGGCGCCGAGGATCGCGAAGCTGACGGGTCCGAGCGGCATGTGAAGGGCATCCCCCTGTGGGCGGCGAACGGCGGCGCCGGTCGCACGTGACGTTGGAGGCGGCGGGATGGTCCCGCCGCCGATCAGCGGCTCTCGGGCGGGCGCTCGAGGATGGGCCGTGCCTTCTCCGGGTCGTCGCAGACGAAGGCGAACGACGCGCGGTCGCCCCAGCGCCCGATGAAGAGGTGGCCGTAGATGTTCACGCCGGCATCCGACAGGGCCCGCGCCAGCCTTGCCATCCCGCCCGGCCGGTCGTCCACCTCGGCGAGGAGCGATTCGCCCTCGACGAAGACGTAGCCCGTCTCGGTGAGGACGCGGCGCGTGGTGTCGTCGTCCGAGGTGGTGAAGATCATGTGGCCGAACTCGCCGAGCCCCCCGCCGCCGATCGCGCGCAGGTCGACGCCCGCACCCGCGAGCGCCTCCGCGAGGACCGCGAGGGAGCCGGGCTTGTTCGGGAGCTGGACGACGAACTGCTTCGCCATCGATCCCTCCTGGGCTTGGCTGGTGGATGACGGGTGAATGGCCGGGTGATTCTACGGGCAGCGGCCGTCGGGCGCGACCCTCATCGCGCGCGATGCGCCCGGCCGGGTGCCGGGCGCGATGACCGGCGGCCGGACCCGCGACCCGGCGACGGCCGGGCCCACGCCGAGACGGCGGTCAGATGGCTCCGTCGAGCTGGGCGTACGCCCGGCGGATCGCGTCGGTCGCGAAGGCCGGTGGGAGCGCCAGGAGACTCGCAGCGCGCTCCTCCGGGATCCCCTGGGCATGGGCGGCCCGGGCCTGCGCTGCCACGGCTGCCAGCTCCGCGGCCTGGCGCTCCGCGTACGCGCGGTCCACGACCTTCCCGTGGCCGGGCACGATCGGGCCCGACGCCAGCGCCGCCACGTGCGTCGCGGTCGCCGGCCAGTCGAGCGGGAAGGCATCGCCGAAGCTAGGCGGCGACCCCTCCTCTACGAGATCGCCGGCGAAGAGCACGTGCGCGTCCGGTACGTGGATCACGAGGTCGCCGTCCGTGTGGCCGCGGCCGAGGTGCCGCAGCTCGACCGGGCGCCCGCCCACCCGGATCGTCCGGTGGTCCCGGACCTCGTGGTCGGGTGGGACGATCTCGACGGCCTCGATCTCGCGGGCCATCGCTGCCGGGACGCTCGCGAGGACGTCCCGTCGCCGCTCCTCGCCGTTCGTCCGCAGCTCGAGCGCGCAGGCCTCATGCCCCCAGATCTCGCAGGGGAGCATCACCGCGTTGCCGTAGCAGTGGTCGAAGTGGCCATGGGTGTTGACGACGATCGTCGGCCGGAGCGGGGTGACCTCCCGGACGTGGCGGAGGACCTCCGCCCCCTGCACGTGCGAGGACCGCGTGTCCACGAGGAGCGCCGCTCCGTCGCCCAGGACGAGGCCGACGTTCTCGTCGAACGTGGTGTAGTTCCGCACGAAGACGTCGCGGCCGACCTCGCGCCAGCCGGACCGGCGCCCGAAGGGCATCAGTCGCCCGCCGTCTCCCGACCGTGGACCGGACAGGCGACCTCGTGCCGGATCCCCACCGCCCAGCCCAGATCCGCCCGGCGGTCCGAGACCATGCCGTACACGAGATCGGCCATCGCGGGGACCGTGGGCAGCGCCGCCCAGGGCCGGAGGAGGCGACCTCCGGGGAGCGCATCGAGGATCGTGAGCATCGCCCGTCCGCCGGCGGAGACGCGCCCGGTCCTGCGGTCCACCACGTGGAGCGCGGTCTGCAGCGGGTATCGCTTCGCGGCCGCCCGCAGCGCGGGGTCGGGCGAGGTCTCGGCGGACTGGAGCGGGACGAGGTCGAACTTGCCGTCGCGGTCCCAGCGGCGCAGTCGCCGGACGCTCGCGGTGCAGAACGGGCAGTCGGCGTCGTAGAGCACCACGATCGCGTGGGCCGACGCAGGGCCCGACGGATGGGCCTGGAGGTGATGCGGCTTGCGGGCGGGCGCCGGCGTCCCGGCGTCCGCGGGCCGGGCGGAGGAGGGCGTGGGCACGTCGCCGTTCTCGGTCCGAGTCATGGGCCACCGGATGGTACTCCGGCCGTCACCGACCGTCACGGGCCGAGGGTCACCGCGCGTCGACGCCCCGCATGGGGGGTCGCGGCCCGGTCGGCAGAGGCCCGATGCCGCGGCCCGGTCGGCGGCCGCGGGGGCCGGCGGTCACGGAGGCCCAAGGTCGCGGTGCGGCCGTCGCGCCGGCCCGATGCCACGGCCGCGGGACCCGCCGTGGGGGCGCCACGTCCTCATGCGATGCGGACCCGGCCGGCCTCGTCCACCTCGAGGAGCCCGTCGCGCGCCAGCGCCTCGACGGCATCCCGGACCGCTGCCGGATCGTGCGAGCCACGCGGGCCATCGACCGCGTGCCACCCCTCCGCCGCGGCGGCCTCCGCGAGGAGTCGCCCGCGGAGCCAGCGCCGCGTCGCCTCGAACGACGGGCCCGTGCCCCGGGGACGCGGCTCCTCTCCGGGCGTCCCTCGCGATGCGCAGCCCGACGCGAGCGGGCAGGCCGCACACCGCGGCAGCCGCCGGCGACAGACGGTCGCGGCGAGGTCCATGACGGCGTGGGTCCAGAGATCCGGCCGGTCGCGGTCCACCAGCGCGTCGGCCCGGCGCTGGGTCTCCGCCGGCGCGAGGGGCTCGCCTGCGAGCCGCTCGACGACGCGGCGGACGTTGACGTCCACCGCGGCCACGGGCACGCGGAAGGCGATCGCGGCCGTGGCGCGGGCGGTGTACGGGCCCACGCCCGGCAGCGCATCGAGCTCCGCCACGGTGGACGGCACGCGGCCGTCGTGCTCCTCGACGATGACGCGGGCGGCGTCACGCAGCGCGGCGCCGCGGCGGTTGTAGCCGAGGCCGGACCAGGCGCGCACCACGTCCTTCAGCGGCGCGGCCGCGAGCGCCGTCGGGGTGGGGAAGCTGTCCAGGAAGCGCAGCCAGTGGCCCTCGACGCGGTCGATCCGCGTCTGCTGGGACATGACCTCGGCGACGAGGATCGCCCACGGATCCGTGGCATCCCGGATCGCCAGGCGTCGACCGGACTCCGCGTACCAGGCGAGGAGCGCCCGGGTCGACGCGCCTGCGTCGCCTCCGATGGCTGGATGCCGGGCGTCGTCCTCCTGCGGCTCGACGCCGTTCTCCGCCGGGCCGTCCGGCCGTGCGCGCGTGCCCGTCGGGTACCCTGTCGTCTCGACCGTCGGTCCGTCCATCCGCCGAAGGGTAGCCCAGCCCGTGTCCCCGTCCGATCGCCGTGGATCCCGGCGCCGCAACGCCGCCGTCCGGGCCGAGCCGCCGCTCGGCACGGGCGCCGGTCGCGACCCGCTGCGCCGGGAGGTGCGCCTCCTGGGTGCACTGCTGGGCCAGGCGATCGCGGAGCAGGAGGGCACCGACCTGCTGGACCTCGTCGAAGCAGTGCGCCGGGCGTCGATCTCGGAGCGACGCGGGCTCGCAGCCGATGGGGCGCCCACGCTCGATGGCATCCTGGACGGCCTGGACCTCGCGCGGATCGAGAGCCTCGCACGGGCGTTCACGCTCTACTTCCAGCTCGTCAACGTCGCCGAGGAGCGCGCACGGACGCGCACGGCGCGCCGTGCCGAGCGCCGTTCCCGCGGGGGCGACGCCATCGAGGGCTCGGTCGAAGCCGCGGTCGCGAGACTGGCTCGATCGGGGGGCGCGGATCCGCTTGTCGGACTCGTGGAGCGGCTCGTCGTGTCGCCCGTCATGACCGCCCACCCGACCGAGGCGCGGCGACGGACGCTGCTCCTCGCGCTGCGGCGCCTGGACACGCTCCTGGCCCGCTGGGAGGATCCCGAGCTCACGCCCCGCGAGGACGCCGACGTCCGGCGCCGCCTGCGCGAGCAGATCGTCCTCCTCTGGCGCACGGTGGACGTCAGGCATCGGCGGCCGCTGCCCCTCGACGAGGTGCGCACGGCCCTCGCCTACTTCGACGCGTCGATCTTCACGGCGACCCCCCGGCTGTACCGTGCACTCGACGCCGCCCTCGACCCGCCGTCCGCGTCGCGCGGGGCCGGAGCCTCCGGGGATGAGGGCCGGACCGGGACCCGGCCGCCCCTGGTGCCGGCGTTCATCCGGTGGGGCAGCTGGATCGGCGGGGACCGCGACGGCAACCCCAACGTGACGGCGGCCGTGACGCGCGCCACCCTGCGGCTCCACGCCGACCACGTCCTGCGCGGCTACGAGGCGGTCGCGGAGAGGCTCGCGCGCACCGTCTCGGCCGGCGTCGGCGCCGGGCGCTTCCCGGCGTCGCTCGCCGCGCGGCTCGCGCTCGACCTCGACGCGATCCCGGACGTCGTCCGCGACCTGGAGCGGCGGTTCCCCGACGAGCCGTACCGCCAGCGGCTGGGCGCGATGGCCGCGCGCATCCGCCGCACCCGGGCCTACCTGACGGAGAGCCAGGGTCCGGTCGCCGGGCGTTACGCAGAGCCCGAGGAGCTCCTCGAGGAGATCGACGAGCTCGCCGCCGCACTCGACCGTGCCGGCCTCGGACGCGTCGCCTGGGGCGAGCTGCAGGACTACCGGTGGCAGGTCGCCACCTTCGGCTTCCACCTCGCCTCCCTGGAGGTCCGCCAGCACGCCGAGGTCCACGCGGCGGCGCTTGCCGCGCTGGATGGTGGCCGTGTGGCGGAGGTCGCCGCCGGGTCTGCCGGCCCCGGACCGGCCGATCGTCTCC
>JAKOQS010000338.1 GCA_029778235.1 Chloroflexota bacterium | reverse complement strand
TTGCCGGGGTCGACGATCACGCACTGCTCCCCCGCGCCGGTGGCGACGAGGTAGCAGTTGGTGCCCCACGGACCGGCGGGGAAGCCGACGACGAGCACGGGCGAACGCCTCCTGGGCAGGGTCTCGAGGGCGCCGGAGGGCACGTCCCCGACGCGCGCAGCCTACCGGCCGCCCCGCTGCTCCCCGGAGGCGCGTGCGTCCCTAGACTTCCCTGGCGCGGGCGGGGACCGCCTCGACCGGACGGGAGCGACGTGGCCACCAGCAACAAGCGTCAGCGCGAGCTCGCGCGGGCGAAGTACGAGCGTCAGCAGCAGCGCCGCGTCGAGCGCGAGGCGGCGCAGCGTCGGCGCACCCGGGTCGTGGCCGGCATCACCGGTCTGGCCGTCGTCGCCGTGGCTCTGGGGCTGTGGTGGTACTCCCAGCGCGACAGCGGCGCACCCGCAGCCAGCCCGACCGCGCAGCCCGTCGCCGGGTGCGCCGTGCCGCCGGCCCCGACCGAGAAGACCCAGACCTGGACGACGGTCCCGGCCGCCACCAAGCCCGCGGCGCAGATCACCCTCACGACCAACTGCGGCGACGTCGTCATCAAGACCCTGCCCGCGAAGGCGCCCAAGACGGTCCAGTCGATCACCTTCCTCACCCAGCAGGGCTACTACACCGACTCCGACTGCTTCCGGCTCACCACGTCCGGGCTGTTCGTCTTCCAGTGCGGCAGCCCCACCAACAACGGCCAGGGCGGCCCGGGCTACCAGATCCCCGATGAGAACCTGCCCACGGCGAAGGGCCAGGACGGCTACCCGGCCGGGACCGTGGCGATGGCCAACAGCGGCAAGAACACGAACGGCTCCCAGTTCTTCCTCGTGTACCAGGACGGCACAAAGCTGGGGCCTGACTACACGATCTGGGGCACAGTGGTGTCCGGTCTCGACGTGCTCCAGAAGGTCGCGGCCGCAGGAGTCCAGGGCGGCACGACCGACGGTGCGCCGGTCCAGCAGCTCGTCATCACGAAGGCCACGGCCGGCTGACGCCGGACGTGCTGAGGAGTGAACCGCATGTCCGACCACCCCGAGGTCCCCACGGCCGACCAGCCCGACGAGACCACCCCGACCGCGACGGCCGACGACGCCACGAGCGCCGCCACCGCCGCGGAGCCGAGCACCGCCGCGGCCCCGGCGGAGCCGCCCGCCGACGAGCCGATGGCCGACGAGCCGATGGCCGACGAGGCCGAGGTTCCCGGCGTCCCCCAGACCGAGACCGCCCGCACGGCCGACGAGGCGGCCGCAGTCGACGCGGCGCGCGTCCAGGACGCGGGCGTCGAGGACGCGGTCGTCGGTGACCCGGTCGTCGAGGAGTCCGCGCCGATCGCGGACGGCACGCCCGCGGAGCCCACCTCGGACGTCCTGCCGGCCGAGGACGGCGCCGCGTCCGAACCTGCCGCGCCGACTCCGGAGCCCGACGTCGTCCCGCCCGCTGCCGAGGCACCGGTCGCCCCGGTCTCCGAGGAGCCCGCAGCAGCCGACGAGCCCGCAGCAGCCGAGTCGGCGCCGGCTGCGCCCGCACCGGCCGTTCCGCGGCCCGGGCCGCGCCCGAGCCCGGCGAGCCTGGCGGGCCTGTCGCGGCCTGCGCCCCCGCGTCCCGTGGCCGGCGCGACCGCGCCCGAGCCCGCGGCCGAGCCGCCGTCGGACTCGCACACCTTCGGCCGCGTCGACGACGACGGCACCGTCCACGTCCGGCTCGCCGACGGCTCCGAGACGCCGGTCGGCCAGTTCGCGGCCGGCACCCCGCAGGAGGGTCTGGCCTTCTACGTCCGCAAGTACGACGACCTGTCCGTCGAGGTCGACCTCGCCGCGCGCCGCCTGGCCGAGGGCAAGGCGACGCCCGAGCAGGCCGCCGTTGTCGTGAAGCGGGTCCGGGAGTCGCTGGAGTCGCCGTCGATGGTGGGCGACCTCGCCTCGCTCACCGCGCGGGTCGACGCCCTCGATGCGCTCGTCGTCGAGAAGCGCACGGCTGCGCAGGAGGCGCGTGCGGCGGCGAAGGCCGCGGCGCTCGCCGCACGCGAGGCGATCGTCACCGAGGCCGAGCAGCTGGCCGAGTCGACCCAGTGGAAGGCCACCGGCGACCGGTTCAAGGCTCTGCTCGAGGAGTGGAAGGGCGCGCCGCGCGCCGACCGCACCAGCGAGCAGGCGCTGTGGAAGCGGTTCAGCCACGCGCGGTCGCAGTTCGACAAGCATCGCCGCCAGTACTTCGCCCGGCTCGACGCCGAGCGCTCCGAGGCCAAGCAGGTCAAGGAGGCGCTCGTCGCCGAGGCGGAGAGCCTGCAGGCCTCCACCGACTGGGGCGCGACCGCCGGCGCCTACCGCGACCTCATGTCGCGCTGGAAGGCGTCCGGGCGCGCCGGCAAGTCCGACGAGGACGCCCTCTGGGCACGGTTCCGCGCCGCGCAGGACGCCTTCTTCGCCGCCCGCAATGCCGCGCTGGGCGAGCGCGACGCCGGGTTCGCCGAGAACCTCAGGGCCAAGGAAGCACTGCTCGCCGAGGCCGAGGCGATCGACACCAGCGACCTCAAGGGTGCGAAGGCCGCGCTGCGCGGGATCCAGGAGCGCTGGGAGAGGATCGGCCACGTCGCCCGCGGCGACAAGGAGCGCATCGAGGGTCGGCT
>JAKOQS010000337.1 GCA_029778235.1 Chloroflexota bacterium | reverse complement strand
TCCGCTCCCGGATCGGGTACGCCTGGTGGCGCCGGTTCCACGTCCTCGCCTTCGGCGCGTGGGCGCTTGCGACGGTCCACGGGATCGGCAACGGGAGCGACACCAGGGCGGCCTGGGCGCTCGCGATCTACGCGATCTCCGCCGCGCTCGTCGTGGGACTCCTGGCGCTCCGGCTCCGGCCGCGCCTCGCGGCGGGTGGTCGCGCGCTCCAGGGTGGCCGGGCGCTGGCCCGCCCCGCGGCCGGCCTCGTCGCGCTCGTCGGCGTCGTCGCGGTCGTCGCGTGGACCTGGACCGGCCCGCTCCAGCCCGGCTGGAACGCGATCGCGAACAACGGGAACGGCAGCGGCCGCGCCGCCGGTGCGACGGCCCCGGCGTCAGCGGCAGCGGCAGCGGTCCGCACCGACCCGGGCCCGCTCACCTCCGGGAGGTTCCAGACCGACATCGAAGGGAACGTCCAGCAGAGCGCCGACGGCTCGCAGCTCCTCATCGACGGGGCTCTCGTCGGCGGCCCCGGCGGCCGGTTCCAGCTGCTGGTCCCGTCGCAGCTCGGCGGTCCGCCGACCGGGACCTTCCGGTTCCGCACGGACGCGGGGACGACGTGCACAGGGAAGGTCACCGAGCTGCAGCGCGGCCAGGTGATCGCGGGGTGCACGGACGATGCGGGTGGGACGTGGGTCGTGGGCCTGCGCCTGCAGCTGACGCGAAGCGGCGGGGTCGTGGGGATCATCGCCGCCATGCCGGGGAACGCGACGACCCTCTGACCGCCGCGACGAGGCCGCGAGGGCCAGCCTCGGACAGGGCTGCGACATCCGGCTCGCCCGAGGGCTCGCCGTGGCTCGCGGCCCACGGTCCATCGGCCCGTCCGAAGGGACCGCCGCTCCCGTCCGAATCGACCGCGCCGCGCATCTGCCCGAGGTCTACCATCGAAGCCCTGGGAGGGCGGCACACGCCCTGGTGGAGGTGCGCAGATGCGGATCCTGATCAAGAACGGGACCGTGATCAACGCCGGCGGTCGGCAGCAGGCGGACGTGCTGATCGACGGCGACAAGATCGTGGCTCTCGTCGCGCGACCCGGCGACGACGCGGGGATCTCGGACAAGGCGGGGGCAGCGCTACTCGCACTCGGCGCCGACGAGACGATCGACGCGACCGGCAAGTGGGTCATCCCCGGCGCGATCGACGAGCACACGCACATGGAGCTGCCGTTCGGCGGGACGTTCGCGAAGGACACCTTCGAGACCGGCTCGCGCGCGGCGGCGTTCGGCGGCACGACCACGATCATCGACTTCGCCGTCCAGAGCAAGGGCAAGAGCCTCCAGGAGGGGCTCGACATCTGGATGGCGAAGGCCGAGGGCCACGCGGTCATCGACTACGCGTTCCACATGATCATGAGCGACGTCAACGACGCGACGCTCGAGGAGATGGACCGCGTCGTCGCCCAGGGCGTGTCCAGCTTCAAGCTCTTCACCGCGTATCCGGGCGTCTTCTACAGCGACGACGCCGCGTTCTTCCGGGCGTTCCAGCAGACCGAGAAGAACGGCGGCCTCATCCTCGCGCACGCGGAGAACGGCATCGCGATCGACGTGGTCGCGGCGCAGAACTTCGCCGCCGGGAACACCGATCCCATCTGGCACGGGCGGAGCCGGTATCCGGTCTTCGAGGGTGAGGCGACGAACCGCGT
>JAKOQS010000336.1 GCA_029778235.1 Chloroflexota bacterium | reverse complement strand
GGGCCGCTCTCGAGCGCGTCCAGATTCGGGGTCTTGTGCATTTCCTTCGCCATGTCCTCGCCTCCTCGCTTGAACGGCCGTGCCCGGTCGCCCGGACGTCGGGGCATGCTACGGGCGGCGCGGGCGCGCCGCCATTCCTCGGGCCGGGTATCCTGAATAAGCCCAAAGGCGGGGTGTGGAAACTACCCGGATGGGTAGGGGGCCATACTTCGCCGTGGATATGGACGGCAGCGCGCCCGCGCACGCTCAATAGCGCGTCCGCCGCGATCCGGTCGCGGAGGCGATCGCGGCGAGGACCGACCGGCGCACGCTGCCCGGGGAAAGGGCGGGCCGCGCCGCGGCCCGCGCAGCGGAGGCCCGAATGCCCGAGATCACCGGCGTCGACCGGTTCACCGTGCCGCTGGGCGGCCAGGACATCGAGTTGCAGCAGGTCGTGCACGACGCCGGCGGCATGCCTTTCCTGAGGATCCGCGTGCGCGAGCGGGCACGGTTCACGATCTTCGACGTCGACCCGGCGACGGCGCGCCGCTGGGCCGAGTCGATGCTGCGCTGGGCCGACGCGCAGGGCGGCGCCGAGGCGGGCGATCCGCCGTGACGGCGCATGTCCTACGGGCGGACGCGGACAGACGAGGAGCGCTGGTGCGGGACGAGGCAATGCCGGCGGTGGACGTGGTCTTCGGGCTCGCGGGGTCGAGCCTGCCGGCCGACCACGCCGAGGCGCTGGCGCGGGCGGTGGCCGAGTGGCTGCCCTGGCTCGCGGACGAGCCTTCCGCGGGCATCCATCCGTTGAGGACGTCGCCGACGACGCAGGGCCTCGTGCTGCTCGCCCGCCGGGCGCGGCTCGTGCTGCGAGTGCCCGTCCATCGCGCCGAGGCCGCGCGGGCGCTGTCCGGCCGCCGGCTGGACGTGGGCGAGGGCCTCGCGACGTCCGAGGGCGAGGTCCGGGAGCTCATGCCGACGCCGACCGTCTACGCGGGGCGCGTCGTGAGCGCCGCGGCGGACGACCGGGCGTTCTACGAGGAGATCGAGCGGTGGCTTGGCGCGATCGGCGTTCAATGCGAGTTCATCGCGGGACGCGCGAAGCCGTACGCCGCGGGGGGAGTCCCGGCCCGCGCCTGGGGGTTGGCGCTGCACGGGCTCGCACCGGCGGCGTCGCTCGAGGTCCAGGGCGCGGGCTACGGGCCGCACCGGCGGCTGGGGTGCGGGATCTTCATTCCCCACAAGGCGATTGCGGTCGCCGAGTGACGCGGAACACGGTGCAGGAGTCGGAGCCGAGGCAGGAGGCGAGATGGGCTACGTGGTGAACGGGCAGGAGCTTGCATGCGACGACCAGGGCTACCTGGTCGAGGCCGACACGCGCGACGAGGCGTCGCGGGCGATCGCCGAGGCGGAGGGCATCGAGCTGACCGACGCGCACTGGGAGGTGATCCGGTACTTGCGCGACGAGTTCGCGGCGCACGGCCACACGCCGAATTTCCGCAACATGATCAAGGGCTTCCAGGAGATCCGCCCGGAGGCCGACAGCCAGTACCTCTACGACCTCTTCCCGATGGGGCCGGCCAAGCAGGCGGTCAAGATCGCCGGCCTGCCGCAGCCCTACGGCAAGGGCGGATACTGAGAGGCCGCGCGGGGCCGACCCGCCGGGAACGCCGATGAACGCCAAGACCGAATCCCCCCCGAAGCCGACGATGACGCTCGACATGCGCGGGACGAGCTGCCCCGCGCCGCTGCTCGGCGCCAAGCGGCTCATCGACGCGATGAAGCCGGGCGAGGTGCTGCTGCTGCTGTCCGACTGCCCCGGCACCCAGGACGACCTGTTCGCGTGGTCGCGGCACACCGACAACCACGTCGTGCGGACCGAGCGGCTGCCCGACCGCGGGCACGGCTACTACCTGCAGCGCGGCCGCAGCGGCGCGCCCGCGGCGAACGCGGTCCTCGACCTGCGCGGCGCCGTGTGCCCGGGGCCGATCGTCGAGGCGAAGAAGCTGCTGAACGGGATGCGCCCGGGCGAGGTGCTGAAGCTCGTGAGCAACTGCCCGGGCGTCGCGGCCGACGTCGGCGACTGGGTGCGCGTGACCGGATTGAAGCTCGTGCGCACCGAGGAGATCGGCGCGGGCGAGTACGAGTTCTACATCGGGAAGCCGTGATGGAGGGTCTGACCCTCGTTTCCCAGGTGCGGACTCGGCCACGCCCCGCAAGGCCCCGGGGGGAAATGAGGGTCTGACCCTCGTTGCGGCCCGTGCCGACCGGCCGCGAAACGAGGATCCGACCCCCGACCGCCATGCGCATCAAGAGCCAGTGGTTCCGCGAGGACGCCCAGAAGAGCGCGACCGAGATCGCGAGCGCGGCGGCGTTCATCGTCTGGCGCATCGGGAAGAACGCGCTCGAGAACATGCGCAAGGCGGGCTACG
>JAKOQS010000335.1 GCA_029778235.1 Chloroflexota bacterium | reverse complement strand
GCCGGCGGAGCTGGCCGAGGTGGGCCTGACGACGGCCCGGTCGTCGGGCCGGGGTGCGTACGACCGCTTCCGGGAGCGGATCATCTTCCCGATCCGGGACGCGTCGGGCGGGGCGATCGGGCTGGGGGGACGCGTGGTGCCCGCGCCCGAGGGCGCCCCGGAGACGGATCGCGGCCCCAAGTACCTCAACTCCCCGGCCACACCGCTGTTCGACAAGTCCCGGACCCTCTACCTGATCGACCGTGCCAAGACCGCCCTGCGCAAGAGCGGCCAGGCGGTGATCGTCGAGGGCTACACGGACGCCCTCATGGCGCACCAGGCGGGCTTCACCGACGTGGTCGCCAGCCTGGGGACCGCGCTCACGCCGGGGCAGGTCGCGCTGGTCACCCGCTATGCCGAGAAGGTGGCGCTCGCGTACGACGTGGACCCGGCCGGCCAGAAGGCGGGGACGTTCGGGATCACCGAGCTCTCCAACCTCATCAGCGAGCTGGCGCAGGGCGCGGCCACGGGCACGGGCGCCGACGGGAAGGGGCTGCGGCTCACCGAGGTCGGCGTGGTCCGCCTGCCGGAGGGCCGCGACCCGGACGAGGTGATCCGCGAGACGCCCGACCTGTGGCGCGAGGCCGTCCGCGTGCCGCAGCCGATCCTCGCGTACCTCATCGACACGCAGGCCGAGCGCGTGGACCTCAAGACGCCGGAGGGCCGCAAGCGCCTGGTGGACGCGGTCCTGCCCACGCTGCGCCGCGTGTCGGACCCGATCCTTCGCGACAGCTACCTCCAGGTGCTCGCCAAGCGCAGCGGCGTGGAGGAGCGGATCCTCCTCGAGGCGCTCCACCAGGGAGGACGACCCGGTCGGGTGGACGGCGGCCGGCCCGGTGCCGGGGGCCCGGGGGCCGGTGGTCGGCCCGGCGCCGGTGGGGGGGCCGGCCCGGGCGCCGGCGCGGAGGCCGGCGCCGGCCGGATCACCGCGGACGCCGTCATCGCCGCGCGCGACCTCCCCGACCCCGAGGAGGTGGTCCGGGGCATCGGGACGGTGGAGGCGGAGCTGCTCCGTCTCCTGCTCGTGGTCCCGGACGAGCAGCTCCGCGTCGCCGACCGGCTCACGCCGGACCTGTTCCAGTCGGAGCTCGCGCGCGGGCTCTGGCGCGCGATGCTCGCGGACCGCGAGGCGGACGCGGCCGCGCGGGACGCAGCCGCCGGGGGTGGCGCTCCCGCCCCCGCCCATGCCGGCGAGCCCGGCCGGTTCGAGCGCGGCCGCTTCCTCGCCTCGCTCGACGAGGAGTCCCGCGCCCTGGCCATCGCCCTGTACGCCAGCCGTGCCCCCATCCCGGGGGTGGGCGACGGCGCCGAGGGCGGCTCCATCGATCTCGACCTGGTGGACCACGGCGTGGAGCAATGCCTCCTGCGCCTGGAGCTCGTCCGGCTCGACGATCGTGGGGCCTTCACGCGCGGCGAACTCGCCGACGCGGAGATGCGGGGGGACGCGGACGCGATCTCCCGACTGATGGACGACGAAAGACAGATGAACGAGGCGCGCCTGTCGCTGCACCGACGCATCGACCAGGCCAGCCTTCTCGCACGCACCGCCGGAGGACGAACGTGACCAAGGACGCCATCGACGATCAGCTGGTGGAGGCGGTCCTCGCGCCCGCCCCGCGCGGACGCAGCAGACGCCCCGCGCGCGGCGCCGCGCAGGTCGCCGGCGTGATCGAGAAGGATGCCGCCGACGAGACGTCGATCGACGACGAGCTCGGCGCACTCACCCTCGGCGAGGAGGAGGAGCCGGGCGCGGCGGCCGTCGCCGAGGCCGACGAGGAGCTCGAGGTGGAAGGGGAGGTCGGCGCCGGCCTCGTCGTGGCCGACCTCGGCACCGAGGACCTCGGGATCGCCGGCCCGGGGGGCCGCCCCATCGACCCGGTCGCCGTCATCGAGGCGCCCACCAAGCTCGACGCGAAGGAGCTCGAGGAGCCCACCGCGGAGGAGCTCGAGGCCCTCTCGGCCGACATGATCGGGATCGACGACCCGGTCCGGATGTACCTGAAGGAGATCGGCAAGGTCGCCCTCCTGACGGCCGAGGAGGAGGTCGTCCTCGCCAAGGCCATCGAGCTGGGCGAGCAGATGGCCGAGGAGCCGTGGAAGGCGCTCGTCAGCCTCCACGAGTGGACCCTGCACGACACCGAGCGCAAGACCCGGACGGCCAAGCGGCAACATGCGCTCCCGCACGGCGACGACGCCCACCGGATGGTCCGCGAGGGCCTGTCCTGGGACGGCTCGCGCGAGTTCCTCCTCCCGGCCCCCGACTTCAAGTACACGAAGGCGTCGCGGGAGGCCCAGACCGACGAGACCAAGACGCTCCTCAAGAAGGCCAAGGAGCTGGTCCACGCCTACAACGCCGCGCTGGAGGACCCGGAGCCGTCGGCCGCGGTGGACGCGTTCATCACGCTGCTCGACTGGTCGTACATCTCGGTCCACACCACCAACCTGGACGCCCGCGACAACGTCGGCCTCCGGGCGGTCTACGACTGGACCCGCGACGACGTGGCGCTCCCGGCGCTGCGCGTGTGGATCGACGCCGGCAACGAGGCCGACCTGCTCAAGTTCCTCGGGTACGACCCGGAGGTCCCGCCCACCACCAAGCTGCGGGACCGCAAGGGCGTCATCGTGGTCATCGGGCGCGACGCCCGCGAGCAGCTCACGTCGGCCAACCTCCGGCTCGTCGTCTCGATCGCCAAGAAGTACATCGGCCGCGGCATGAGCTTCCTGGACCTCATCCAGGAGGGGAACATCGGCCTCATCCGGGCGGTCGAGAAGTTCGACTACGAGAAGGGCTTCAAGTTCTCCACCTACGCCACCTGGTGGATCCGGCAGGCGATCACCCGCGCCATCGCGGACCAGGCGCGCACGATCCGCATCCCGGTCCACATGGTGGAGACCATCAACCGACTGATCCGGGTCAGCCGCCAGCTGCTCCAGGAGCTCGGGCGCGAGCCCACGGTGGAGGAGATCGCCAACGCGATGTCCACCCCGGAGCTGCTGGTCACGCCCGAGAAGGTCCGCGAGATCATCAAGGTCAGCCAGGAGCCGGTCAGCCTGGAGACCCCGATCGGCGAGGAGGAGGACAGCCACCTCGGCGACTTCATCGAGGACCGCGGGGCCCTCGCACCCGCCGAGGCCGCCAGCCACCAGCTGCTCAAGGAGCAGGTGGAGGCGGTGCTCGACTCGCTCACCGGGCGCGAGCGCCGCGTCCTCCAGCTGCGCTTCGGCCTGGAGGACGGGCGAGCCCGGACACTCGAGGAAGTGGGCAAGGAGTTCAACGTCACCCGCGAGCGGATCCGGCAGATCGAGGCCAAGGCGCTGCGCAAGCTCCGCCACCCGAGCCGGAGCCGCAAGCTCAAGGACTACCTGGAGTAGGGGAGAGGCGCGCGGCCGGGGCCGGGGGGTCCCCGGGGCCTGGGGCTCCCCGGGGCCTGGGGGGTCCCCGGGGCCGGGGGCTCCCCGGGGCGGCGGGCCTGGGGGGTCCCCGGCCCCGGCAGGGGAGCGCCCCGCGCCCCTTCCGGCCGCTGCGTCCTCACGCCGCGCCCGGGTGGGGCGGTTGATGCTTCCGGGGGCAGATACTGGCCGGGGCAGGCTACCATGGGCGGCGCGGCTCGCCGACGAGCGGGGCGCAGTGCCACCATCGTCCGGCCATCGATGCGGCCCCGGGCCGATGCACACGAGAAGGGAGTCGACACGATGAAGTTCATCCTCGGTCTCATCACGGGCGCCGCGCTCGGCTTCGCCGGCGCGATCATCTACGCGGGGCGCACCGGTCAGGACCTGCGCGAGACGTACGACGTCGTGAAGTCGGACATCGACAAGCGCGACTTCGATGCGCTCGGGGCGCGACTCGAGGCCCGCGTGGCGGAGATGCAGACGCAGCTGGAGCGGCGCCTCACGGAGGCGAAGGAGAAGGCGGGCACGGCCGTCGAGCAGGCAAGGAGCGCGGCCGAGACAGCCGGCGAGCAGGTGGGCGCCAGCGACGACCCTGTCGCCGAGGTGAAGGAGAAGGCGGGCACGGCCGTCGAGCAGGCCAAGGGCGCCGCCAGGGCTGCCGCCGACGCCGCACAGGACGCCGCCCAGCCCGCCGTCGACGCTGCCCGCGACGCCGCCGGCGCCGCCGCCGAGCAGGTCCAGCAGGCTGCCGACGCCGTCAAGGACGCTGCCGGGGACGCGGGTCGGGCCTGATCCGGTCCTCGGTCGCGGCGCGAGCGCGCGGACCGTCGACGGCACGTCGCTTCGCGGTGCCCGGTGGGCATCGCCGCGCACCCGTGGCGGGTCGTCTCCGCGACCGGCCGTGGCGTACTCCCGCGGCAGCCGCCATCATGAGCCCGACACGTGCGGAGGATCACAATGAAGTTCGTCGTCGGGCTCGCGGCCGGGGTCGCCCTCGCCGCCGCGGCCTATGTCTACGCACAGCGCAACGAGACCCTGCGCGAGGCGATCGAGGGTGTCCAGGCCGACCTCAAGGCGGGGGACACCGAGTCGCTGCAGGCTCGCCTCGAGTCCGCCTTCGCCGAGGTCCGCACCCAGGTGCAGCAGCGGGTCGGGCCGCAGGAGGACTGGTCGCTCGAGGCCGCCGACACCCTCGCGACCGAGGCGGACGGCGGCGATGCACCCGCGCCGTCTGCAGCTGCGGCCGCGCCCGAGCCGGCCGAGTCCTGACGCCGCCTCTCCCGAACCCAACGAGGCGGCCGAGTCGTGATGCCGGCTCTCCCGAACCCAACGAGGCGGACCGCCTGGCTCCGGCTCGGCTCCCGCCGCGGGCCACCGACTCGCCGGTCCGGCACGAAGGGAGACTGTCAGGCCCGGCCCGGCGCCGACCGCGCCGGGCCGCCAGCTGCTTGTCGCGGCCGGCCAGCCGGCCGGCCGCGGGCCGCCGAAAGCCGGGCCGGGGCTCCGCCCGGCGCGGAGGACCGTCGCCGACGGGAGCGCCGCACCCGCGTCGTCACGTGGTGAAAGGAACTGCCAGCCGCGCAGGCTGCCACCTCCTTGTACGTGCGGAACCTCTTCATGAGGTGAAGGGATCCTGCACGGGACCGCGTGGTGGCCCCGTGGAGGATCGGCCCCCCGCGCGGCCGAGGGCGAGAGGCGGCCCCACCACGCACCGAGGCGGTGTGAGACGGACCGTGGCAGGCAGGAGCAACTCCGGTCGGCCCATGCGGCCACGGTCTACGCCCGCCGCAGGCTCGCGCAGGCCGTTTCCTTTCGCCAGGTGAAGACGCCGGTCGCGGATCTTCATGTGGTGAAGATCCGCTGCAGATTCGCGCTCCGAGGCACCCGCGGGCCGCGGGCGGCGCTCTGAGGCCCCGCGGATCGCGGGCGGCGTGGCCCGAAGCACCCGAGGCACCGCGGGCGGCGCTCTGAGGCACCGCGGGTCGCGCCCCGAGGCACCCACGGGTCGGGCGGCGGCGTGGCCCGAGCAGTGGCCCGCGGACCCGGCCCGCCGACCCCGCGGACCCGGCCCGCCGACCCGGCCCCCGCTGCACCGAGGGACGTGACGCCGCGACTCAGAGCAGGACCAGGGCGTCTCCCTCGGGCTGGAGGCCGGCACCAAGGCGGTGGAGCGTCCGTCTACCATCGATCGGGAACCGCGCCCGCAGGTCGTCGCCCGCGCCCCGCACGAAGTCGCGCCCGTGCCGCGTATCGGCCACGACGAACAGCAGCGAGTCCACGCGTCCGTCGCGCTGCTTCAGGGAGATCCGCCGGATCGCCGCCTGCACGTCCCGCGGGCGGGTCTCGGCCTCCACCCCCACCGTCCAGCCCGGCCCGGCGATCACCGCGTCCCACGCGCGACCGTCGCCTGGGATGGGCAACGGCACCTCCGTCCTCCACCCCAGAGAGCGGTCGAGGCCCCTGCGCAGCCGCGACAGGAGAGCGACGTGCGCTGCATCGCGGAGCGGCGCGCCCGCCGGATAGGCTCGGGCCGACAGCTCGAGCCCGACGACAGCCAGCAGGCGGGCGAGCTGATCGACCGAGACGGCACGAGCCGCCCCGCGCTCGATCCGGCTGACCTGGGGCCCCGACATCCGCGCAGCGCGGGCGACATCCTCCTGGGTAAGGCCGCGGTCCAGACGGGCCTCACGGATCTCGCGTCCAAGGTCATGGACGATCGAACGCGCCCGGGCAGTGCCCCGGTCGATGGGCAGATCGCGGGCTGGCATCGTGGGAGCGTGACAGCCGGTTCTCGCCCCGGGATGCACGGCGGATCGACGACGGCGCAACTGGTGCGGGCGGCCTTGGCGTGGCTCCGTACCCCCGGCCGCTGCTCGCCCCACGCGTGCCCCTGCCCACGGCGCGCCCCCGGCCCCTGCCCCTGCCCACGGCGCGCCACCGGCCCCGGCCCCTGCCCACGGCGCGCCCCCGGCCCCGGCCCCTGCCCACGGCGCGCCACCGGCCCCGGCCCCTGCCCACGGCGCGCCGGAAGCGGCCGGGCCCGCCCTACCCGAACGGGCGCAGAAGCCGGAGGATGTCGGGCCGGTCGTCCGTGACCGGGTCGGTCGTTTCGGGGGTCGTCCAGCCGCGGGCCGTCAGACCCGCGAGGTCCGCCGCTCCTCGCCCGATCGCCAGCCACTGGGACGGCGCTGCGAACAGGCGTTCCTTGTCCTCGGCGGATGGGCTGTAGTCGCGCTGGACAGCGGTCAGCCCGAGTGTCTCGGCCGCGCCGGCCACGGCGGGCGCGAGGTCGTAGTAGCGGTTCGACAGGTGGAGCGCCAGCACCCCGCCCGGCCTGACGGTCCGCATCGCGTCGGCGATCGCCTCGATCGTCAGGAGGTGCGTCGGTGGCGTGTCGGAGGAGAAGGCGTCCACGATGAGAAGGTCGTGGGTCGCATCGGGGACCTCCGCGAGCGTGAGACGTGCGTCGCCCTCCACGATCCGCGGACGGACCGCGGCGCCGGAGAGGTACGTGAAGAGCGACGGGTCGGTTGCGACGCGGATGACCACCGGGTCGATCTCGTAGTAGGTCAGGGCGTCGCCTGCGCGGTCATATGTCGCGAGGCCCCCGCTGCCGAGACCGGCAAGCCCTACGTCGAGCGTTCGGTCGTTCCCGGGCCCGCGCGCCACCGCGAACAGGTCGCCAGCGGGGCCCGAGCGCACGTAGTACGAGGTGGGCTCGTGCGCAAGCGTCGGGTCGGTCGACTGGAGTCCGTGCACGGTCGTGCCGTTGAGGAGGACGCGTGCGGCGTTCCGCTCGACCACCCTGCTCACGCCGAAGAAGGAACGGCCCTCGAACAGCGACGGCCCGGGGGTGATGAACGTCACGACGACGAGCAGGACCGCCGTGGCCACGACGAAGAACCGCGG
>JAKOQS010000334.1 GCA_029778235.1 Chloroflexota bacterium | reverse complement strand
CCGGTTCATGGACCTGGGCGAAGTCCTCGGAAACGTCCAGAGCCTTTCGACACGCGCAGCCGCGACTTCGTCGGGCAGCCCGGCTCAAGGAGCGACAAGATGACCCCGAAGATCGCCCTCAGCATCGCGGGCTCCGACCCCAGCGGAGGAGCGGGCATCCAGGCCGACCTCAAGACGTTCGGCGCGCTCGGCGTGTACGGAGCGGCGGCCCTCGCAGGGCTGACCGTCCAGAACACGCAGGGCGTCCGGGCCGCGGTCCCCGTCGACCCGCGGCTGGTCCGCGACCAGATCGTCGCCGTCGTCGACGACCTTCCGGTGGCGGCGACCAAGCTCGGGATGCTGTCGAACGCCGCGGTCGCGGGCGTCGTCGCGGACCTGCTCGAGGAGCGCCGCGACGACTTCGGCGTCGTCGTCCTCGACCCCGTCATGGTCGCCACCTCCGGCGATCGGCTGCTGGCTGACGACGCCGTCGAGACGGTGCGCACGCGCCTGATGCGGCTCGCCGACATCGTCACGCCCAACCTCCCGGAGGCCGCCGTCCTGCTCGGCGAGGCCCCGGCCGGCGACGTCGACGGCCTCGCCGCCCAGGCGACCGCCCTCGTCGCCGCCGGCGCCCGCGCCGCCCTGGTCAAGGGTGGGCACATGGAGGGCGACGAGTTGACCGACGCCTTCGCCGACGCGAGCGGCGTCACCCTGCTCAGCAGCCCCCGGATCCGCACCCGCAACACGCACGGCACCGGCTGCACGCTGAGCTCCGCGATCGCCGCCTGCGCCGCCCTCCTCGGCGACACCCGGGCGTCGGGCGTCTCGCTGCCCGCCGTCGAGAAGGCCCGCGGCTACCTGTTCCGGGCCATCGCCTCCGGCGCCGACTGGCGGCTCAGCCGGACCCCGGACACGGGCCACGGCCCGGTGAACCACCTCGTCGAGAAGGAGTAGACATCGTGTTCAGCGACGACGCATGGGCGGCGACGGCCGGGATCCGCGCCCGGATCGACCGCCTCCCCCTCCTCCTTGAGCTCGCCGACGGCACCCTCGACCCCGAGCGGTTCGTCGAGTACCTCGTCCAGGACGACTTCTACCTGAGCGGCTACGCGCGCGCCCTCGCGATGCTCGCCGCCCGGGCGCCGTCGCTGGAGGCGGCGGGGTTCTGGGCGGCCAGCGCGGGAGGCGCCGT
>JAKOQS010000333.1 GCA_029778235.1 Chloroflexota bacterium | reverse complement strand
TCCACGGACGAGGTCGCGGCGGTCATGCGGGTCTGCTCCGCGGCCGGCGTCCCGGTGATCCCCCAAGGGGGGAACACCGGCCTGGTCGGTGGCGGGGTTCCCGCCGCTGAGCCCACCTCGCTGCCGATCGTGCTCTCGACGCGACGGCTCGCCGAGATCGGGCCCGTCGACCCGCTGTCCGGTCAGCTCACGGCGGGCGCGGGCGCGACGCTCGCAGCGGTGCGGGACGCGGCCGCTGCCGCGGGCTGGGCGTACGGCGTCGACCTCGCCGCGCGCGACTCCGCGACCATCGGCGGGACCGTCGCGACGAACGCCGGAGGCATCCACGTCATCGCCTACGGCATGACCCGCGCACAGGTGGTCGGTGTCGAGGCGGTGCTGCCCGACGGCTCGGTGGTGTCCCATCTGGCGGGGTTGCTCAAGGACAACACCGGGTACGACCTGGGCGCGTTGCTATGCGGGTCCGAGGGCACCCTTGCCGTCATCACCGCCCTGCGGCTGCGGCTGCACCGGCCCGCCGGCCGCACGAGCGTCGCGCTCGTCGGCTGCACGTCGTACGCGGATGCGCTGGCGCTGATGTCGACAGCCGTCGCGCCGGGGGGCCGGCTGCTGGCCGCCGAGGTCATCGACGAGACCGGCATGGAGCTCGCAGCCCGGCTGCGCGGGCTTCCATGGCCACTGCAGGAGCGACACCCCGTCGTGCTGCTCCTGGAGGTCGTCGACGGTGGCGACGCCTCAGGCCTGGTCGGGCTGGACGACCGCGACGTGGCGGTCGGACTCGATCCGAGCGAGCAGAGCCGGTTGTGGGACTACCGCGAGGCGCAGGGCGAGGCGTTCTCCGCGCTCGGGCTGACGCACAAGCTCGACGTCTCGGTGCCCCTGCCGTCCTTGGCCCAGGCGTGCGAGGAGCTCGCCGCGCTGATGCGGGCCTATCCCACGGTCGAGACGTTCGGGGTGTTCGGACACCTCGCGGACGGCAACATCCACGTCGAGATCTACGGCCCCCCTGCGGACGATGTCGCGGTCGACCATGTCGTCCTCGACTGCGTCGCCCGCTACCGAGGGTCGATCTCCGCGGAGCACGGCGTCGGCCGGGCCAAGGCCGCGGACCTGGCGCTGTGCCGGTCCGCGGCCGAGATCGCCGCGATGCGCGCACTGAAGTCCGCGTGGGACCCGGCGGGGATCATGAACCCCGGGGTGCTGCTGGCCTGACGCAGGCGCTCAGCTCGCCTTCGTCGAGGACTGGCCACCGCCACCGCCACCGCCGCCGCCGCCGCCGCCACCGCCGGACGGGGGGCTCTGCAGCGCCGGCGCCGACGCGGCCGCCGGTGCCGCGGGCGCCGCCGCGGCGTTGGTGGACGGGGCAGAGCTGCTCGACGACGCGGACGAGCTGGACGAGCCGGAGTTCGCCGGCTTCCGCCCGCTCGATCCGGACGAGCCCTTGTGCCCGCCACCGGATCCGGCGTTGTGCGAGGACGAGCCGGCCGAGGACGTTCCGGCCGACGTCCCGCTCCAGGACGAGGTGGATCCGGTGGATCCGGTCGACCCGCTCGCGCCGACCTGAGCGGCGAGCCGCTCGAGGCGATGAGCGATCCGGACCAGCCTCTTGTGGTACCGGTCCAGCCGGTCGCTCTCGGCGGCCAGTGCCGCGGCGTACGCGTCCAGCCGCGCGCGTTCGGTCGTCGACACGGACGCGCCCGCCGTCGTCGACGCCGTCAGGTCGACCTGGACGTCGCCGGCTGGTGCGGCTGCTGGCGCGTCGTTCGTGGCCGCGTTCGCCTCGACGGTTCGCACGCCAACCAGGCCGGCGGTGGCGAAGCACGCCGCGGTGGCGAGGCCGGCCGTAACGATCTTCTGCGCCGGCGAGGAACCCCGGGCCGGCTTGCGGGTCGGGCTAGTCATCATCGCCGCCATGGTCGTCGTCATCGTGCTTGCCGCCGTGGTCGTCGGAACCCGACCCGGAGTTCGACCCGGAGCCCGAGCTCGACCCCGAGGATCCCTGCGTCGGCTTGGGGGCCTCCTGGTCGACC
>JAKOQS010000054.1 GCA_029778235.1 Chloroflexota bacterium | reverse complement strand
TCGCCTCGACGGGGCAGACGGGCTCGCACGCACCGCAGTCGACGCACTCGTCGGGGTGGATGTAGAGCATCCGCTCGCCCTCGTAGATGCAGTCGACGGGGCACTCCTCGACGCAGGCCTTGTCCTTGAGGTCGACGCACGGCTGCGCGATGACGTAGGTCACGGACGGATCCTTTCGATCCAGCGGTACGGGCGATCCAGCGGTACGGGCGATCCGGTGGTACGGGGTGGACCCCGCGGACGGGGTCGCTGGCGCGACGCTAGCAGCCGCGACCGCGCCTAGTATCGCCGCACGACCCAACCGGACGGGAGCGGGGTGCGCACGTGTCGTCGACTCCTCCGGACCGGCCCGGACCGGCATCACCCGGCGACCGCGCTGCCCGGGGACCCGGCCCGATGCGACCGGGTTCCCCGGGCGCCAGGCCCGCCGCGCTGCTCGCCGTGCGGATCGTTCCGGACGACGTCGGCTCCCGCATCACGGTCCGCCACCGGCTGCACGACGACGCGACCGCTGCGTTCACCGACGTGGTCGGCACGCTGCTCTCCTGGGACCCGCCGGACGGCGGGGACGCCGTGCTCCGGATCGAGCGCCGCGACGGCACGACGGTCGACGTACCGCTCCCCGACGTCGTCGCCGCGAAGGTCGTCCCGCCCCCACCCCGGCGCCCGAACGTGCGATGAGGGTGCCCCGGAGCGCGATAGACGCACGCGATCGTCCCCCGTCGGCCGGGGGACCGCGGGACACGCCGGGAGCGGTTGCGTCGCGCAGGGCCGGTCCGTGCCGCAGGATCGGATCGTGAGCCAAGCGTCGCGCGAGCGGTTCGCGGAGGTCGTGCGCGCCGGGGGGGCGGCGGGCGACCCGGACGACGTGCGGCTCGACCTCGCGCTGCTCCTGCTCTCCGCCGAGGCGCTCCCCGACGACGTCGTCGCGGGCGACGGACTCGACCTCCTGGTGCGGACGGGCCTCACCGAGCTCGACGCGCTCGCGGCCGCCGTGCCCGACGAGGGCCGCGACGACCTGCGGCTGCGCACCGTCCTCGGCCGGTTCGCCGGCGCGACCGACGACTACGCCCGGCTCGAGGCGAGCCTGCTGCCGGAGGTGCTGCGCGACCGGCGAGGTCTCCCGATCCTGCTGTCGACGGTCTGGACCGAGGTGGCGCGGCGTGCCGGCGTCCCGGCGTACGGCGTCGGGCTGCCGGGCCACTTCGTCGTCGGCGTCGGCGATCCGGACGGGGTCCGGGTGCTCGTCGATCCCTGGGCCGGCGGGCGATTGCTCCCCTACGACCGCGCGCGCGAGCTGGTCGCGGGCACCGGTCGGTCGCTCAAGCCCGAGCACCTGCGCCCGCACGATCCGATCGACACCATCGAGCGGGTGCTGGCCAACATCCGCACCTGGGCGTCGACCCCCGAGCGGGCCCGGCACCGGCTCTGGGCCGCCGAGCTCTCGCTGCTGCTCCCCCGGCACGACCTCGGGCTGCGCCGCGACTACGGCGAGGCGCTCATCGCGGTGGGCCGCTACCCGGAGGCGTCGCGGGTGCTCGAGGAGTACGCCGATACCGTGGCCGGACCGATGCCGCTCGAGGCCGAGCACGCGCGGCGCATCGCCCGCCAGGCCCGCGCCCGCCTCAACTAGCGCCGCTCCGAGGGACCGCCCGTCCGGATCTCCGCCGTCCCGGCTGTGGACGCAGTGGGGAACCTGGAGTGCCTCTTGGGCATCTCGGGGCACCCTCATGCGGGAGCCGTCTCGGGATCCGGAACGTGGGGGTCCGGGTGGTGGATGGTGCGGCAGGGTCGGGGCATGAGCGGGTGGGATGCGCAGGGGTACGACCGGTCGTTCTCGTTCGTGACGTCGTACGGTGCGGCGCTGCTCGACCTGCTCGACGTGCAGCCGGGCGAGCGGGTCCTCGACGTCGGCTGCGGCACCGGGCACCAGGCGGCCGAGCTCGCCGCGCGCGGTGCGGACGTCGTCGGGATCGACGCCGACGCCGCGATGCTCGATGTGGCCCGAGCCGAGCACCCGGAGGTCTCCTTCCACCGCGTCGACGCTCAGGACCGCGCCGCGATGACCGCGGTCGTGCCGACCGACGGATACGACGCCGTGCTGTCGAACGCGGCCCTGCACTGGATGCCGCGCCAGGACGACGTGGTGGCGGCGCTCGCCGACGTGCTGCGTCCAGGGGGCCGCCTCGTGGTCGAGATGGGCGGCGCGGGCAACGTCCACCTCGCGACGGAGGCGATCCGCGCCGCTCGGCGCGAGGTGGGCCTCGACCCCGGCCGCGCGTCGTCGTGGACCTTCCCGACGCCGGGAGAGCAGGCGGCGCGCCTCGAGCGGCACGGCTTCCGGGTCCGCCTGGTGTCCCTCTACGACCGCCCTACTCCGTTGGGCCCGGGCGACACCGCTGCCGACTGGGCGCGGATGTTCGGGGCCGTGCTGGTCGACGACGTCGGGCAGGCCTCGCGGGCTGTCTTCGACCACGCGGTCGACACGCACGCGTCCGCGGCAGGCCTCGACCGACGGCCCGACGGCGAGCCCGGATGGTGGATCGACTACGTCCGTCTGCGGTTCGTGGCAGAGCGGCTCTGACGCAGCCTCGGCATACGCCGGATCCGTTGCGGCTCAGGCGCTCGCGGGCTCGACGTCCAGGTCCGCGTCGACGGCCAGCGGCAGACGCAGCGTGACCGTGGTGCCCGCCTGCGGCGTCGACACCAGCGAGACGTCGCCGCCGTGGGCGGCGACCACGGCCTGCGCGATCGAGAGCCCGAGACCGGTGCCAGCGCCCCGGGCGCGGGTCCGGGACGGGTCGCCGCGGTAGAACCGCTCGAAGGCGCGGTCCACCTCGACGGCATCCATGCCCGGCCCCTGGTCGCTCACCGCGATCGTCGCCCACCCCTCGC
>JAKOQS010000053.1 GCA_029778235.1 Chloroflexota bacterium | reverse complement strand
GATCAGCGGCTACACGGAGTTCCAGGCGTACTTCGCCGGGAGCGACACGGCCGCCGCTTCCTACGCGGTGCCGCGCTACTACCGCGCGACGGTCGGCACGGCCAAGCAGGTCGCCGCCTGGAACAAGACGCACGCCAACTGATCGGGGAGACCGATCAGGCCCGCTCCCGGGGCTTCGGCCCCGGGACCGGGACAGGACGGGAGGCCCGCCGGCTCGCCGGCGGGCCTCCTGCCGTCTCCGGGACCGCCCGCCGGCCGTCCCCGTCGGGCCCTCGCGGCTGCCCCGGGGAGGAACTCCGCGCGCTCGTCCGGCGTCGAGGGCGCAGCCGGTGACCGTTGGACGGTTCCCGGCGTCCGTGCGACCATTCGGGCGGCGCCGCGGCCGCGCTCCCGAACGACCATTCAGGCCGTCCAGCAGGCATCAGACATGACCACACGCACGCCCAGCAGGCGCCTCCTCGCCGCCGCAGCGTCCGTCGCCACCGCGGCCCTCCTCGCCACCGTCGTCCTCGTGGGACCCACCGCCCCGACGGCCCGGGCGGCCGTCTCCGCTCTCGCAGGCCCCACCCTGACGGTGGCGCGCGGGACGACCTCCGCCCAGAGCTCCGGATGGCGCTTCTCCGAGGTCCGCGCCGACGAGTTCCCCATCCTCGGGTTCTCGATCATCATCGAGATCCGGCCCTACCAGGGCGCGGTCGACGGGATCTCGTTCGACCAGGCAAGCCAGCCGCGCTTCAACGGCCCCGACTCCCTCGACGGCTCCGCCTACTTCAGCGGGCCGCGGACGCTGCGCATCGACATCGGGACCTCCGCGATCAACCAGCTCGAGAGCTTCGAGGTCGTGAACCTGCGGCTCAAGGCCAGTGAGACGTGCGGGCTCGGGCCGGTCCTCGTCAACTACGCCAACCCCGGCTTCTCGGGGAACTTCGGCCCGCTCCCCACGATCGCCACGACGGGCGGCGGCACCGCGTCGCCGAGCCCGTCGCCCACCACGTCCACCTCTCCGTCGCCCACGCCCTCGCCGACCACCCTCCCGATCGCCGTCACCACCGCCGCCGCGCGCGTCGCCGTCGGCCGGCCGGGCGCGTACACGACGACGTTCCGGACGTCGGTGACCGCCGCGCAGGGCGCGCGCGTCACCGTCCGGGCCACCATCCGGCCGGCGGACGCCGGACGGGTGGTCGCCCTGTACAGGCGCATCGGCACCTCCGGGTCCTTCCGGTTCGTTGCGAACCTCCGCGCCGACGCCGCCGGGACCGTCCTTGCCGTCACACGGGCCACGCTTCCGAGCGGCTGGACCGGCGCGCGGCAGGTGCAGTACCGCTGGTTCGTCCCTGCGGCACCGGGCAGGACGGCCGCCTGGAGCGACGTCGCCCGCGTCCTCGTGAAGTGACGCCCCATCGACACGGGGCCCGCAGCGGGATGCCGCGCCCGTGATGCCCGACGCGGACCAGCGCTCGTCCGCCCGACGCCGATCCGGCGCCGGGCGGGCGGCCGTCCTGGCCGCGATCCTCATCGTCGCCGGGTCGGTCGCGTCGCTGGCCGCGGGGCCTGCCCCGGCCCGTGCGGCGGCCGCGCCCGACAGCGACATCCCCGGGGTGCCGCTCCCGGGCCCGGTCGTCACCGGCACCCTGGGCGGCCCGGTCTACGATCGCGTCTACAGCATCTCCGTGGCGCCGGGGAACGTGATCCTGGCCTCGCTGACGGGCAGCGACGCGACCGACTTCGACCTCTACCTCTTCGACTCGACGGCGACCACGGTCGTCGCGAACCCCCCGGTGGGCCTGGTGGCCAAGTCCACGAGCGATGGCAGCACCGAATCCGTCGGCTACCCGAGCCGCACCGGCGGGACGTACTACATCGACCTCAACGGCGCGAGTGACGTCGAGGGCACGTTCCGGCTCTCCGTGGCGATCCAGGCCGACGCGATGGCTCCCACCGTCGCGCTGCGCATCCAGGGCGGGGCGGCGAGCGTCTCGGATCCCACCGTGACGCTGACGATCGTGGCGCAGGACGCTCTCTCGGGCGTGGATGTCATGTCCTTCTCGAGCGACGGCACGACCTGGCTGCCCTGGCAGCCGTACGTGCCCACCATGCTCTGGACCTTCCCGTCCGGCGACGGCGTGAAGCGCCTCTGGGTCCGCGTCCGCGACCGGGCCGGCAACGTCTCCGCTCCCGCCGAGGCGAGCACCACCCTCGACACCGCTCCGCCCACGGTCGTCGCAGTGTCGCCGCCGCCCGACTCCGTCGTGGGCTCGGTGCGTCCCGAGGTCAGGGTCACATTCTCGAAGTCCATGACGCCCGTCTGGTGGACCACCGGCGGCCTCTCGCTCCGCCCGCTCGCAGGCGGCCCGGACGTCCCGGGGATCTACGCGTATGACGATCCCACCCGGACGGGCACCTTCGTGCCCAGCGTGGACCTCGTCGCCGGGACGATCTACCAGGCACAGCTCAACTCGCTCTACGACACGGCCGGCAACAGGCTGCAGCCGTACCCGGCGTGGTCGTTCACGCCCAAGCTTCCCGTCCCGCTCTCGCTCACCCTCATGCCGTCCGCGATCACCGCGGGCGGGTCCTCGGCCGTGGCGGGCTCGGCGACGATGTCCACGCCGGCCGCCGTGGAGGTGCAGGCACGCGTGAGCGACGCGACGCCGTGGACCACCATCGCCTCGCAGTTCCCCGACGGCACCGGCGCGATCCGGGTGCCGGTGGCTCCCACGGTGAACACGACCTATCGCCTCCACGTGTCGGGGACCGCGACCACCGCCGACTCGACCAGCGTCGCCCGGACCCTGACGGTCCGCACGTCGATCACCCTGGCGGGCCTCGTCCCGGGGTCCTCGGTGGCGCGGGCCGGGAAGGTGCAGCCGCTCCTCGCACAGCTCCGCCCGGCCGCCGGCCGCGTGCCCACGACCTTCCGGATGTACCGGTGGGACGCCAAGGCGCGGGCATGGAAGCTCTTCGTCCAGACGACCCGGATGACCAACGCGGACGGCCTGGCGAGCTGGTCGTGGACCCACCGAGTCGGGAAGTGGTACCTCCGCGTCACCTCCGCGGCGACGTCCGCGAACGCCGGCGGGATCTCCGCCGTCTATCGGTGGACCGTCCGATGACGACGACGGGCGTGCCGCGGATCCGATCGGCGGCGGGGCTCCTCGTCCTCGCAGCCGCGCTCCTCTGGTCGGCCGCGCCCGTTGCCGCCGCGGACCCCGTCACGATCGACGGCCGCGGCGCCCAGGGAGGGGCCCTGGTCCCGGCACCCCCGGCCGCACGCACCGGCGCGCCGGACCGGGCGCACGTCTCCACGGCGGCGGGGAGCGCCGCTCGGCGCGTGGTGGTGAAGCTCGCCCCCGGCGTCGCAACCTCCACGGCCGCCGCCGCGATCGGGGCCCGGGGCTTCCGGGTCGTCGGGCGCATCGACGCGATCCGCACGCTCGTGGTGGACGCCGGGTCGGCGGCCGGCCGCGACCGTGCGCTGGAGGCGCTCGCGGGCGATCCCCGGTTCGCCGCCGTGGAGCCGTCGCGGACGCTGCGGGCCGCGGGCGTCCCCAACGACCCGATGCTCGCGTCCGAATGGTGGCTCGACGCGATGAACGTCCGCCCGTGGTGGGACTGGCCGCAGCCGGCGACCCCGGTGACGATCGCGATCGTGGACACGGGCGTGGACCTGTCGAACCCGGACCTGGCGCCCGTCCTGCTGCCTGGCAAGAACTTCGTCACCGCCGGCATGCAGCCGCAGGACGACGGCGTGAACGGCCACGGCACGCACGTCGCGGGCATCGCGGCCGCCTCGACGAACGACGGCATCGGGATGGCCGGGGTGGCCGCGGGGGCGCGCATCCTCCCGGTCAAGGTCCTCGACGCCACGGAGAACGGCGAGGACACGGTCGTCGCGCAGGGGATCGTCTGGGCGACCGACCAGGGGGCGCGCGTCGTCAACCTGAGCATGGAGGGCGCGCCCGAGGAGCCCTGCCCCCGCGCGATGACCGATGCGATCGCCTACGCGCGGTCGAAGGACGTCGTCGTCGTCGCGGCCGCCGGGAACGGCTCGTCCGCCGTCGCGTGCCCCGCCCGGATCCCCGGGGTCCTCTCGGTGGGCGCGGTCGACAAGTCCGGCCAGGCGTGGAGCCGATCCAACCGCGGCCCGCAGCTCTCGCTGGTCGCCCCGGGGGTCGCCATCACGTCGACCCTGCCCACCGGCATGGGCGGCTACGGCGTCCTGACGGGGACCTCGATGGCGACGCCGATGGTCTCCGGCGCCGCCGCGATCGTCGCCGCCGCCGCGCCGTCGCTCGGCGAGACCGCCATCCGCGAGGCCCTCACGTCGACCGCGAAGGACCTCGGGCTGCCCGGCCGCGACGACACGTACGGCGCCGGCATCGTGGACGTCGGCCGGGCGCTCGCCGCGACGGCCGAGCCGGTGTCCGGCGTCTCGGCGTCGCCGGCCGTCATCGCGCCGGAGGACGCGGGGACCGCGGCCGCGGCGACGCTCTCCTTCACGGTCGTCGTCCCGGTGGATGTGACCGTCGCGGTCGAGTCGATCGACGGGACCGTCGTCCGCGCGCTGCGCAGCGGCCGGCTCGATGCCGGGGTGCAGTCGATCGCGTGGGACGGCCGCGACGACGCGGGCGTCCGCGTCGCCGACGGCGATTACCGCTTCGCCATCCGGGGGACGGCGCCGGGCGGCGTGCCGATCGAGCTCGTGCGGCCCGTCGCGGTCAGCGCGTCGCTGGTCTCGGCGCGGGCGACCCCCGCGGCCATCTCGCCCAACGGCGACGGCAAGGCCGACCGGACGTCCATCGCGTTCACGCTCCGCGCGCCGGCCACGGTCGTCGTGACCGTCGGCGACGCCGCCGGTCGGACGGTCCGGACGCTCGTCAGCGGCGCGCGCACCGCCGGGGCGGCGACCGTCTCCTGGGACGGGCGGCGCAGCGCCAGCGCCGGCTCGCCCCCGGTCTCCGACGGCGCCTACACCGTCGTCGTCTCGGCCACCACGGACCGCGGGACCTGGGCCATCCGGGTCCCCGTCGCCGTCTCCGTCCGGGGCGTCGCCGTCACGGGCATCGCCGCGACCCCCGTCTTCCCGTACGTGGACGGCTACCGCGACGCGTCGGCGATCTCGTTCACCCAGGCGGGCGCGGCCACGACGACCGTCTACGTGTACGCGGCCACGTCCACGCGCGCGGTCCGCGCGCTGCCCCAGGGCAGGCGCGGCGCCGGGAAGGTCAAGGCGTCGTGGGACGGCCGCGACGCGGCCGGGCGGGCGGTCGCGGGCGGCGCGTACCGCGTCCGCGTCCGGACCGTCGACGCTGGCGGCGTGGTGCGCTGGTCGGCGTATGCGCCCGTTACCGTCTCCGGCAAGCGGCTCTACTCGGGGACGTGGACGACGACGCTGCGCGGGGAGGCCCGCGACCCGCGGAGCTTCACCACCTCCACCGAGCTCGCCTCGATCGGTCCGTCGCCCACGTTCGACGGCGGGATCCTCCTGCGCGCCGACGCCCCGGACGAGCGCGCCGTGGCGTTCTGGGCGTTCGCGCACCCCGCCTGGACCGTCGTGCGCGAGGTGACGGTCACGCTCGACACCGCCCGCTCGGGGACCGGTGATGCGGGCGTGGGGACGTGGAACGGGAGCCAGGTGGATGCCCTCGGGTGGATCCCGGACGCCGGCGGTGTCGCGTCGTTCCGGTTCCCCACGACGGCGGTGACGCCCGCGGCCTCGACCTTCGTGGTCGCGGTGGAGCAGGCCGGTCCCGGCTCGACCGACGTCGGCTCGGTGACGGTGCGGATCGCATACGCCATCCTGCGGTAGCCGGCCCGTCGGCGCAGGGAACCGCCAGCGCTCCGGCGGCGTCCTCCCGAAGGGGATCCCGCGCCCGGCGCCCGTGCGCCCGTGCAGGCGCGGATGATCCCCGTGTGGACGAACGGGCGTACTATCAGGCCGAGCGCGCACGCACGCGCAGGTCGCCATGCCGTTCGCATCGTCGAGAGCCGCAGCGTGAGGTAACCAGATGCGTGGAACCGGACTAGCGCCGACGAGTCGTCGGCGGCTCGTCGCCATCCTGACGTCGTTCACCCTCGTGGCGTCCCTCATGGCATTCCTGCCGGGGTCGGCGCTCGCAGCCAGCGTCACCGGCGGACTCGCGGGCGGATCGACGATCTCACTCGACACGACGTCGGCGGCCGGCGGCACCGGGTCGTGGACGCTGCTCTCGAGCCAGGCGCAGCTGGACTTCGCCAGCGGCGAGCTCAGCGGCGGGATCATCCTGGTCTCGGCGCCGTTCGGGTTCGAGTTCCAGCCCGGCAGCGCCAACGTCCAGCTCGGCGTCTGTTCGGGGGTCACCGGGATCAGCCCGACGACCACCGCGGCGACGATCCAGATCGCCGTCACCGGCACGAACTCGGCCGCCTGCAGCATCACCATCAACGCGCTCCAGGTCCGGCCCACGAACACCACGCCCACGAACGGGCTCATGTTGGTGACCTACGCCGGCTTCCTGCCGGGTGCGAACATCGGCGGCCTCGGGTCCGTCCCCGGCGCTCCCTTCCGCCTGGACTTCACCACGCCGCCGCCCTCGAACATCGGCGTGGGCGTGGCGTTCAACACCTCGGTCCGGGTGAGCGACCGGTTCGGGAACCAGGTGACGAATCCCGTGCCGATGGACCAGATCACCCTCACCAAGTCCACCGGCCCGGCGAGTGGCTTCGTCACCTGCGCGACCTCCGGCAACATCGTCAACACGATCGGCGGGACGGCCTTCTTCACGGGCTGCTCGTTCAACGTTGCCGGCAGCTACACGGTCATCGCGTCGAGCCTGAGCGGCTACACCCCGGTCACGTCGAGCGCGATCACGGTGGGCCCGGTCGTCTCGTCGAGCTACCTCCAGTTCTCGATCCAGCCCGGCGGCGGGCCGGCGAACACCGCGTGGACCCAGCAGCCGCAGATCGTCGTGAAGGACAGCGCCACGAACGCCGTCCTCACCGGGTTCAGCGGGACCGCGTCGCTCTCGATCGCCAGCGGGCCCGGCGCGGGGATCCTGCTCTGCGACGGCGGCAACTCCCGCACGTTCAGCGGCGGGTACGCGACCTTCCAGGGCTGCAAGATCACCCTCGACGGCACGTACACGCTCACGGCCACCACCGGGCTTGCCGGCGGCCCCACGCCGACGAACAGCAACGCGTTCAACATCGGCCCCGTCGTCGGGAACCGGCTCTCGTTCACGCAGTCGCCGTCGAACTCCCTGACCGGGACCCTGTCGCCGCTGCCGATCGTCCAGGTGACGACCGCCGGCGGCACGCCGATCGCGGCGATCCACCTCGTGACCCTCACGCTCACGACGATCTCGGGATCCGGCACCCTCTCCTGCACGAACAACCCCGACTTCACCGGTGCGCTCACGGGCCAGGTCACCTTCTTCGGGTGCGTGGTCAACGGGACCGGAACGTTCCGGCTCGAGGCCTCGGCGCCCGGGCTCCTCGGGGCGTCCTCCAGCCAGTTCACGATCGGGTCGGGCTCCACGCAGGTCGTGTTCTTCCAGCAGCCGCTCGGCGCGAACATCGGCGGCCCGACGGCCACCGGGACCGCGGGCGTTCCGTGGTCCACCCAGCCGATCGTCGAGGTGCGCAACCTCCTCGGCGAGCGCCTCCTGAGCGACTTCAGCACGCAGATCACCCTCTCGATCGCCCCCGGCACGCCGACCACCGGCGGGCCGGGCGTCCTCTCCTGCACCGGCGGCAACACCGCCACCGTCAGCGCGGGCCGGGCGACCTTCACCGGCTGCTCGATCAACACGGCCGGCACCGGCTACCAGGTCCGCGCCACCGCGACGTCGTCGAGCACCGTGCCGCCCGGGAGCCGCGCGGACAGTCTCGGGTTCAACATCACCGCGGCGCCGCAGGTGGCCTTCACCACCCAGCCGCTCGGTGCGTCCGTCGGCATCGTGCCCACCGGGCCGGCCGGGACCCCGTTCTCGATCCAGCCGGTCGTCGTCATCCGCAACGCCGCGGGCCAGGTGCTCACCACCGACTTCACCAGCCGCGTGACCCTGTCGATCACCCCGGGCACGCCGACCACCGGCGGGCCCGGCGTCCTCTCCTGCACCGGCGGCAACACCGTCACCGTCTCGGCCGGCGTCGCCACCTTCGCCGGCTGCTCGATCAACACCCAGGGGACCGCGTACCAGCTGCGCGCCACGGTCTCGACCTCGTCCACCGTCACGCCCGGCATCTACGTGGACAGCCTTCCCTTCACCATGACCCAGTCCGCCGCGCAGATCACCCTGACGACCTATCCGTCCGTCGTGATCTGGGGCGACCCGTTCACCGCGACCGTCCAGTTCGCCGGCGGCGGCAACCACACGTTCCAGCTCCAGCGCCTCGCCGCCACGGACAACGGCGTGTGGCAGAACATCCCCTCGCCGAGCTCGACGTTCACGACGGACAGCACCGGCCGGGCGGTCATCCAGTACACGCCGCGCTTCAACGGCCAGTACAAGGTCGTCTTCAACGGCGACTCCACCCTGGGTGCCGGCTCGTCCAACGTCCGGACGGTCAACGTCCGCAACCTCGTCCTCCTGCGGCCCACGTGGACCGGCGTGAAGACCGTCAGCGTCGGCTTCACGCAGACGTACCAGGCGACCGCGCGGCCGGTCCCGTCGGGCGGCCTGCCCGGCGGCGTCGCGCGCGTCGAGTTCCAGTTCTGGCGGCTCACGGGCGGCACGTGGGTGAAGACGAAGAGCGTCATCGTCCCGCTCAACTCGTCGGGCGTGGGCACCCTCAGGTACACGTGGAACGCGGCCGGCAGCTGGTACATCCGTGCCGTCACGCTGCCGAACCCGTACAACTTCGTGGGCTCGTCGAGCGTCCAGCGGGTCAACGTCAGGTAGCGTCACGCCCGCCGGCCCAGGGCCGGTGGCCGCGACAGAGATCGACACGAGGGGCGGGCCGGATGGCCCGCCCCTCGCACGTCCACGGATCCGCGCGGGGGCTCCGTGCGCCGATGGGCACATGACCCCCGTACTTCGGTGCGACGGACGCGCGGCCGCGTCCTCGCGTACCGTGTGGCTCCGCGCACGCCGCGGCGGCTCTGCCGTGCGCGATCGACGCACGGAGGTCCGCGCGCAGGGGAGAGGAGGCCGGCATGAGGGTCCGTCACGCCGCGGCCGGGTGCCGACTCGTCCGCACCCTTGCGGTCGCGATCCTGGTCGCGTGCCTCGTGTCGCTCGGCGCCGCCCCCGGCGTCGCGCCAGGGCGCGCCCTCGCGCTCGGTGATGCGTACGCGGACTTCTCCACGCAGCCGCTCGGCGCGAACATCGGGGGCCCTGCCGCGGTCGGCGAGGCCGGCGTCGCGTGGCCCATCCAGCCCGTGGTCTCGCTGTACGGCGACTGGGACCCGACGCTCGACTACCTCGTGGACCTGCGCATCGACCCGGCGTCCCCGGACGTGGGCGGCCCCGGACGGCTCTCCTGCAGCGGCGGCACCACCGCCGCGATGACCGGCGGGATCGCCGCCTTCCGCGGCTGTCGCATCGACACCGGCGGCCGGGCGTATCGCCTGACGGCCGTCGTGACGCCGTATGACCGGACGCAGGGTCCCGCGCAGGGCTATCCGGCCACAAGCCTCCCCTTCGACATCCGCGGCGGCGGTCCCAGCGTCGCCGCGACGATCGGCTTCACGACACAGCCACTCGGGGCGACCTACGGCGGCCCGCGGCCGTCCACGCCGGCCGGCCGGACGTGGTCCATCGAGCCCGTCGTCTCCGTCCTTGACGCGGACGGGAACGTGGTCACGTCCGACGACTCGACGATCGTGCTGCTCGACGTCGCACCCGGGACGCCGCAGACCGGTGGGCCGGGGCTCCTGAGCTGTGGCGGCGGCATGGCAGCCCGCGTCCATCGTGGCGTCGCGCGCTTTGCCGGGTGCTCGATCGACGCGCCCGGCACCTACTACCAGCTGCGGGCGCAGACCTACGCGGCGGGCTCGACGCCCGGCCTGACCGGCGTCAGCCTGCCGTTCGACGTCACCGGCGGGAACGTCCCGGCGCGGGTCAGGTTCACGACGGAGCCACTCGGCGCGACGCTCGGCGGCCCGGTGCCGTCGGCGCCGGCCGGCACGCCGTGGGACGTCCAGCCGGTCGTCTCGGTCGTCGACGCTGCCGGGCGCGTCGTGCGCGGCGACGACGCGACACTCGTGACGCTCGCCATCGACGGCTCCTCGCTGCCGGTCGGCGGCCGGCTCTACTGCGCCGGCGGGACGACGGTGCAGGCGCTCGCGGGGCTGGCGTCCTTCCTCGGCTGCCAGGTCGTGGGCGCCGGGGCCGGCTACGTGCTGCGGGCGACCGCCGTGACGCCCGGCGGGGCGCTCGTGTCGGACCTGAGCCTGCCGTTCACCATCGCGCCGGCGACGTCCCCCCTCGAGCTCCAGCCGTCGGCCTTCACGGTCGCGCCGAACGGCGCCGTGACACTGACCGCGACCCTGGCTGGCGCGGACGGGGGCCGGTCCATCGTCTTCGAGCGCCAGGGGCCGACCGACGCCGGATGGACGGCGGTCGGGACGTCGGCGACGGGCGCATCCGGTGCCGCGACGCTCACGACGACCGTCGCGCGAACATCGCGGTTCCGGGCCACGTTCGCCGGGAGCGGCACGCTCGCCGCCGCGGCGAGCGCCCCCGACACGATCGCCGTCGCCGCGCGCGTCACGCTCACGCCGGCCGCGTCGGCCGCGAAGAAGGGGAGCAGGTCCGTGCTCGTGGCGAAGGTCATGCCGTCCCCGCTCGGGCCGACCGCCGTCCGCTTCCAGGTCTCGCGGTACGCCGCGGGTTCCTGGGCGTCCGTCGCACAGCGGTCCATCCCCGTCGACGCGAGCGGCACCGCGAAGCTCCCGTGGACGTGGGGGACCGCCGGCCGCTGGCGCGTGATCGCGATCGCGCCGACGACGGCCTCGTACACGCAGGGACGATCGAGCGCGATCGTCGTGACCGTCAGGTAGGGTCGGGCGGCCGTGCGTTCCCGCGAGCGCCGGTCGCACGATCCGTCGGCGTGGCAGGCGGGCGAGCGACCCGTGTTCCCACTCCGACGGCGAGCCTGTATCCTCTCGCGGGACTCATCTCACCAGCGGGGCCGGGACGCGTCCGCCGGCGCCATCTTCGAGGAGGAAAGCATGTCCGATCCCGTCCGCACGCCGCGCCGGAGGGCCCGGCGGGCCATGGCGGTGGCGCTGGGAGGCGCGGTCCTCGCGTCGGCGTTCGCCTTCGGGCCGGTCTCCGCGTTCGGCGGCGACCCATACGTCATGTACACGGTCCAGCCGCTCGGCGCCAGCGCCTGGAATGCCCCGACCGGCCAGCCCGGCGTCGCGTGGGGGACCCAGCCGCAGATCACCATCGTGGGCGACGTCGATCCGTCGTACGACTATCAGGCCACGCTGTCGATCTCGCCCGGCTCGCCGTACGGCAACCTCTCGTGCTTCGGCGGGACGACGGTCGACGTGATCGGCGGGTCCGCCCGCTGGTCCGGCTGCTCCATCGACACGCCCGGCCAGGGCTTCACGCTCACGGCCACGGTCTTCGGGAGCACGGCGATGGGCGTGGTGCTCCCGCCGATGCAGGCGGTGAGCTTCGCCTTCAACATCGCCGGCGGCGGGCCCACGCCCGGCGCGCAGACGCTGCAGTTCACGACCCAGCCGCTCGGCGCCAACCTCGGCAGCGCCCGGCCCGTCGCCCAGGCCGGTCGCGCCTGGTCCATCCAGCCGGTCGTCGCTCTCGTCGACCAGAACGGTCGCCCCGTGAACAACAGCTCGACGGTCGTCCAGCTGTCGATCACCACCGGCACGCCCCAGTCGGGCGGGCCGGGCCGACTCACCTGCAGCGGCGGCACGGCGGTCACCCTCCAGAACGGCTTCGCGTACTTCCAGGGGTGCTCCATCGACACCCCCGGCACGGCGTACCAGCTGACCGCATCCACCGTCAGCTTCGGCTCGACGCAGGTGCTCTACGACATCAGCCTCCCGTTCGACATCAGCGGCGGCAACTTCGCCACCCAGGTCCGGTTCAACACCCAGCCGCTCGGCGCCGTCCAGGGCGGCACCGTGCCGTCGGGCGTCACCGGGACCCCGTGGTCCATCCAGCCCAGCGTCGCGCTCTACAACTCGTCGGGCAAGATCGTCTCGAACGACTACACGTCGCTCGTCACCCTCTCGCTCGACCCCAACGGCCCGGCCGGCCAGCTCTACTGCGCCACCGGGACGTCCGTCCAGGTGACCGGCGGCATCGCGTACTTCCAGGGGTGCCAGATCGTCGGGACCGGCAACGGCTATCGCCTCGTCGCCCGGGCGCAGACGTCCACCGGCACCATCGGCCCCGCGTACAGCCTGCCGTTCAACATCACCGCGGCCCCGTCCGGCCTGGATCTCCAGTCGTCGGCGTACGAGGTCGCACCGGGCACCACGATGACCTTCACCGCGACCCTCTCGGGCGCGGGCGCCGGCGGCCAGACGATCATCTTCGAGGGCACCAACGCCTACTACCCGCAGTGGACGCAGTTCGGGACCGCCGTCACGAACTCCGCGGGCGTGGCCACGCTGACGCCGTCGAAGGGCATCCAGTACACGGCGACGGTCCGCGCGCGGTTCGCCGGGAGCGGCACGCTCGCGCCGGCCACCAGCACCTCGGACGTGATCGGCGTCACGGCCCAGCTCACGATCTCCCCCGGCGGGACGAACAGCGTGAAGAAGGGCAGCTCCGTCACCTATACCGCGACCCTCAAGCCGAACCCCGGCCCGGGCCAGCGCGTCCAGTTCCTCATCTACCAGTACGTGAACGGCGCCTGGACGTACAACAACCAGCGCACGTACTACACGGACTCCAAGTCCCAGGTGAAGCTCACCTGGAAGTGGTCCACCGCCGGCAAGTGGTACGTCCGCGCGTACGCGTCGGCGAACCAGTACTACACGGACGGCTACTCGCCGACCTCCGTCGTCAACGTCAAGTAGCCCGCCGCGCGCGGCCGGCGGCGACGCCGCCGGCCCCGCGCGCCGCGATCGCACCGGATCCGCAGGGGCGGGGCCGCAGGGCCCCGCCCCTGCGGCCGTCCCGGGCGCGCCGCCCCCGGGGTCAGGCGGCGCCGAAGGCGGTGGCGGCGACGAGGATGACGGACAAGCTCGCCACGAGGATCGTCACGATCCACCCGATCGCGCCGAGGATGCGCCCGTTCGCGAGGTCGCCCATGATCCGGCGGTCCCGCGCGAGGAGCATCACGAACACGAGGATGAACGGCAGCAGGATCCCGTTGAGCACCTGCGCCAGGAACATGACGGTGATGAGCGGGAGCCCGGGGATCAGCACGAAGACCGCCGAGAACCCGACGACGAACGCGAGGATCCCGTAGAAGGCCGGCGCCTCCCGCCAGCGGTGGTCGATGCCCGACTCCCATCCGAAGGCCTCGGTCGCCGTGTAGGCGCTCGACAGCGGGACGACGCCGAGGCCGAGCAGCGACGCGGCGAGGAGGCCGAGGCCGAAGATCAGGGTGGCCGCCTCGCCCACGAGCGGCCCCAGCGCCTCTGCGGCCTGCCCCGCGTCCGTGATGTTCGTGATCCCGTTGGCCCAGAGCGTCGCGGCGCACGCGACGACGATGAACGCGGCAACCACGTTCGTGATGAGCGTCCCGATCCCCACGTCCACCCGCTCCGCGCCGAGCTCGTCGGGACCGAGGCGCTTGTCCACGACGTACGCCTGGATGAAGGCCTGGCCCCACGGGGTGATCGTCGTGCCCACGACGCCGACGACCGCCAGCCAGTAGCCGGGCGACGACTCGAGCTGGGGCACCACGAGCGAATGG
Source organism: Chloroflexota bacterium (assembly GCA_029778235.1). Classification (GTDB taxonomy): domain Bacteria; phylum Chloroflexota; class Limnocylindria; order Limnocylindrales; family CSP1-4; genus CAIYQJ01. The sequence continues at coordinate 7,363 of JAKOQS010000053.1, read as the reverse complement.
AGCGCGGTGGTCCAGTCCGGCTGGGCGAGGTATGCCGCCGCTGCGTACGCGACGGAGATCGCGACCCCGACGGCCACGAAGAAGTACTGGACCTTCCCGTAGCTGCCACGGCTGATGAGGAGCACCACGGCGATGGCCGCGAGGATCGTGGCCACCGGCAGCGGCACCCCGAACAGGCCGAGCGCCGTGCCGATCCCCGCGAACTCACTGATGACCGACCCCTGGTTGGCGACGAGCATCAGGACGGCGGCGAACGCTGCCCAGCGAACCCCGAATCGCTCGCGGACGAGGCCTGTGAGCCCCTGGCCGGTCGCGATCCCCAGCCGGGCGCCGACCTCCTGCGTGAAGAACAGAGCGACCTGGCTCGCGAGGAGGACCCAGAGCAGCGCGTACCCGAAGCGCGCGCCGGCGAGCGAGTACGTGGTGATGCCGCCGGCGTCGTTGTCGGCGAAGCCCGCGACGATGCCCGGCCCCAGGACGGCGAGCGACGCGGCGAACCGGAGCCGCCAGCGGGGGATCGCCGCCGGCCGCCGGACCGCGACGCGCCGCCGGCGCCGCGGCCCGATCGCCGCGGTCTCGATGCCCTCGGCGGGCGCCTCGCGCGGCGAGGTCACCGGGCCGCCTCGCCGCGCGCGAAGACCTTGGGGATGCGCTTCTTCCACGCGGTGGGCAGCACGGTGTCGATCGCGTCGTCGACCGTCACGATGCCCTGGAGGACGCCGTCGGCGTCCACGACCGGGACCGCGAGAAGGTTGTAGCGCGCGACGACGTGGGCGACCTCCTCCTGGTCGGCCAGGACGTCCACGGCCACCGGCTCGTCGTGCATGACCTCGCGGATCGGCGCCTCGGGTCGGGCGACGATGAGGTCGCGCAGCGAGAGGACGCCGACCAGCCGCTCGGAGTCGTCGGTGACGTAGACGTAGTAGATCGTCTCAGCCTCCGGCTCCAGCTCGCGCAACCGGTCGATCGTCTGCGAGGCACTGAGCGTGTCCGCGACCGCGATGTACTCGGTCGTCATGATCCCGCCGGCCGAGTCCTCCGGATACCCGAGCAGCTCGCGGACCTCAGCCTCCTCGTCGTCCTCCATGAGGGCGAGGATCTCCTCGCGGCTCTCGTCGGACAGGTCGGCGACGAGGTCTGCGGCGTCGTCCGGGCTCATCTCCTCCAGGACGTCCGCCGCCCGCTCGGGCTCGAGGTCCTCGAGGACGTCCACCTGCGCCTCGGGCTCCATCTCCTCGATCGCGTCGGCGACGGCCTCGTCGTCGAGGGTCGCCAGGACGCCGGCGCGGTCTCGGGGGGTCAGCTGCTCCAGGATCGTCGCGAGGTCGGCGGGGTGGAGCTCCGCGAGCCCCTTGTGGGGGACCTTGAGGCGGACGCCTGCGATCGTGGACTCGACCGGGTCCACGTCCTCCCAGTCGATGTACTTCTCCTCGAGCGGGAGGCGGAGATTGCGCGCGAGGGTGCGGAACGGGCCCTCGATCCCCAGCCGCCGCAGGAGCCCGGACGCACCGACGTCGACCGCGACGAGGCGCAGCGACCCCTCCACCTCGTCCAGCCGGACGTCGTTCACCCGCACGACCTTGCGGCCGTCGATGTCCACGATCTGCTTATCCAGCAGGTCGGCCTTGAGGAGGATCTCGTTCTGGCGCTGCCGGAACTTGCCGATGTCGATGGTGGCGGTACGCAGGCGCGCACCGTTCTCGTCGAGGCTCGCGACGGACGCCCAGGGCAGGAAGATGTCGCGCCGGCCCGTGCGGACGACGAGCCCCGTCACGGGGGGGTAGGCGTCGCCGATCGCCACGATCAGGTCGGCGACGGTCCCGATCGACTCGGCGTTCCGGTCGAGGACCGGCCGGCCGATGGCCCTGGACAGGTAGATCATGTGCCACCTCGCGGGCGGGTCCGCCGCCCGGCGCGAGGAGGCGCGGCGCATCGCGCGCCGCGTCGGCTCAGAGGGCGGTGCGGACCTCGCGGGAGCTCCCGGCGCATCCGGCGCCGGGGGGTCTAGGTCCGGTCTCCACTGGGGGAGGTTTCCTCCGATGCGGACATGGCGGACGCGGCCCGGCGGGGGACGGTCCGCCCGCAGTCTAGCCCCGCAGGACCGGGCCCTGCAACGCGCCGTGCCCGCCTCCGGCATCGGGCGCCGGTGTACGCTGCGGCCGGAGCCCGAGACGGGCGGCGGGCACCCGGCGCGGCGCTGTCCGCGACGACACTGACGGGGAGGAGCCGTGGCAGCGAAGGGCGGAGCCTCGGCGCCCCGCGCGCCGGGCGCCCAGCGGACGATCGGGCGGCGTGGCCGCGTCCGCGGGCCATCGGCCGACCCGGCCGGGCTCGACCTGTTCGACCTCCGCGAGGATGCGCGCGAGTCGCTCTGGGTCCGCCGGCTCACGGTCGGGATCGGCCTCCTGAGCGGCGTGATCGCGCTTCTGGTGGCCGCCGAGGCGGTGGCCGGAGAGGCGTCGCCCGCCGATCTCGTCATCGCCGGGGCCCTGGTCGCCGTGGTCATGCTCACCGTGATGACGATCCGCCTCGTCGGCGTCCGCGACCGCCAGCGTGCGGTGGACCTCGAAGACACGGCGCGACTGATCCGGACCTTGTCGCGCGCGGTCTCGCCCGACGCGGTCGTCGAGGCGATCGCAGGCGAGGTGGGGTTCGCGACGGACGCCGATCACGTGGTCGTCGTCCGCCGCCGCCCCCGCGCGTGGGCGCTCGACGCGACGCTCGTGAGCGTGGGCGGCGAGGTGGCGCCGTCCACCACCACGCTGCCGTCCACGGACCTGGTGCCGGCCGGACGCCCCGAGGAGGCGTCCCTGCGGCGCCTGGAGGCCCACGTCTCGGATGCGTTCGGCCTGCGCAACACGATCTCCGCGCCGCTGGTCGTCGAGTCGGGGCTCGTCGGGGCGATCGTCCTCTCGCGGCGGACCGCGCAGGCGTGGGGCGATGCCGCCCGCCGCCGACTCGCGGTCTCGGCCGCTGAGGCGTCGGCCGCGCTCGAGCGTGCGTACACGCTGTCCGACGCCGAGGCGCGCGCGCAGACCGACCCGCTGACCGGCCTCCCGAACCGGCGCCGGTTCGACCAGGCCGCACGGGACCTCGCCGGACGCAGGCGTGCGGGTGACCGTGTGGGCCTGCTGATGATCGACCTCGACCACTTCAAACGCCTCAACGACGAGCTGGGGCACCCGGCGGGCGACCGCGTGCTCGTGGCCGTCGCTCGGGCGATCGCCGCATCCGTCCGCGACGTGGACCTGCCCGCACGCGTGGGCGGCGAGGAGTTCGCGGTCATCCTCCGCGACCCCTCGGGCGCCACGGACGTCGCCGAGCGGCTGCGCGCGGCGATCGCAGCGATCGACCTCTCGGCGCACGGCATCCGGGGCGTGACGGCATCGGTGGGCGTGGCGGTCGCCACCGACCCCGACGAGCAGGTCGCGTCGCTCGTCCGGCGGGCGGACGATGCGCTGCTCCGCGCCAAGCGCGAGGGCCGCGACCGGGTCGTGGTCGGCTGACGCCCGCGGCCGCCCGTGCGCCTCGCGCCGCGGCCGCCCGTGCGCCTCGCGCCGCGGCCGGTGCCGGGGACCCGCCGTCGCGTAGCATTCCGACTCGATGGACACGCGCCGCAACACGCGCCGCGAGCTCGCCGTCCTCGCGACGGCCCTCGTGGTCGCGTCCCGACCGCTGGAAGGCGAGCTGGTCTGGCTCGTCGGCGTGCTCGTGCTCGGCGCCGTCGTGCTCGGTGGGCTCCAGGCGCTGGATCTCGGCGAGCCCCGCGGCGTCGCGATCGAATCCGTGATCACGCCGGCCGTGGCCGCGACCGCGTCCGTCGGCGCGCTCCGCCTCGTGCCCGTGGGCCTCTGGCTGGTCCCGGCGGTCCTCCTCGCCTTCGTCCTCATCGACCGTGCCCTCGCCGCCGAGGCCAACCTCCTGTCGCGGCCCGGTGGCGAGCCCGCACCCGAGGATCGCAACGCGCTGGTCGCGGTCGTGATCACGTCGGCCTTCCTCGCCTTCGCCGGCGCCGCCGGTGCCGCCGGCATCATCGCGCCGCTTGGGACGGAGTCCGTCACGCCGATCTCGGAGGCGAGCCTGCTCGTCCTCGTCGCCGCGGATGCGGGGGTGGCCGGGCTGCTGGGCTTCCGCCTCACCCTCCTGGACTCGCCGAGCCTCCGCGACGCCGCGTGGGGAGCGGTGACGTTCGCCGCGGTCGCGGCCATCGGCACCGCGGCCGTCCGGGCGGTGGACCTGCCGCGGCTCATCGGGCCGGCGGTGGTCACGCTGCTCCTCTACCTGTGGAGCATCTACTCCCGGCGGCCGCAGGGTCTCGGGGGCGAACGGCGCAGGCTCGTGGAGGCTGGGGCGCTCGCCGCGGCGGGCGCCATCGTGGCCGGCTGGAACATCCTCCTGCGCGGCTGACGACGCGACGGCGCCGCCACGCGTCCGCGCGGCGCTCGTCCACCCGGGGGCACGGAGGGTCGGGCACGCCCGGCCGCCCCGCGGGGGCCGTCGTTGACAGCCCCGACCGCCGGCGCTATAAGGGGATGCTCTCCTCCCGCGATCCGGCGCGCCCCGGACCGGCCGCGCGCCCACCGCCCCCGAAAGGACCCTGGCTCCGTGACCTTCCCCGACCTCGATGCCCCGGCGGCCGCGCCGTCCACCTCCCGCGTCCGCCGGCAGCTGACAGATCTCGCCATCGCGCAGGCCGCCCAGGCGCGCTGGGCCGATGCGGCGGAGACGAACCGGAAGATCCTCGAGCTCGGTCCCGACGCGGAGGCTCACAACAGGCTCGCGAAGTCCCTCTGGGAGCTCGGGGAGCTCCGCGCCGCGCGCGAGCAGTACCAGGCCGCGCTGGCGATGGACCCGACGAACCGGATCGCCGAACGCAACATCGACCGGCTGCGGGTCCTTCTGGTCGAGGCGGGAGACCGCACCGTGCCCGCGCTCGAGGGCAGCAAGGCCCCAGTGGCCATCTTCGTGGAGGAGACCGGGAAGACGGGCTTCGCCTTCCTGACCGACCTGGCGGACCCCAAGAAGCTCGCCCAGGTGAATCCCGGCGACTTCGTGGAGCTCACGCCCGAGGGGAACCGGCTGATCGCGTGGAGCAACGGGGTCCGGATCGGGGTGGTGGAGCCGCGGGTGGCCGCCCGACTGCTCAAGCTCATGGCGAACGGCAACAAGTACGCGGCGGGCGTCACGTCGCTCGGAGCCCAGGACGTCCGGATCATCATCCGCGAGGTCTTCCAGGACCCACAGAACTACGGGAAGGTGTCGTTCCCGACCGCCGCCAAGTCGGTGGACCTCCGCCCGTATACCAAGGGGACGCTCGTCCGCGAGGAGGAGGACCTCGAGGAGGACCTCGAGGACGACGAGGAGGACGAGGAGATCGAGGATCTCGAGCGGGTCATCCCGGCCGAGGTCACCGGCGACGAGGCCTTCGTCGAGGAGCCCGACGAGCTCGTCGAGGAGCCGTAAGGCTCTGTGAGCCCGCGGGACCTGCCGCTGCGCGGGGACGCGACCGCGACCCTCCCGGTCTTCGAGAGGCTCGCACCGCGTCCCGAGCCGCACGAGCTGGCGGCGCGGATCGAGGCGGCCTCCGGGACGGGCGACGTCGTCGTCGACCTCCACGGGCGCGGCGGATGGGTGGCCCGCGCGGCCGTCGCGCGCCAGCGTCGGGCGGTCACGGTGGAGTCGATGCCGCTCACCCGGCTGCTCGCCGAGGTGGTCCTGCGTCCGCCGGACATCCGCCACCTGGACGCGGCGTTCCAGGCGATCGCGGCGGCGCCGCGGGGCCAGTCGAGCCTGCGCGTCTCGCTCTCGGAGCTCTTCGCGAGCCGGTGCGCGACGTGCGGACGGACGGTGGTCACCGAGGAGGTCACCTGGGCCGCGGGCCCGGACGGCGGTCCCAGGCCCGTCCGGAAGACGTACCGGTGCTCCACGTGTCGCGCACAGCAGGGCGGGCCGGAGCTCCGGCAGGCCCCGGCGGATGCGGCGGATGTCGAGCGCGCGCAGGCCGAGGTGGACGCCGCCGCCGCGCGTCGCGAGATCCGGGACCGATTCCCCCTGCTCGACGGGCGCGAGACGCTCGCGGACGACCTGGCCGACCTGCAGACCCCGCGCCAGCTGGTGTACCTGCACGCGATCCTCCAGCGGATCGAGATCGACCTCCGCGCGCCGCAGGTGGAGGCCGCGCTGCGCCTCGCGCTCCTCGAGGCCATCCTTCCGGCCAGCCGGCTCGCGGCCACCCAGGGCCGGAGCGCGACGCTCCGCATCGCCAACGCCCGGGCGAAGCCCTCGCTGCCGGCCGAATGGCGCGAGCGGAACCCGTGGATCGCCTTCGAGGGCGGCTACCGCGCCGTCCGGGCGTTCATCCAGGGCCTCGAGGCCGATCCCCTGGGGTCGGTCCAGGCGCGCACCTCGGAGGACATCCTCTCGCTCGGTGAGGGGATGACGAGCGCCGTCGTCCGGCTCGGCTCTCCCGCCGGGTTCCGCGGCCTCGCCGACGACGCCTCGCTCGTGCGCTCGACCGACCTGCGCCGGCGGATCCGCCTCGTGATGGGCCAGCCGCCGCTGCGCTGGAGTCAGGACCGGCTCTCGCTCGCGTACTACCTGACCGCGTGGGTCCTCGGCCGTGACGCCGCCGCCTCTCTCCCGCTCGAGCCCCTGTTCGGGGCGCCGGTCCGGCCGTCCTGGTCGTGGCAATCCGCAGCGCTTCGACGCTCGCTCGCCGCCGTCGCCCCGCTCGTCGCTGCCGACGCGCATGCGCTGATCATGCTGGAGCCGGAGGGTGGCGCAGAGGCGCTGGTCGCGTCCGCCCTCGGCGGCGTCGCGGCCGGCTACCGTCTCGTCACCGCTCGCCTCCCGGACGCGGGTGAGAGCGGCCCGGGATGGGTCGAGCTCGCGGCTCCGGGAGCGCCGCTGACCTCCGGGACCCGGTCCCGCGCGACTCGCGCGCTCCCGCCCCTGCCCGGCGCGCCGCACGAGCCCGAGTCGTCGCGCGCCGCCCGGGCCGCCCGCGCCGAGCCGGAGCGGATCGAGCGGGGGCCGTTCTCGACGTCCGAGGCCGCGCGGACGATCACGGAGACCGCCGTGACGGTCCTCCAGGCGCGCGGCGAGCCTGCCCGCGAGGATCGGCTCCTCGGCGAGATCCTCCTGGGCCTCGATCGCACCGGCCAGCTCAGGCGGTTCGTCTCCGCGGCCCCCGAGATCGGCGTGGACGACGAGCCGGCACCGCCCCCGCCGTCCGAGCCGACCCCCTCGGAGGCGGGGGACGGACGCGCCCGCCGCGGCGGCGGCGCCCGTCGGCCGGCCGGCCGCGACGGCGGCGGGGCGGAGCAGCCCGCGGCCGAGACGCCGCCGCGGACCAGTGCCGAGG
>JAKOQS010000332.1 GCA_029778235.1 Chloroflexota bacterium | reverse complement strand
GCCATGAGCCCGATGGGTCCCGCGCCCGAGACGAGGACGTCCTCGCCGAGCACCGGGAAGGCGAGGGCGGTGTGGACCGCGTTCCCGAACGGGTCGAAGATCGCGGCCACGTCCTCGTCCACCCCGGGCCAGTGGTGCCACACGTTGGTCATCGGGAGAGCGACGAGCTCGGCGAACGCCCCGTCGCGGCCCACCCCCAGGCCCACGGTGTGGGCGCAGAGGTGGCGGTTGCCGGCCATGCAGTGCCGGCAGCGGCCGCAGACGACGTGACCCTCGCCGCTCACCATGTCGCCCGGCTGGAAGTCGCTCACGTTGGCGCCGATCTCCACGACCTCCCCCACGAACTCGTGGCCGACGACGAGCGGCGGGTGGATGGTCTTCGCGGCCCACGGATCCCAGGAGGCGATGTGCAGGTCCGTCCCGCAGATGCCGGTCTTGCGGACGCGGATGAGGACGTCGTTGATGCCGATCGCGGGGACCGGGACCTCCCGGAGCTCCAGGCCGGGGCCCGGCGCGGGCTTCACGATCGCGAGCATCGGTCCCCTCCTCGCGGGTGGCGTGTCGCGCACCCCGACGGCTCTGGTCGCGGGGCCGGCCGGCGGCGGCCGCCTCCGCCGGTCGCTCAGTCGATCTCCGGTCGCTCGCCGGCGAGCAGCCGGGCGGCGGGGCTGCCGGGCGGGACGGTCCCGTCGGTGGCCACGATGGGGTTGGCGAGGCGCCCCAGCCGCTCCACCTCCACGACGACGACGTCGCCCGGCTGGAGGAAGACCGGCGGGTCCCGGAAGACGCCCACGCCCGATGGCGTGCCGGTGAGCACCACATCCCCGGGCTCGAGAGTGATCGCGTGGCTCACGAATGACAGGAGGCCGGCGACGTCGAAGATCATGTCGTCGGTCCGGGCGTCCTGCATGAGGACGGGCGTGCCCGCGTCGGGGCCCCCCGCTGGGATGCGCCACGATCGCAGCCGAAGGTCGCCCGGGTCTCCGGCCTCGGCCGGCGTGACCAGGGCGGGCCCGAGCGGACAGAAGGTGTCCGAGCCCTTGGCGCGCAGCCACTGCCCGTCCCCGCGCTCGCCCTCGCCCAAAGCGGGCTTCGATCCCTGCAGGTCGCGGGCCGAGATGTCGTTCGCCACGGTGAAGCCGGCCACGTGCCCCATCGCGTCCTCGGGCGCCACGCGCCGCATCCGGGAGCCGACGACCACCGCGAGCTCCGCCTCCAGGTCGAGCGCGTGCGTCGCGTCAGGGCGGATGACCGGCTCGCCGTCCCCGATCACGGCGTTCGCGAACTTGGCGAACAGCATCGGCCGGTCCGGCCACGGGGCGTTCTGCTCGCGGACGTGGGCCGTGTAGTTCTGCCCGACGCACACGACCTTGCCCGGCTCCGGCACGGGCGCCGCGAGGCGGACG
>JAKOQS010000331.1 GCA_029778235.1 Chloroflexota bacterium | reverse complement strand
GCCTCCGCGCGGGCGCGACTTCTTCGGCACCGCGGTGCCGCCGCGCCCCGTGCCCGGGCCACCGGATCCGCGACCCGCAGCGCCGGGAGCCGACCCGGGCCGGCCGGCTCCTGTGCCCCGACCGGCGCCCGCGCCTGCGCGCCCAGTGCCCGTGCCACGGCCTGCGCCCGCAGCCCGCGGCTGGCGGTTCTTCGCCTCGTCGCGGCGGCGCTCGCGGAACGCGAGGCGGAGAGGTGTCCCGATGAAGCCGTACGCGTCCCGCAGCTGGTTCTCGAGGTAGCGCCGGTAGCTGAAGTGGACGTCGTCGGCGTCCTTCGCGAAGAAGACGAAGGTGGGCGGCGCGACGGCCGCCTGGGTCGCGTAGAGGATCTTGGGCCGATGGTTGCGCACGGTCGGCGGGGCCTGCCGCGCGACCGCCTCCGCCACCAGGCGGTTCAGCTCGCCGGTGGGGACCCGCCGGCGACGCTCGCCCCAGACGTCCACCGCGAGCTCGAGCACGCGGTCGGCCCGCAGCCCCGTCTTCGCCGAGATCGACACCACCGGGGCGAAGTCGAGGAAGGGCGCCTCGCGGCGGATCCAGTCGACGTATCGGTCGAACGTGCGATCCGTCTTCGACTCGACGAGGTCCCACTTGTTCACGGCGAGGACGAGGCCCTTCCCCTCCTCCACCACGTAGCCGGCGATGTGGGCGTCCTGGGCCGTGAGGCCCTCGACGGCATCGATGAGCAGGATCGCCACGTCCGCACGCGATAGCGCGCGCAGGGCGCGCAGGGCCGAGTAGCGCTCGGCGGCCTCCGCATTGGCGACCTTGCCGCGCCGCCGGATCCCGGCCGTGTCGATGAGGACGACCTCGCCGTGGCCGTATGCCAGGCGGGTGTCGATCGCGTCGCGCGTCGTCCCGGGGACGTCGCTGACGATCATCCGCTCCTCGCCGATGAGCCGATTGAGGAGGCTCGACTTGCCCACGTTCGGACGGCCCAGGAGGGCGATGGTCACCGCGCCCGGGAGCGCCTCCTCGGCCTCCTCGTCGGCCTCCTCGTCCGGGTCGACGAACCCGTCGGCGATATCCCGCGCACGCTGCTCGGCCGCCGCCTCCCGGGCCTTCCGCGCGCGCTCCGCGTCCGACTCCGGCGGCAGCGCCTCCACGATCGCGTCGAGCAGGTCCGCCACGCCCCGCCCGTGGAGCGCGCTGACCGCGAGCGTGGTGGCCCAGCCGAGCGCGTAGAACTCGTTCGCGTCGAGCTCCCGCCGCTCGCTGTCCGCCTTGTTCGCCGCGACGAGCACCGGCGCCGACGAGCGCCGGAGCGTCTCGGCCGCCTCCGCGTCGGCGGGCGTGAGGCCTGCCGCCGCGTCGACCACGAACACGATCAGGTCGGCCTCGGCGATGGCGAGTCGCGCCTGCTCCTGCACGCGCGTCTCGATCGGGTCGCCGGGCTCGATCTCCAGGCCCCCGGTGTCCACGACGACGAACCGGCGGCCCTCCCAGTCCGTGTCCCCGTAGAGCCTGTCGCGGGTCGTCCGGGCCCGGTCCTCGACGATGGCGGCCCGCTCTCCGACGATGCGGTTGAAGAGGGTGCTCTTGCCGACGTTGGGGCGACCGACGATCGCGACGACCGGGACGTCTCCGGCCATCAGCGGGCCGCGATCGGGACGCCGGGGACCTGACCGCGCGGGAGCGACGTGGTGCGGCCCGCGGGCGTCGCGGCAGCCGCGAGCGCCGCGGCCGCGAGCTCCGCCTCCCTGCCGGCGACGGCCGGCGCGCCCGCGATCTCGAGCACCCGGCGGGCCACACCCTCCAGGTCCTCGATCGGCGTGGAGGTGCCGCCCGTGACCCCCACGGCCCGGTACCCCTCGAAGGCCGACCCGTCCGCGAGGTCCGCCACGCTCTCGATCTGCATCACGGGGGTGCCCACGATCTCGCAGAGGCGCGTGAGCTCCTTGGTGTTCGCGGAGTGCCGGCCGCCGACCACCACCATGAAGTCCACGGCGCGCGCGGCCTCCACGGTGTCCTCCTGCCGCCGGATCGTGACCGGACAGACCGTGTTGACGATCTTCAGCTCGTGCGCGCGGCTCACCATGAAGGCGGCGAGCTTCTCGAACTTCCACGGCGGCTGCGTGGACTGGCTCAGGAGCGCCATCCGCTTCTTCCGCGGGATGGACTCCCACTCGTCCTCCTCGTCCACGACGATCGCGTCGGGGGCCACACCCAGGAGGCCGACGACCTCCGGATGGCGGAGCGTCCCCAGCAGGACGATCGTGTATCCCTCCTCCACCAGGCGCGCCAGCTGGCGGTGCTCGGCGGTGACCCAGGAGCACGTGCCGTCGATGACCTCGAGGCCCCGCTCCTCCGCCCGGGCCAGCACCTCCGGCCGCGCGCCGTGCGCGCGGATCACGACCGCCGACCCGGCCTCGACGTCCTCGAGCGAGTCCACCGTCCGGATCCCCTCGGCCTGGAGCTGGGCGATGACGCCCTCGTTGTGGACGACCTGGCCCAGGGTGTGTGTGACCGCGCCGGTCGCGGCCGACTCCTTCGCGCGGTCGATGGCCTCGCGCACGCCGTAGCAGAAGCCCGTGCGGCGGGCGATCAGGATGGTCTCGACGGTCCCCATGGCCCGCGTATCATGCCACGGGCCTGGTCCCCTCCCCCTCCGCGACGCCCTCCGCGTAGACGCCGCGATACTCAGGCGGCAGCAGGACGGCGATCCCGCGCATGAGCCGGTCGGCGACCGCCTGCAGG
>JAKOQS010000005.1 GCA_029778235.1 Chloroflexota bacterium | reverse complement strand
CGCCTGGCTCCTCTCGCACCCGGCGACCGTCGCGATCCCCGGGGCGCGCACCCTGGAGCAGCTGGAGGAGAACGCCGCCGCCGCCGACCTCGATCTCGCCCCAGAGGAGGTCGCCAGGCTCAGCGACCTCGCCGAGGCACGCGTCCCGCGGCGGCCCTGAGTCGGCCCGGCGCGCACCGACGCCTATCATCGGCCCATGACCGCGTCCGAACCCGGCCACCACGAGCGTCCTGGCGACGACCGCGTCGTCGGTGGCCTGGACCTCGAGCGCATCACCTTCTTCACCGACGCCGTGGTCGCGATCGCGATGACGCTCCTCGTCATCGACCTCCGGCTTCCCGAGTGGGTCACCCAGACCGCGACGGACGCCGATCTCCGCCGAGCCCTCGACGAGCTGGGCCGGCCGTTCCTCGCGGTCGCCCTGAGCTACATGGTCATCGCGACCTGGTGGTACGGCCATCACCGGCTCGTCCGGACGCTCCGGACCGTGGATCCGCGGTTCATCTTCATGAACATCGCGTTCCTCGCCGCGATCGTCTTCCTGCCGTTCCCGACGACGATGATCGGCCGGTTCGTGGACCTGCCCACCGCCGTGATCGTCTACGCGGCGACGAACGTGGTCGCCGGCGGCATGCTCTTCCTCATGCGCTGGCGCGCCGGCCACCACGACCTCTTCGTCCCCGGCTACCCGGACGAGGAGAGGCGGAAGCGGCAGGTGCTCGCCGCGATCGGGCCCGTCGGGTTCGCCGTCTCCATCCCCATCGCGCTCGTGGCTCCGGTCCTCGCGGCGGTGTCCTGGAACAGCCTGTGGGTCGCCGCGATCGTCGTTCGCGCCTGGTACCGCGGCGAGGAGAAGGCAGGAGAGCATCGCCGGGATGCCGCGTAGCGGCGGCAGCCGCGCGCCGCGGGACGAGCCCGAGCGCCCCCTGCGCGGGGTGCCGCGCCCGCCCCTGCCCGCCTCCGCCCTCGCTACCGGAAGGCCGGGAGCACGTCCGCCGCGAGCGCCTCCAGCACGTCCAGGCGCGCGAGCCCCGGCACGTCCGAGATGACGATGTAGTCCACGCCCGCGTCGATGAGCCGGCCGTACGTGTCGACGATCTCCTGCGGGCCCCCGACGACCGCGTGCGTCCGGTACTCCGCGAGCGACTGGCCGCGCCGGTACCGCTCGGTCAGGGCCTCGGGGTCATCCCCGGGCCGGACCAGCGTCGTCTCCACGTCGGACGACCGGACGATCGTGTCGGGGTCCCGTCCGATGGCCTCGCAGTGCGCGCGGACCACGTCGAACTTGTGGCGGTACCAGCCCATGTCGTCCAGGTGGCCGCCGAAGTTGGTCGCGTCGCCGTACCGGGCAGCGAGCCGCAGCGTCACCTTCTCGCCCGCGCCGCCGACCCACACCGGCGGATGCGGCTGCTGGACCGGCTTGGGCTCGTTGATCGCGCCGTCGATCCGGACGTGCGCCCCTGCGAACGTCGCGTACGGCTCGGACCACATCGCGTGGATGACCTGCAGGGACTCCTCGAGCAGCTGCAGGCGCTCCGCGACCGGTGGGAACGGGAACCCGTACGCGCGGTACTCGTGCTCGTACCAGCCCGCACCGATCCCGAAGTCGAGCCTGCCCGCGCTCATGACGTCCACGGTGGTCGCCATCTTGGCGAGGAGCGCCGGGTTGCGGTAGCCGGCGCACGTGACCATCTGGCCGACGCGGATCCGGCTGGTCTCCCGGGCGAGCGCGGCGGTGGACGTCCACGCCTCGAACGTCGTCTCGAGCACCGGGCGGTGGTAGGTGTGGAAGTGATCGAAGAGCCAGATCGAGTCGAACCCCAGCCGGTCGGCGGCGCGCGCCACGCGGACCATCGTCTCGAACTGCTCGACCGGATCCTCGATGTCGACGAGGTCGAGGATCCATCCCTGGGGGACGAAGAGGCCGAAGCGGACGGCCGGCATGCGCACCTCCCCGCCGGGCCGCGGGCCGCGTCTGGGTCGCGGGGCGCCGTGCGGATCGTCACGCGGCCGGCAGCCGGAGTATGCGATGTCGGGACACGCCCGGGCGCGCGAGCGCGCGGGAGCCGTCCGCACCTCCGGGCCGGGTCGCCTGCGACGGGGGCGCAGACCGCTCGGATTGGACCGGACCATTGGCCGCCGACCCGGTGACAAAGGACTCGCCGGGGTGGACGGGGACCGCCGGTATGCTCGGACCATGGACCGAATCGTGCTCGTCAAGCAGGTACCGGACGTCTCGAACATCCCCGAGGAGGCGTGGGACAGGGAGAAGGGGACGCTCCGGCGCGGGATGCTCGACAGCATCCTGAACCCGCTGGACCTGCACGCACTCACGTTCGCCGAGAAGCTCGCGGAGGCCGACCCGGACGGCCGGACCGTCTTCCTGACCATGGGACCCCCGATGGCGCGCGAGGTCCTGGTGGACTGCCTCTCGCGGGTCCCCGGGGAGGCGGTCCTGCTCACGGACAACGCGTTCGCGGGCGCCGACACGGCGGCCACCGCCTACTCCCTCGCGATGGCGATCCGGCGCATCGAGCGGGAGATGTTCGCCGGGCGCCGTGACTACGTGATCGTGAGCGGGATGCAGTCCGTCGACGGCGACACCGCGCAGGTCCCGCCGGAGATCGCCGAGGACCTGGGCATCGACCACATCGCGTACGCCAAGGGCATCCAGACCCACCCGGAGGTCGTCATCCGCCGGATCGCGTCGGAAGGGATCGAGGACGTCCGGCCGCTGCGCTGGCCGGTCCTCATCACCGTCACCGCGTGCACCGATCCGCTCTACCCGACCTTCGCGGCATCCCGCGCGGCGCGCAGCGCGCGGGTGCACGAGTGGGACGCGAAGTCGGTGGGCGCCGACCCGTCGCGCATCGGCCTCAAGGGATCGTGGACGCAGGTCTACCGCCTCTTCTCCCCGTCGGAGGACCGGCCCAAGACGGTCGAATACGTCGCGGATCCGGCCACGCTCATCGGAAAGATCGCGGCCCGCTACCAGACCGCCGCGCCCGGGGCGGAGCTCGATTCCGGCGAGGAGTACATCCTCGACGGCAAGGAGCCCTCCTATCGCGGCGAGTTCTGGGTGGTGGCCGAGCGCGAGGGCGACGGCGTCCGCTCGGTCTCGCTCGAGCTGATCGGCAAGGCGCGGCGCCTCGCCGGGTCGCTCGGCGAGAAGGTCGGCGCGGTCCTCGCCTCCGACGAGCCTGGCGACCGGCCCGCGCAGCTCATCGCCGCCGGCGCGGACACCGTGTACGTCCTGCGCCATCCCCTCCTGGCGACCTTCGACCCGCTCGCCCACAAGCACGCGATCTCCGCGCTCGTCCTCGAGCGCCGGCCCCAGGTCGTCCTCTTCGGCGCGAGCCCGCTGGGCCGCGAGCTCGCCCCCCGGGTCGCGTACGCCTGCGCATCCGGGCTCACGGCCGACTGCACCCGACTGGAGATCGGCGACTACGCGAAGGGGGCCGTGAACCTCACCGCGATCCTCAAGCAGACGCGGCCGGCGCTCGGCGGCAACGTCATGGCCACGATCATGACCAAGGATTCCCCCTGCCAGATGGCGACCGTCCGGCCGGGCGTCTTCAAGGTGCCGGTCGCGGATCCGGCGCGGGCCGGCGAGGTCGTCGTGATCGAGGCCGAGCTCTCCGACGACGACACCGGCCTCGCGGCCGTCCCGGTCGAGTCTTTCGCCAGCAAGGTCTCCATCCGTGACGCCGAGATCGTCGTGGCCGGCGGCCATGGCTTCCGGTCCCGGGCCGACTTCGACCGCTACCTCCAGCCGCTCGCGGTGGGGCTGGGACGGCTCCTGGGGGGGACGACGCGTGTCGCGGCGAGCCGCATGGCGGTGGAGGACGGGTTCACGACGCACGACTTCCAGGTCGGCCAGACCGGGCAGACGGTCCAGCCGCGGCTGTACGTGGCGATCGGGATCTCGGGGGCCGTCCAGCACATCACCGGGATGCAGGGGTCCGAGATCGTCGTCGCGATCAACAAGGATCCCAAGGCGCGGATCTTCAACTACGCGGACTACGGGGTCGTCGGCGACATCGAGACGGTCGTCCCGGCGCTCATCAAGGCGACGGGAGGCGAGGCATGAAGCCGCTCGATGTCCTGGTCGTCGGCGCCGGACCCGGCGGCCTCGCGGCTGCGATCCGGCTCCGGCAGCTGCTCGCGGCGTCCGGCAGCGACGCCTCGGTGGCCGTCGTCGACAAGGCCCCGCGTCCCGGCTACCACTGCCTGTCGGGCGCCGCGTTCGAGGCCGACTGCCTCGATGAGCTGATCCCCGGGTGGCGCGACGACCGCCGGTTCATGGAGCACGTGCACCCCGTCGAACGCGACGAGATGTACTTCCTCCTCGGCGGTCCGGCCGGCGAGCGTGCGATCCGCATCCCGCCGCGCCTGGTCCCGAAGCCGATGGACCACCACGGCGACGTCACGATCAGCCTCAGCCGGCTCGTCGGGTTCATGGCCGACCGGGCCGAGAAGGCCGGCGTGGAGATCTACTCCGGCTACTCCGCGCGCCGGCTCCTCGTGGAGGACGGCCGCGTGACGGGTGTGGCGCTCGGCGAGCTGGGCCTCGACGCGCACGGCGACGAGAAGGCGAACTTCCGGCCCGCGGAGGAGATCCGCGCGAAGGTGACGATCCTTGCGGACGGGTCGCGCGGCGTCCTCTCCACCCAGCTGCGCGAGCGGTTCGGCGCCGGGCGCAATCCGCAGGTCTACTCGCTCGGCATCAAGGCCGTCGTCGCGTTCCCCGGCGAGAACCGGTTCGGCATCGGCCGCGTGATGCACACCCTGGGGTATCCGAACCCGCCGAGCGTCTTCGGCGGCGGGTTCCTCTACTCGATGGGGGAGAAGCTCGTCTCTGTCGGCCTGATCATGGGCCTCGACTGGAAGTACGGCGACCTCACGCCGCAGCGCGAGTTCGAGCGCTACCGGGCGCACCCGTTCATCGCCGATCTCCTGAAGGGCTCGGTCACGATCGCCACCGGCGCGAAGACGATCCCCGAGGGCGGATACCACGCGCTCGGCAAGATCGCGGTCCCCGGTGCGCTCGTCGTCGGCGACGGCGCCGGCTTCGTGAACATGGAGAAGATCAAGGGGATCCACTACGCGATCCGCTCCGGCGTCGCGGCGGCGGAGACCGTCGCGGCCGGCATGGCCGAGCCCGACGGCGACCGGATCCCGCTGGCCGGCTACCGCGACCGCCTCGAGGCGAGCGGCGTGCTGCCCGACATGCGGCACGCCCGCAACTACCGCCAGAGCTTCCGCTGGGGCACGTACGTCGGTGCCCCGCTGTCGATGGTCCAGCGCTTCATCCCGGCGCGGATGTCGATGGAGCCGGACTTCGAGGCGACGAAGAAGGGAGCCCGGCTCGACCGGCCCGATCCGGGCGGGATGGATGGCGCCACGTTCGTGAGCCTCACGGGCTCGATCCATCGCGAGGACGAACCGGCGCACATGGAGGTCCTGGACCCGGCGAAGTGCCTGGCGTGCGAGGGCGACTACGCGAACTCGTGCACGCACTTCTGCCCGGGGCAGGTGTACCGGTGGGACGGCGAGCGGATCGTCCTCTCCGCGTCCAACTGCCTGCACTGCATGACGTGCGCGGTGAAGTGCCCGCTGGAGAACATCCGCTGGCAGCCGCCCGAGGGCGGCGAGGGTCCGCGTTTCAAGCAGATGTAGAGGCGGACGGGCGTCGCGGCGACGTCCGGCTCTGGAGACCGCCGGCGCGCGGGTCCATGCTGGTCCCGCGATGGACGGGACCCTCGCCTCGGTGACGCTCGCGGCGGTCGCGCTGGTGCTGCTCGCCGGCGGGATCGCGCTGCTCGTCATCCTCGGCCCCACCGACTTCACGATGATCAGGCCCCGATGGGAGCCGTCATGGCCGCGCGGCGTGCAGGAGGAGGAGCCGCATGCGTGGGACTTCTCGCGTGGCCCACGCTGCGACGGCACGGCCGTGGACCAGGAGCTCGAGGGCGGGGATGGAGCCGCGCCCGCCGGCGACGAGCCCGTGGGGCTGGCTCGTGTCCGCGCCGCGCCTCCCGGGCCGTGGCGTCCACGTCGAGCGTGATCCCGGTCTCGCGCTCGGAGACGGCCCGACCGTCGGGCGATCGCGGTCGCCGAGCCCCTGCACCGGACACGGCCGGACTTCGGCCGCGGGTCGCCCGGAGGAAGGGAACGCCCCCGGGCCGACTCGGACGGGCCCGGGGGCGAGCGGAGGAGGAGGCTGTGTCAGACGGCCCTGGGGGCCTCGTCCGGCCACCAAGGCCGCGTGTCCTCCCAGCCGCGGGAGTCGGCGCCGTCGATGGCCGCGAGACCGGCGAAGACCGCGAACACGACGCCGATCAGCAGGAGCAGGGTCGGTAGATCCATGCCCTCACCCTAGGCGGGTCGGTTGATAAGAGCAACGGGTTTCTGGTAAACAGAAGATCGCGATGACAGATCTTTGGTCCGGCCTGGAGCTCCGTCACCTGGAAACGCTGCGCGCGCTCGCGCGCAGCGGCTCGTTCCACGCCGCGGCCGAGGAGCTCGACTACACGCAGTCCTCGGTCAGCCAGCACCTCGCCGCGCTCGAGGCGATCGTCGGGCTCCGGCTCGTCGACCGGGGTCGGGGGCGACGCCGGATCGCGCTCACGCCCGCCGGCCGGATCCTCGTCCGCCACGCGGACGCGGTGGCTTCACGGCTGAGCGCAGCGCGGGCCGACCTGCGCGAGTACGCGGCGGGCGCTGCCGGCCCGCTGCGCGTCGGCACGTACCAGAGCGTCAGCGCCCGCATCCTCCCGACGCTCGTGAACCGCTTCGTGGAGCGTTGGCCGGGTGTCGAGATCGAGATGCGGGACAGCGACAGCGACCAGAGCCTGCTCGCGCTCGTCGAATCCGGCGACCTGGACCTCGCCTTCAGCGTCCTGCCGCTCCCAGAGGGCCCGTTCGGACACGCCGAGCTCCTCCACGACCCGTGGCTGCTCCTGACGGCCGCCGACTCGCCCCTCGCGACCCGCGCCCGCCACCCCACGCTCGCCGACCTCGCGAACGAGCCGCTCATCGGGTTCCACCCCAGTCGGAGCGGGGCTCTCATGGAGGACGCCCTTCTCGTCCACGGACTGACCCCGCGGATCGTGTTCCGGTCCAACGACAACGCCACCATCCAGGGACTCGTGGCCACCGGCTTCGGCTCCGCTCTCTTGCCCGCGCTCGCGTTCGAGGAGCACGACTCCGGCGTCGCGGCCTTCCCGATCGACGTGCCGGCGCGGACGATCGTCATCGCATGGCATGCGGACAGGGTCCGAGCGCCCGCGGCGGAGGCGTTCGTCGCGACGGCCGTGGAGGTGTGCGCGGAGATCGGGCACGGCGCGCGCCGCCAGGCGACGTGACCGGCCGTCAGCCCGCGGCGAGGTAGCCCCCGTCCACGACGAGCACGTGGCCGGTCACGAACGACGCGCGCTCGTCCAGCAGGAAGAGGACGGCGGCCGCGACCTCGTCCACCGTCGCCAGCCTGCCCATCGGCACGCGCCGGAGGACGGGGCCCAGGTCGAGCGTGCCCGCCGCGACCTGTCCCCGGATCAGCGGGGTGTCCGTCCAGCCGGGCGCGACGGCGTTCACGCGGACCCCCCGGTCCGCCCACTCGATCGCGAGCGTCCGCGTCATCGCCACGACCCCCGCCTTCGCCGCCGAGTACGCGACGCGACCCGCGCGCGCCCGTGAGGCCATGACCGAGGCCACGTTCACGACCGAGGCGTCCGGCGCGAGCCACGGGAACGCCGCCGCGCACGCGAAGAACGTGCCCGAGAGGTCCACGTCGATGACCCGTCGCCAGTCCTCGTCGGACAGCTCCTCGGCGGGGCCCGTCAGGTTGATGCCCGCCGCGTTCACCAGTGCGTCCACCGGCCCGATCCGCGCCGCGAGCGACGCGAACGCCGCCCGGAGGTCGTCCGGACGCGTGACGTCCACCGACAGGTGGTCGCCTCCGGCCTCGGCCGCGGCAGCCGCCCCGAGAGGGTCGAGGTCCAGGACCGAGCAGCGCCACCCCTCGGCCGCGAGCGCCCGCACGATGCCGAGGCCGATCCCCTTCGCGCCGCCGGTGACGACCGCGTGCCTCATCCCGGTCCCCCTTCCGGCGCCGTCGCCACGAGCACCTTGATGTCGTCGGGATCGTGCCGCGCCTCGAAACCGTCGGCGACGACCCGCTCAAGCGGGATCCGGCGGGTGATGAGCGAACGGACGTCCACCCGCCCGGATGCGATGAGGTCGATCGCGGCGGGGAGGTCCTCGTCGAAGTGATGCTGGACGCTCCCGACGACCGTGAGCTCACCGGCGACGATCGGCCAGGTGTCCACGGGGATCGGGGCGCTGGTGACCGCCAGGAGGACCACCCGACCCCCCTTGCGCGTGGCCGCGATCGAGTCGCGGATCGCCCCGGACGTTCCGCCGCACTCGACCGTCACGTCCGCGGCGAGCCCCGCGGTCGCGTCGGCGAACGCCTCCGGCCACGCCGCGTCCCCGGTGTCGATGGCTGCGTCGGCGCCCAGGCGCAGCCCCACCGCGAGGCGGGCCGGCCGGTGGCCGAGGAGGACGACGCGTGTCGCGCCGGCGGCCCGGGCGACCTGCGCCACGATGAGGCCCACCGCGCCGTCGCCGACGACCGCCACCGTGTCGCCGAGATGCACGGCCCCATGGCGGATCGCGCGCACCGCGACTTCCGTCGTCTCGATGAGCGCGGCCTCGTCCTCGCCGATCGAGGCGGGGAGCGGCCGGCAGAGCGCCGCCGGGACCCTGGCGTACTCGGCGAGCCCGCCGTCGGCATGGAAGCCGATCGTCGCCCACGACTCACACAGCGCGAACTCGTGGCGCAGGCAGTAGCGGCAGGTCCCGCAGAAGAGGCAGACGTCCGGCGCCACCCGGTCTCCCGGGGCGAAGGCGGCGACACCGTCGCCGACGGCCACCACCGTCCCGGCGAACTCGTGCCCGAGGGTGACCGGCGCGCGCTGGCCCGTGATCGGGTTGGGGCGGTCCACGGGGATGACCGTGGGGCCCTCGCGGTACTCCTCGACGTCCGTCCCGCAGATCCCGCACCAGCGGACGCGGAGGAGCACCTCGCCGGGACCCGGCACGGGCACGGAGATCCGCTCGACGCGGACGTCGCGCCGCCCGTGCCACCGGGCGGCGAGCATCGTGGAAGCCACGGGCGTCCGTCCTCTCTGCGGCGATCGACCACCCGAGTCTACGGCGCGCCGCCCCGACCCGGGGCCGTCGCATGGACCGGCCCGACCCGGGCCACCGCAGGCGGCGGTCCCGTGGCCCGCTGGTGCGTGGGCTGCCCTTCGGCCCGTCAGGGCGGGCGTTTCGGCCGTCCACCCGGCCCCCCACCCGGGCGCACGATGACCCCCTGTTTCCTGGACGTCGCCGCCCGCCGGCGACCGGAACGAGGGTCCTGAGGGAGATGACCGTCGACGCGACCGTCGGGCGGGAGCCCGACCCGTTCCTTCCGCTGCCGCTGCTCACCCCGGCCGCCGCGCGCACAGAGGCCGAACGGTGCCTCTTCTGCTTCGACGCGCCGTGCACGATCGCGTGCCCCACGAGCATCGACGTCCCCGGCTTCATCCGGAAGATCGCCACGGGGAACGTCGCCGGCAGCGCCCGCACCATCCTGTCCGCCAACCCCCTCGGCGCCACCTGCGGGGCCGCGTGCCCCGTGGAGCGCCTCTGCGAGGGCGCGTGCGTCCGCAACGCGATGGACCACCCGATCGCGATCGGGCGCCTCCAGCGGTACGCGGTGGAGACCCACGCCGCATCCGGCGAGGCGTACTTCGCGCCCGCCGAGGAGGCGCCGGTGAGCGTCGCGGTCGTCGGCGCGGGGCCGGCCGGCCTCGCGTGCGCGGCCGAGCTCCGGAAGGCCGGCGTCGCCGTCACCCTGCACGACGCGCACGAGCGCGCGGGCGGGCTCGGTGACCACGGGATCGTCCCTTGGCGCCTCCCGCGCGAGACCGTCGCGGTGGACGTGGCCGAGGTGGAGCGCGCGGGCGCCAGCTTCGCGCTCGGCTCGGTCGTCGGGCGCGACGTGGAGCCGGGTGCCCTCCTCGCGGGGAACGACGCCGTCGTCCTCGCGGTCGGCCTCGGGCGTGCGAAGCCGCTCGGCATCCCCGGCGAGGACCTCGCCGGCGTCGTGGACGCGCTCGACCTCATCGGGCACGCGATCGACGAGAGCAGGGGTGCGGCGCACGTGCCGCTCGGCCGGCGGGTCGGCGTGATCGGCGGCGGCAGCACCGCATTCGACGCGGCGGCCGCGGCCGTCCGGCTCGGCGCCGAGGAGGTCACGCTCTTCTACCGCCGGACCCAGGCGGAGACGCCCGCATATCCGCACGCGATCGAGCTGGCGCGCTCGCTCGGCGTCGCCATCCGGTGGCTTACCGCGCCCGTGGAGATCCGCGGCGATGGCGCCGTGGCGTCCGTCATCCTCGAGCGGATGGCACTCGGCGATCCGGACGCGTCGGGCCGCCGGCGCCCGGTCCCCGTCGCGGGCTCGCGCTTCGAGGTCGAGCTCGACACCGTCGTCCGGGCGGTCGGGCAGGACGACCCCGCAGGGCTCGACGCCATCCTCGGCGCGTTCGGCATCCAGCGGCGCGACGGCGTGGTGGTGGCCGACCCCGCGACGGGCCGGACCGGCGATCCCCGGGTGTGGGCCATCGGCGACATCACCAATGGCGGCGCGGAGGTCGTGAACGCCGTCCAGGCAGGGAAGCTCGCCGCCCGCTCCATCGTGGACGCGCTCGGGCTCGGCGGGCCGCGGATCGTCCCGGTCGACCGGGCCGCGGCCACCGTCCCGGGCGTGGACCTGTTCACCGAGATGGCCGGGATCCGCAGCCCCAACCCGTTCTGGCTCGCGTCGTGCCCGATCTCGAACACCGGCGAGATGGTCTCTCGCGCGTTCGACGCCGGCTGGGGCGGCGCGGTCTGGAAGACGATCGGCGACCCGATCCGCAACGTGACCGCCCGCCTGGGCTCGTTCGACTACCACGGCCGACGTGTGGTGGGCATCAACAACATCGAGCTGATCAGCGACCGGCCCACGGACGTCAACATCGCCGAGATCCGCGACGTCAAGAAGCGATACCCGGACCGGGCCGTCGTCATCAGCCTGATGGTCGAGGCGAAGCGCGAGGCGTGGCACGAGATCCTCGCCAAGTGCAACGACACCGGCGCCGACGGGTACGAGCTCAACTTCGGCTGCCCGCATGGCATGAGCGAGCGCGGCATGGGCGCCGCGGTGGGCCAGGTCCCGGACTACGTCCGGCTGATCACCGAGTGGGTGATGGAGAAGGCGGAGATGCCGGTCCTGGTCAAGCTCACGCCCAACATCACGGACATCCGGTACCCGGCCCGGGCGGCCCGGGAAGCGAACGCCGACGGGATCGCCCTCATCAACACGATCAGCAGCCTGATCGGCGCGGACCTCGACACCTGGGCGCCCCTGCCCGACGTGCGCGGCAAGGGCTCGCACGGCGGATACGCCGGACCGGCGGTCAAGCCCATCGCGCTCAACATGCTCTCCCAGGTGGCAGCCGATCCCAAGGTGGGGCTGCCGGTCTCCGGCATCGGCGGCATCGAGACCTGGCGGGACGCCGTGGACTTCCTCCTCCTCGGGGCGACCACCGTCCAGGTCGGCACGAGCGTCATGCACTACGGGTTCCGACTGATCGACGACCTCGTGGACGGACTGTCCACCTACCTGGGGTCCAAGGGCCTGACAAGCCCGTCCGAGCTGGTCGGGAAGGCGCTCCCCGGGATCACCGACTGGGGCAACCTCGACCAGGAGTTCCGGCTGCTCGCCCACATCGACCCGGAGACCTGCGTCCACTGCCATCTCTGCTACGCGGCCTGCGAGGACGGCGCCCACCAGGCGATCCGCCTGGAGCGGACCAACGGGACGACGAAGCTGTCGGTGGACGGCGACTACTGCGTGGGCTGCCGCCTCTGCCAGTACGTCTGCCCGGTGGAGGGATGCATCACCTTCGAGGCGCTCGAAGGGGCGGCCGCCATCCACTGACCGGCGGGCCGGGACGGCGGCGGCCGGCGGCGGGGCCGCCCGCCGCCGGCCGTCCGTTCTCCCGGGTCGGCGGCGGACCAGGGCGCACACGGGCGCCCGGGGCCCATCGGGCCCGAGCGTCAGTCGCCGCGCTGACGCCTCGGCTGGTCGTCCACGAGCGCGTGGAGCGCCCCGGCCAGCTGGTCCCGGGTGAACGGCTTGGCCAGGAACGCCGCCGACGGGTCCCGCAGGCGATCCTCCAGCTGCGGATCGGGCGAGAAGCCGGAGACGAACAGCGTCCGCAGGCCGGGCCGGACGCGCGTGAGCCGCTCCGAGAGGTGTCTGCCCGACAGGCCGGGCATCACCACGTCCGTGACCAGCACCTCGATGCCCTCGAGGCCCGTGCGCCCCCGCGCCAGCGCGCCTTCCGCGCTCGTCTCCTCGATCACGTCGTACCCGAGGCTCCGGAGCATCCGCGCCGTGATCGCCCGCACCTGGACGTCGTCCTCGACGAAGAGGACCGTCTCGCGCGCCGTCGGGCGCGGAGCCGTCGCCGGCGACTCGGGCGTCGCGACGGCGTCGCCGGTGCACGGCAGGTGGATGGTGAACGTGGTCCCGGAGCCCGGCGCGCTCTCGACGTCGATCCAGCCGCCGGACTGGCCGACGATCCCTTCGACGGTCGCGAGGCCCAGCCCGGTGCCGCCGCTGTCGGGCCGCGTGGTGAAGAACGGCTCGAAGATGCGCAGGATGACGTCCGGCGGCATCCCCAGGCCGGTGTCGGTGACGGACAGCCGCGTGAACGCTCCGGGCGCGGATCCCGGGTGGAGCCGGGCGGTCGCCGCGGACACCACCTCCCGGGCCGTCGCCAGCGTGAGGACACCGCCCTCGGGCATCGCATCGCGGGCGTTGAACGCCAGGTTGACGATCACGCGCTCCAGCTGCGCCCGGTCCACGCGCACGGGATCCGTGTCGGGTGCGACGGCCAGTCGCAGCTCGATGTCCTCGCCGAGCGTGCGGCGGAGCATCGGCGCGAGCTCCGCCAGGACGCCGCCGATGTCCACGACCGTCGGCACGAGGACCTGGCGACGGCCGAAGGCGAGCAGCTGGCGGGTGAGGGCGGCCGCGCGGTCGGTCGCCTCGCGGATCGTGTCCACCTCGGGGCGGCGGGCGTCGTCCGCCGCCGTCTCGTCGGCGAGGATCTCCGCCGCACCGCCGATGACGGTCAGGAGGTTGTTGAAGTCGTGGGCGATCCCGCCGGCCAGCCGGCCGATCGCCTCCAGCTTCTGCGCCTCCTGCAGCTGGGACTCCGCGCGCCGGCGGTCGGTGATGTCGTCCACGAGGACGGCGAAGCGCCCTGGCTCCGGCCGGTATGCGACCACGTGGTACGAACGATCGAGCTCGCGCGCGTAATCCTCGAACTCGGCGGCCTCGCCGGTCTCGACGACGCGGGCGTAGCGCTCGATCCACGACCTCTCGGTCCCGGGCATCACCTCGAGCACGCTCCGGCCGACGAGCGCGGACGCGGGCATCCCGACGAGGGCCTCGAATGCGGGGTTGACCTGGAGGAACCGGTAGTCCACGGCGACGCCGTCCGCGTCGCGGACGATCTCGTGCAGCGCGAAGCCGGCGGTCAGCGACTCGAACAGCAGCCGGAACCGGCGCTCGGATTCGCGCAGCGCCGCCTCGGCGGCCTTCCGGTCGGTGATGTCCGCGATGTCGCCGGTCACCCGTGCGACCGCACCGTCCTCCAGGACCGGGCGACCCACCGTCCGGACCCAGACCCGCCGCCCGTCGGCGCGGTCCAGCTGGACCTCGAGGTCGTAAGGCTCGCCGGACTCGACGGCGCGCCGGAAGGCGTCGGTGACGGCCGGCCTGTCGTCGGGCGCGTAGAAGGGGAGGTCGCCCGCGACGGCCGTCGGGTCGAACGTCCGGTCCACCCCGTGGATCCGGTAGACCTCGTCCGTCCAGGTGATGCGGCCCGTCGGGACGTCGTACTCCCAGCCGCCGACATGGCTGATCGCCTGCGCCTCGTCGAGCAGCCTCCGGGCACGGGCCAGGTCCGCTTCGGCCTCCTGCCGATCCGTCACGTCGCGCTTGACCGCGACGTACGCGGTGGGTGTCCCGGACTCGTCGCGGATCGGACTGATGGATGCCTCCTCCACGAAGGTCGAGCCGTCGCGTCGCCGGTTGACGATCTGGCCGCTCCACGTCTCGCCCGCCTCGAGCGTCTCCCACATCGCGCGGTAGAAGTCGTCGCCGTGGAACCCGCTCTTGAGGATCCGCGGGTTCTGGCCCAGGGCCTCCTCGCGCGTGTAGCCCGTGATCCGCTCGAACGCCGGGTTGACGAACTCGATCGCCCCGGACCGGTCGGTGATCACGATCGAGTCGTTCGCCTGCTCGATCGCGCGCACGAGGCGCGCGGAGCCGCTCGCTGCCTCGTGTGTCGCGGTGACGTCCTGGACGAAGCCCACCCATGCGACCGACGGCCCGTCCGTGCCGCGCTCGACGTCGCCTTCGCCGTGGACCCAGCGGATCGACCCGTCGGGTCGCACGATCCGGTAGTCCACGGGAACGGGCGCGCCGTCGCGCGACGCGCGTGCGAGTGCAGCGTCGAAGGTTGCTCGATCCTCGGGGTGCACGAAGCGGGCGACCTCCGGGGCCGCGAGGCCGGTGCCGTCATCCTCGATGCCGAAGATGCGGTACATCTCGGCCGACCAGGCGACGCCCCCGGTGGCGAGATCGAGGCGCCAGCTGCCGATGTGGGCGATCGACTCGGCGCGGGCGAGCATCGCGACGGCGTCCGCCGCGCCGGGCGCGGGCACAGGCCGGCCGCCGTCCACCGGGTGCCGATCCTGGGCGGGCATCCTCCAGACCTCGCGAGCGATGGGCACGCGAGGCGGGCCGCGCTCGCGGACCACCATTGTGCGGCCCGACCCCCGGACCGCGTCCAGCGACGGAAGTACCGGTCCGCCTCATCCGAACGACGTAGGCGGACGAGGCTCGTCGAAGGATGGCCGCCGATCGCTCCGGGTCCGGGCCGCGCCTGCGCATGCCACCGGGCGGGGCCGCCAGGATCCCGGGCCCGTTCCGTCGTCGCCCGGTACGATCAGGGTGATGACGACACCCGCGCTTCCCCTTCGCCACCTCCCCCTCGATGGCACGCGCAACGTCCGCGACGTCGGCGGGTATCCCACCCTCCACGGCCGGCGCATGCGCTGGCGGACGCTGCTGCGCTCCGACGAGCTGACGCGCCTGCCCGTCTCGACGATCGACGCGCTCGTCGGTCTCGGGCTGCGCCAGGTGATCGACCTGCGCTGGCCCGAGGAGCTGCTGATCGCCCCGAACGACTTCCGCGGCGACCCGCTCGTCCGGTACAGGAGCATCCCGCTGCTCGCCGACGACCCCACGCCGCACGCCGGCCTCGCCGGCATGTACCGGCACGTCCTTGACGCGCGCGGCCCGCAGCTCGCGGCGGTCGTCCGGGCGCTGCTGGCCGACGACGGTCTGCCCGCTGTGATCGGCTGCGCTGCCGGCAAGGACCGGACGGGCGTCACGATCGCGCTGCTGCTCGACCTGTGTGGCGTGCCCCGCGACGTGGTCGTGGGCGACTACGCCCTCTCGGCCGGGTTCTTCGCCTCCCCGGTCGCGCACGTGGAGCCGGACGACTGGCGCCACGGCAGCCTCGTCGTGGACAGCCCACCGGACTTCATGGACGCCGCGCTGGCGCATCTCGATGCGGTGCACGGGGGCGCGCGGCGGCTGCTCATCCGCCACGGGCTGTCGGACGCGGAGCTGGACCTGCTCGTGGAACGGCTGACGGAGCCGGCGCGGGACTGACCGGCGCGCCGGGGCGCCGGACCGTCGGGCGACGCCGAGGTGCCGGACCTGCGGCGACGGCAGGGCGCCGGACCGTCGGGCGACGCCGAGGCGCCGGACCCTACGGCGACGGGAGGACGCTCGGGGTCGGCGACGGGCTCGGGGTCGGCGTGGGCGTCGGGGCCGCCGTCGCGGTCGGCGACGGGCCAGGAGTCGGCGACGGCGCCCCGGTGGGCCCGGGTCCGGGCGTGGGCGTGGGCCCGGATCCGGGGGTCGGTGACCCTCCCGGGCCGGTCCCGGTCCCACCGTCGGCCGGTGCGCTCCCAGCCAGCCAGTCGAGGATGTTAGCGGTCAGGCGGTCGAAGCCGATCGGCACTGCGTTGGCGGCGGCGAAGTGCGGCTCCAGGCCCCACGTCCACCAGAAGGTGCCGCTCGCGAACGTCCGGGCGCCGCTGGGCGCCTGCGCGATGACCGCCTGCGCGCGCGTCGCGTAGCCCTCGTACGCCCGCAATGCCCGGTTCTCGGCCAGGAGCCGCAGGCCCGGCACCTTCGGGTAGTCGGCGAAGGTCCAGTCCACCTCGCCGCCGGCGACGTTCCCGAGACCGTCGCCGGGCCCCAGGCCCGTGCCCTCCAGCAAGTCGGTCGGCACCCCGGGCGCGAGGGCGTACGGGTGATAGCCGGGGACGATCGCCCCGTACTGCACCCCGTACAGCGCCTGCTCAGGCTTGCTCCGCGGGCCGGGCGTCCCGCAGGGCAGGGCACGGAACTCCTCGGCCGGCGGCTTGACCCCGCGAGGGCAGAGCCTCTTCATCGTGGGGTCGCGCGTCGCGTTCTTGTACAGCACCACCGTCCGAGGTCCGGTCGTCCCGGTGTCGCGGAAGCGGACCTTCCAGTAGCCCGTGTCGGCGGCGAAGACCCCCAGGCCCATGTCTCCGCGTGTCAGGACGTGCAGGTCCAGCCAGTCCCGCAGGGCGCCGCCCCAATACTCATCGTGGCCGCCGAAGATCGTCGCCCGTGGGACCGGCTGGGCCGTGGGCCGGATCGAGAGGTCGTAGTCGGTCGTGTAGGTCACGTCGTACCCGCGGCGCTCCAGCCAGAGCGCGAAGGGGATCTCGCCGCTGAAGAGCTCGCCCATCCCGTCCTGCCGGGCGAAGGGCCGGTCCAGGCTGACGGCGAACGCACGGCGCGCGCCCGGTGCGGGGCTGCCGATCCTGCTGGCGTACAGGCTCGACCCGCCCCACGTGTTGTACGCCTGCGAGTTGAGGGCGCCGCTGACGAACAGGAGCGTGCTCGCGCGCGTCGAGCGCACGACGAACGGCACGTAGCTCTGGGCGCCAGCGCCGCCCGAGGTGAGCTTGGCGAAGTAGAGGCCGCTGGGCCAGTCGGATGGGATCGCCCTGCTGAACGTCCAGGCCCACCGGGCCCGCACCATCATCGTGGACTTCTCGATGACCGGCTTGGGCTGCCGACGACCCGGCTGCCACCCGGACCAGCTCATGAGCTGGAAGCGGGCGCCCACGCGGTAGACCTCCACGAGGTAGAACGGGTCGTCCGTGCTGACGGCCAGGCGCATCGTCTGGCCGGGCAGGTACGAGGGCGCATCGGCGTAGCCGATCGCGAAGTGGGCGGCGGTGGACGGCCTCTGGATCTGCCACGGCTCGACGCCCTCGAAGGCGATGGCGGGCCGGTTCATGACCAGCGTCGCGTCCTCGGTCTCGCCGGAGCCCGGCGTGGGCCGGGCATTCGGGGAGCCGCTGGGCGACGGCGACGGGTCGCCCGAGGTGGACGGTGCGGGGGAGGCGGAACCGGACGGACCGGGTGACCCCGAGGCGGTGGGCGCGGGCGAGCCGGAGGCCGAGGGGGCAGGGGAGGCGGACGCGGACGGTGCGGGCGACCCCGAGGCCGTGGGTGCGGGCGACCCCGAGGCCGACGGCGTGGAGGACGCGGCGGCCCCGACACGATCCCCGGTCCGGCCGTCGTCGGCGGCAGGAGCAGGCCCCCGATCCGCCCAGGCGGAGCCGCCCGCGAGCGCCGCGACCAGGACGGCGGCCGCGACGGCGGCCATGGCCGACCGGCGGGTGCGCGCGGGCGTCGGGAGGCGCGGTCGCATCGGCGGTGGTCCTGTCCCCGGTCACGGTCGGCGGGCGATGGGCTCGGATGCGCGACCGGTCGATCCGCGCGGTGCCGACCGCGTCCCCGAGAGGACGGTCCGGGCGGAGGATCGGGAGCGGAGGGAGCGGTGCGCCGCCTGGCCCCTCAGGAACCGAGTGTAGTGCCGCGCGGCCCGGGCGTCCTCGCGGGGAGCGGGCGGTCCGCGCTGCGGATGTGTGGCGGGTCATGTCCCCAGGACGGCCGCGGGTGTGGCGGCTGGCCCGCGGGACCCGGGCCGCGCCGCCGAGGCGTGGCCCGAACGGCGCCGTGGATGCATGGCGCGGCGGCCCCCAACGCATGGCTCGGTCGCACCGGCCTCCGGCGGCGCGCCGGGTGCCCCGGCCCCAGCGTGTGGCGCGGCGGCCCCCAACGCATGGCTCGGTCCCACCGGCCTCCGGCGGCGCGCCGGGTGCCCCTGCCCCAGCGTGTGGCGCGGCGGCCCCCAACGCATGGCCCGGTCCCACCGGCCTCCGCCGGCGCGCCGGGTGCCCCTGCCCCAGCGTGTGGCGCGGCGGCCCCCAACGCATGGCCCGGTCGCACCGGCCTCCGGCGGCGCGCCGGGTGCCCCTGCCCCAGCGTGTGGCTGCCGTGGATGCCTGGCCCAGGACCTGTCCCGGGGAGCTTGGCGGCGCTCGAACACCGCCGGGCGACGCACCTCTCCCTTCCGTCGGGTCGATCTCTTGCACCTGGTGAAGATCCCGGTCGGCGATCTTCACGTGGTGAAAGCAACGGTCGCTTGTCTTCACCGGGCGAAAGGAGGAACGGGCGTCAGGCGGCCGCGGCTGCGGATCGAAGCCGGGAGAGCCCAGGGCGAGGCCGTCGGGGTGCCGGCCGACGCTCGGGACGGCGCCGAAGGGGTTCCTCCAGCAGGCCGTCTTCACCTGGTGCAAGGCTCTCGCAGGCCGAAAGCGCGCGAGCCACGGGAGGACGCGGCTGCTTTCACCACGTGAAGACAGTGACCCCGCGCCCTCTCCCGGGCGGCGCCCCACCCCGGGCCGCGCCCCACCCCACCCCGCGCGCCGTGCCGCCCCGCGTCGCACCGCCGGATCGGTGGGCGCTTGCGGAGACGATCGCGGGGGAGTTCGCGCCTGGGCGTGGCGCGGCAGGGCCGACCGGCGCCGAGGACCGGACGCCGGCTGCGTCGCTGGCCGACTGCCGGCCAGCGACAGGATCGATGCGCGGCACCCATCGAGGTCGGCCGAGCCCCGGCATCAGAGTCGCCGCAGCCGCACCCGCGTCAGGTCTTCAGCGGTCGCCCGCACCCGCAAGGATCGCGTCGGTGGCCGGGTCCGGCTCGCCGCGGTAGTAGCGGTCGAGCACCAGGGCGAAGACCTGCTCGGACGGGTCGGCGCGCAGGAACAGGGTCATGCTCGAGCGCAGCTTCAGCCCGTCGATCGGCCCGAGGATCCCCTCGGCGGGGCGGCCCTCCACGGCGAGCAGCAGGCCCGCGCACTCGCGCAGGCGTGGCCCCAGGACCGGGTGCGCGAGGTAGGCGCGTGCCTCGTCGAGCGATCCGATCGCGTAGTAGCGCGCCGTCTCGCTCCGCCCGAGGCCGGCGGCCTGTGGGAAGACGAACCAC
This sequence comes from Chloroflexota bacterium, assembly GCA_029778235.1. Classification (GTDB taxonomy): domain Bacteria; phylum Chloroflexota; class Limnocylindria; order Limnocylindrales; family CSP1-4; genus CAIYQJ01. Next base: position 35,587 of record JAKOQS010000005.1, on the reverse strand, counting down.
ATCCAGTGGCTCGTCTTCCGTCCGCCCCGCAGCTCGGCGAGCACGTCGTCCCAGACGCGATCCTGCGCGCGAACGAACCGGTCGAGGTCGTGCTCCACGGAGACATCGTAGGACGAGGCGAGCCTCCGGCCGCACGGCGGGGGGGGCCGCACGACGCCTGAGGCCGCACGACGCTGGGGGCCCGACTAGGCTGGGGGCCGCACGACGCCTGAGGCCGCACGACGCTGGGGGCCCGACTAGGCTGGGGGCCACACGACGCCTGAGGCCGCACGCTGCGGGGGGGCCGCACGACGCTGGGGGCCCGACTACGCTGGGGGGCCGACGGCGCCTGGGGCCGCACGCGCTGGGGCCCGGACGGCGGGGGGCCGGCTCGCGTCCGTCACCGGGCGCCGGGAGCGCCCGCGCACGCGGCCCGGCCGCGCGCCACCAGATGCCGCGCCGATCCGCCCCCGCCTACGCCCGCTGCGTCCCCTTCGCGTCGAAGGCCATCGCACGCTGCAGCGCCGCGCCGCGCATCTCCGCCGGCAGCGTCACGGGCCCGCCGATGGCGCGCGCGTTGATGGCCGCCTGGGCCGCCTCCTCGATGACGCCGCCGACGAGGACCGCGAGGTCCGGCGTCCGGTGGAAGACGAGCACGCCGTGGCTCGCCAGCAGCACCGCCGGCACGCCCGGCCGGACGGCTGCCCGGATGTTCGCCACGGCCTGCGCCGACCCGCGCGGCCCGTACGCCGCGACCGGCACGCCGTCGGCCAGGCCGAACATCGCCATGGCCTCGATCCAGCAGTCGATCGGCACCTGCGCCACGGCGAACGCCGTCGCGTACGGCGAGTGCGTGTGCACGACGCATCCCACGTCGGCGTCGGCCGCGTACATCGTCGTGTGCATCGCCACGACCGCGCCCTGGATCGGCGGCAGCTCTCCCTCGATGAGCGTCCCGTCGAGCCGCACGCGGCAGACCCCATCGGCGGTCAGCCCCTTCAGTGACGACGCCGCGGTGTAGTACATCTCGTCGGCGCCCGGCACGCGGATGCTCACGTTGCCGTGCCCGTTGTGCGAGATCGCCCCGCCGGCCACGATGCTCGCGGCCGCCGCCAGCACCTGATCCACGTATCCCCGGTCCATCGATCCTCCTGTCTCGTCCTGACCGCGTCCCTCGGCCCGCCCGTCCCTCGACCCGACGCCGGGCCGCCCCGTGATGGCCGCCAGGCCGGGGCCGCCCCGTCAGGGCCGCCAGGCCGGGGCCGCCCCGCCGGGGCCATCGTCCGTGCCACTGCGCCGACGTACCCTACGGCACCACCTCGTACTGGGCCATCATCGCCGCGTCCTCGTGCTCGAGGATGTGGCAGTGGAGCATGAACGTCCCCAGGTTGTCCGTGAGCTTCAGCTTCACCGTGATCGTCTCCCCGATCCCCAGCGGCCACGACTCCTTCATCGCCTCGTACGGTGCCGGCGGCCTCCCGTCGCGGCTCACGAGCAGCTGGTCCGTCCCGTGGACGTGCACCACGTGCGGCGCCCCGCTGTCGTTCACGAAGGTCCAGAGCTCCGTCGTCCCCAGCCTCGGGCTTGCGTCCACGCGCATCGGGTCGAACCCCCGGTCGTTGATCGTCCAGCGCCCCGTCAGGCGGGCCTGGCCGAACGAGAAGGTCCGCTCGGCCGCGGGCGCGTCGTCGAGGACCGGCAGCGGCCGCAGGGTCGCCGGCACGGAGCTGTCGTCGCGCACGTGGCGCGTGACGCGGAACTGGAGCACCGAGCGCTGCGGCCCGTCCGCCGCAAGGTCGCGCAGGACGACCCTCTTCCCCAGCTTCCCGGCGAAGTCCACCACGACCTCCGCCCGCTCCGCCGGTGCGAGCGTGATCCGCGTGCGGCGGACCGGCGCCGGCAGGAGGCCGGAATCCGTCCCGATCTGCAGGAACGACATCCCGTCCGACAGCGCGAACGTGTACGACCGCGCGTTCGAGGCGTTGAGGATCCGCAACCGGTAGCGTCGGTCGGCCACCGCGAGGTACGGCTGGGGGACGCCGTTCACGAGGGTGACGTCGCCGGTGACCCCGTCGCGGTCGAACGCGTACCGCAGCTGGTTGCCCGCGTCGAACGAACGGTCCACCACCATGAGCGGCACGTCGAACGCCCCCTTCGGGAGCGTCTGCGGGTCCGCCGGGTCGTCGATGATGTACATCCCCGCCAGGCCCATCCACACGTTGCGCCCGGTCACGTCCATCCGGTGGTCGTGGTACCACTGGAACGCTCCGCGCTCGTTCCCGCCGTCCTCGGTCCCGGTGTACGTGTACGCCGTGGAGCCGCCGCCCGGCTCGGCGAGGTACGCGTCCGGCTGCCCATCGCTCGCCGAGGCGGAGTGGTTGCCGTGGTTGTGGAGCGTCAGGCTCCCGGCCGCCGCCGGCAGGTCGTTCACCAGGGTCACGGTCGTCGTCCGCCCCGTCCGCTGGCGGATCGTCGGACCCGGGAACGTCCCGTCGTACGTCCACATGCGCGTCTTGCGGCCCGGGAGGATCTGGACGTCGGCCAACTTCGCGCGGAGCGTGACGGCCGACCCGGATCGGACCTTGGGGATGATGAGCGGACGGGTGAAGGAGGGATAGCGCGGGGAGGCGGCCTCCACCGGCGGAGACCAGGGCATGGCGCCGGAGGTCACCAGCGCGAGGAGGAGGGCGGCCGCCGCCGGCGCCGCCGGGACGTGGAGGACCGACGTGCCGTGCCGGGGACGCGGGGGACGCATCGCGACCTCTCTGGCTCGGGCCGGATCCCGCCCGGCCGAAGGCGGCAGCATACGCGGCAGGCGGCGCGCTGGAAAGGGGGACCGTCGCCGCACGCCGCCCCGTCCGGCCCGCCCGCGACCGCGCCCTCCCGTCAGATCCCGAGCACGTCCAGGTAGTGCGGCAGCATCCGCCGCCACCACGGCCAGTCGTGGTTCACGTCGTGGCCCCAGTAGTCCACGATCGCCGGGATCCCCTTCGCGCGCAGCACGCCCTCGAGCGCCCGCGTGTCGGCGATCATCTCCTCCTCCCACGCTCCCTGGCCCACCACGATCGCGATCCGCGCCGCGCGCAGGCGGTCCAGGTGCCAGGGGTCCTCCAGGTTCGGCAGGAAAAGCAGCGGGCTGTTGAAGTAGACGGCGTCGTCCACGTGCTCGCCCACGAACATCCGGAGCTGGTAGAGCCCGGACATGGCGATGAGGCCGTCGAACAGGTCGGGATGCCGGAAGAGCGCGTTGGCCGAGTGGTATCCGCCCATGCTCGCCCCGGTGGCCCATGCGGTCTCTCGGCCGGTGAGGTCGCGGATGAAGGGGACGACCTCGGTCACGAGGTAGCGGTCGTAGTCCTCGTGCCGGCGCGCCCGGTCCCCCGGGTGGGCGTCCCAGTTCGCCCACGTCTGCCAGTCGATGCCGTCCACCGCGACGATGCGCATGCGCCCCGACTCGATGAAGCCGGCGCAGGCGTCCACCATCCCCCAGTTCTCGAAGTCCCAGTAGCGGCCCTCCTGGGATGGGAACGCCACGACGGGCCGGCCGTCGTGGCCGTAGACCTTGAGGCTCATGTCGTGGCCCAGCGACGGGCTGTGCCAGGTGCGTTCCTCGACGTGCATGGAGCCTCCGGGCTGGCTGGGGGTGATCGTTCCGGGCTGGGGTGGGGTGGCGGCCGAGCCGCCGGCCGCCGGTCGGGCCGCCGGCCGGGCCGCCGACCGCTCAGTCGGTGGCGGCGAGCGCCTGGATCGCCTCGGCGGCGTCCGCCAGGGGGGCGAGGTCGGGGCCGCGCAGGATGTAGCCGTAGTTGCCGATGGCGGGCGCGAAGACGTCGTCCACCCGCTCGTGATGGACCATCGAGGGTCCGTACCGCTCGAGCACCGCGTCGTGGTCGAGCCGATACGCCCGGCCGACCTTTCGGCCAGCCCAGAGGCAGTAGTACGGCCGGTCCGTCTCGACGACCGTGGTCCCCTTGACGACCACCTCCGCCCAGGCCCGGTAGAAGTCGATCTCGTTCGCCCAGTCCCACATGTCCACCGTCAGGCCACCGGGCTGCCGCATGTTCACCTCGAGGGCGGTGAGCCCGCCGTCCGGCAGGCGGAAGAACTCGAAGTGGAACGGGCGCTCGCGGACGTCGAACGCGCGGACGAGGCGCTCCCCGATCTCGGCGAGGTCCGGTGCGATCTCGCGGTCGATCCAGTACCACATGTCCGCGCCCCGGACGGCGTCGAGGACGGGCAGGCCGTAGACGAGCGATGACGAGAAGACGATCCGCCCGCCGCGATCGACCAGTCCGTCGAACGAGAGGAGCTGGCCCGTGAGCTCCTCCTCGAGGATGTAGTCGACGCGTGCCCGACCGGCGAGGAAGGCGGCGAGATCGTCGTCGTTCTCGATCCGATAGGTCCGTGCTGCACCCACGCCGACATCGGGCTTGGCGATGACCGGGTACCCGACCTCCGCGATGAAGTCCCGCGCCGCCGGCGTGGTCCGCGCGACGCGGCCGCGCGCGGTCGGCACACCGGCGCGCTCGAAGACGCGTTTCATCGCCGATTTGCGCTTGACCCGGCCGATCGTCTGGAGGTTCAGGCCAGGGATGTTGAAGTCCGTCCGGAGGCGGGCCTCGGTCTCGAGCCAGTACTCGTTGAGCGAATCGATCCGGTCGATCCGGCCGTGGCGGGCGGTGAAGTGTCCGAGAGCCCGGACGAGCGCGTCGTAGTCGTGGAGATCGGGGACGCGGTAGTACTCGGTGAGCGCGTCGCGGAGATCAGGGCGAAGGGAATCGTAGGCCGCGTCCGCCACGCCCAGGACCGTCGCCCCCAGCTCGCGCAGACGCAGGCAGAACAGGTACAGCGTGGGCGGGAAGTGGGGCGAGAGGAAGACCACGTTCATCGGGAGAGCGAGTGTACGCGGTGGAGGAGGCGGGGAGGGTGGATCATCGGGGGTCGTGTGGGGCCCACGGGCTCGCCGCACCGCCACCGCGTCCTGTGGCCGGCCATCCGTATCGTCGGCCCCGCCGAAGACAGGTTGGTCGACGGCTGCTACCGTCGCCGGACACCCCGTCCCACGCGGAGGGCCCGCACTTGTCTCCTGATCCGGCAGTCACCGCCCTGGTGATCGCCAGCGTCATCTTCATCGTGGCCTGGTTCCTCAACTGGTCGTCCGACTGGGAGACCGCGAGCGAGCTCTCGCGCGCGACCGACAAGTGGACGGCCCCGCTCCTCATCCGCCGATATCGCAACGACACCAAGAGCCGCAAGCGCGTCTGGGCGGAGGCCGATCTCCTCCAGGAGCATGGCTACCGCGCGCAGCTCCACCGCAGCCAGCGCGAGGACGCCGACCTGAGCCGGGCGGTCGCACTCGACGTGCGCAGCGCCCTCGCCGGCCTGGACGCCGGCGAGGAGGTCATGGTCGCCTACTACCGGGCATAGCAGGCCCGGCATGTCCCACGGTGCGCCGCCGGCGTACCGTGGGACCGTGACCGTCGACGTCCGCCTCCACGGCGCGCTCGAGGACTTCCTCTCGTCCGGCCTGCGTGGGACCGTCCTGCGCCGCCCGATCGCCGGACGCCCGGGCGCGAAGGACGTCCTGGAGGCCGCGGGGGTCCCGCACCCGGAGGTCGCCCTGGTCGCCATCGCCGGTCGACCGGCCCGGCTCCTGGACCGGCTCACTCCCGGGGACCGCGTGGACGCGTACCCCTTCGGCTGGAGCGGCCCGGCGCCCGTGGCGATCCCACCCGTCGCCGCGCGACCCGCCGGGGAGGCGCGGTTCGTCCTCGACGGACACCTCGGCCGCCTCGCCGCTTACCTGCGGATGTGTGGCTTCGACACCGCGTACGACCGTGACGCCGACGACGCGAAGATCGCCGGACTCGCCGTCGCCGAGGACCGGATCCTCCTCACCCGCGACCGCGGGCTCCTCAAGCGCGGCGCCGTCCGATGGGGTGCGATCGTCCGCCATGACGCGCCCGCCGACCAGCTCGCCGAGGTCGTCGCGCGATTCGGGCTGGCCGACGAGGTCCGGCCGTTCGCGCGCTGCCTCCGGTGCAGCGCGCTGCTCGAGGACGTCGGTCGGGAGGCGATCCGCGATGCGGTCCCGGCCCGCGTCCAGCGCGAGCAGGCGACGTTCCGACGGTGCCCCGCCTGCGGCGGCATCTACTGGCGCGGGTCGCACCACCGGCGGATGACGCGGCTCCTCGAGGCGACGCTCGGCGAGGGCCCCGGCGAGCGGTAGGGGCGAGGAGCCTACCCCTGCGACGAGCGCGGCAGGAACATCACCAGGCTCCAGCCGGCCAGGCCGACGACGAGGACGAGCCGCAGCACGAGCGGCCAGCTCGTCTCCCAGATCCAGAGGGCTGCCACCACGGGCAGGAACAGCAGCCACGCGACGGCCTGGACGATCAGCGGCAGGCCGCGGATCCACTCCCATGCCGCATCGAGGCTGCCCTGGCTCAGCACGAGGCCGGCGCCGAACGCGATCCAGAGCGCCAGGAAGACGACGAACAGCACGCCGCTCGTGACGAGCGTCGGGATGACGCCGGTGACGGGGACGACGACGCCGTCCACGGTGCCGGTGATGATCCTGTCCATGAGGCCTCTGCTCCCTCCGATCGCCCGTGCGTCCGCGTCCCCGCGGCCGACCTGCTGACGTCCTGTCGTCGCCATCGTCCAGTGCTCCCACGTCCTGGTTCGCCGTGTGGTCCGATGAGAACTATACGACGTATAATGGGTTGTACGTTGTACACTCAGAAGTGACGAATGGCCCGTTCTCGGGAGGACCCCATGACGAACGCGCGGGATGACACGCCGAGAGCGAACGACCGCGGGGCGGCGCGAGGAGGTCGCCGGCCCGGCGGTCCGGCGGCGGCTCACGGCGGCGAGGCGTCCGACGGCGGCGAGACGGGGCAAGGAGGCACGGACGCGCTCGTCGACCCCACGGCCGGCGCGTCTTCGGGCCTGCCCGCTCTGCCGTGGCGCGAGGAGCGCCGTCACCCCCGGCGCGGCGCCCATCCCGTCCTCGACCGCGCCGCGATCGTGGACGCCGCGCTGCGGATCGTCGATGCCGAGGGGGTCGACGGCCTCTCGATCCGCCGCCTCGCCGCCGACCTGGGCGTGACGCCGATGGCGGTCTACTGGCACGTGCGCGACAAGGCGGAGCTCCTTGACCTCGTCGGGGAGCGCGTGCTCGAGGGGATCGTCGTGCCGCCGCGGGCGGGCGACTGGCAGCACGAGCTCCGGGAGGTCCACACCGCGATGCTCGACGCCCTGCAGGCGCACCCCAACGCGGTCGACCTCATGGCCGGCCGCGCACGATATGGCGCGGCGGGGATCGCCCTGTTCGAGCGGATCCTCGAGGTCCTCGACGAGGCCGGTTTCGAACCCCGCGACGCCTTCGACGCCTACCAGTCGCTCTACATGTTCCAGCTCGGCTTCGCCGTCATGGCCGGGCGTTCACCGGACTTCCGCGAGGCCCAGAGGCAGGGTGTCGCCTACCTCCGGTCGCTCGACCCCGCGCGGTTCCCGGCGATCGCGCGGGTCGCGCCGGCCATCGGGGGGCGCTCGCCGTCCGAGCAGTACGGCATCGGCCTCGAAACGGTCATCGACGGACTCACGGCGCGCCTGGCTGCCGCGAGGCGTCCGGACGGCTGATCGCCGCCGCGATGCGCGGCGGGACTCCCGCTCGCGAGCCAGGCCGCGCGAGCGCCGCCGGCGATGGACATGCATCGGCTATGGTGTCCGCAGGGGACGCCGCGGGACGGGCGCCCGCCGCCTCGCCGACCGCCGCACGCGAAGGAGGCGACTCGACCATGTCCGGACCGACCGAGACCGGGGGTGCGGCGTTCAGCGCGACGCCGCCGCTCGAGCCGCTCCGCGCGCACCGCCGCGTCCGGTTCCTGACCGACGAGGAGCTCGACCGGTTGCGGGACGCCACCCTGCAGGTGCTCGAGGACGTGGGCGTCCGGTTCCCCGACGAGGCGTCGCTCCGGATCCTGGGCGACCACGGGGCGGTCGTCGACCGGGAGACCCGCGTCGTGCGGTTCCCGCGCGATCTCGTGCTCCGCGCGCTCGCCTCCGCGCCGCGTGGGTTCACGATGGCCGCGCGCGACCCGGCCTTCGACCTGCCGATCGGGGACGGGGCGACCTACTTCACGACCGACGGCTGCGGCGTCGCCACCATCGACTGGGAGACCCGCGAGGAGCGGCCATCGCGCAAGGACGACGTCGCCACGATGGCGCGGATCTGCGACCGCCTCGGCTCGATCGGCTTCATGTGGCCCACCGTGAGCGCCCAGGACATGGGCCGTACGTCGCAGCTCCACGAGATCGACGCGGCATACAACAACACGGTCAAGCACTTCCAGGGCATGGTCATGGGCCGCGCCGAGGCACGGTACGCCGTGGAGATGGCGACGGTCCTCGCGGGCAGCCGGGAGGCCCTGCGCGCCCGCCCCATGCTGTCGAACCTCGTCTGCTCCATCGCGCCGCTCGCGCAGGACCACGCGGGCCTGGAGGCGGCTCTCGTCATGGCCGAGGCCGGCCTCCCGGTCGGCTTCCTGTCGATGCCCACGCTGGGGACCACCGCCCCGGCGACCTCGGCCGGCGCGCTCGTCGTCGGCGACGCCGAGGTGATCTCGGGCATCGTCCTGCTCCAGCTCGCGTACCCCGGGACGCCGGTCTTCCACTCGATCATGAAGGCGTGGGCGGACCCGCGCACCGGGGCGTACGTGGGCTACTCCATCGACAGCCGGGCCCGGTACGCGCCGGTGGAGATGGCCCATCACTGGGGCCTGCCGTCGCTCGCGGCCTGCTTCGGCACCGAGTCGCCCGCCGCGGGCACGTGGCAGTCGGCCGCCGAGGTCGCCCACGACCCGCTCCTGGCCGCGCTCGCGGGGCCGGAGATCGTCACGGGCCTGGGCCTCAGCCGGACGTACACGCTCCTGTACCCGGAGGCGATCCTCCTCGACGACGACATCTACCAGCGCGCCCGCCACGCGCTCCTCGCGGAGGAGGTCGACGAGGAGACGCTGGCCCTCGACGTCATCGCGAACGTGGGACCGGGCGGCCACTTCCTCGCAGAGGACCACACGCGCCGACACATGCCCACGGCGCTCAGGCGCGGCCTCACGCACGAGCTGGCCGGCGGCCGGTTCCGGGACCCGGTGGAGGTCGCCCGGGAGAGGGCGGCCTGGATCCTCGCCAACCACCACCCGGCACCGCTCGGCGCCCCCGAGCAGTCCGAGCTGACCCGGATCCTCGCCGCGGCCCGCGCGGAGCTGGGCTGAGCCACCGACCAGCACCCGGGGCGTCCGGTCCACGCCCCGCGAGGAGCGGCACGAGCGGCGGGACGAGTGGCCGCCACGTGGCCGCCGAGCGGCCGCCTCAGCGCGGCAGCGGCACCCCGCGGTACGCCCGGTCGAGCACCTCGACCGTGTGGAGGACCGGGATCGGCGTGCCCCGCTTCTCGAGGTGGGCGCGGATCTGCACCAGGCAGCCGACGTTGCCGAGCGCGAGGACGTCCGGCCGGACGCCCATGATCGAGCTCGCCTTCGCCTCGCCGAGCGCACCCGCGATCGCCGGGTGCTCGATGTTGTACGTGCCCGCAGAGCCGCAGCAGATCTCTCCGTCCGGGACCTCGAGCAGCTCGAGGCCTCCGATCTGGGCGAGCAGCCGGCGCGGGGGCTCCACGACGCGCTGGGCGTGGGCGAGATGGCAGGCGTCGTGGTACGCGACGCGGCTCGGCTCCACCAGGTCCGGCGGCGGGACGATGCCCAGGCGGTCGAGGAAGACGCTGATGTCCACGGCGCGTGCCGCGAACGCCGCGGCCTCCGCGGCATCGGCCGCCTCGTCCGCGGTCTCGAACAGGTCGCCGTACTCGCGGAGCGCCGAGCCACACCCGGCCGCGTTCGAGATGACCGCGTCCACGTCGGTCGGGAACGCGGCGAGGTTCGCCCGCGCCTGGTCGCGCGCGGCGTCGAGCTCGCCGAGATGCAGCGCGAGCGCGCCGCAGCAGCCCTGCGCCGCGGGTACCACGACCTCGACCCCGTTGAGCGCGAGGACCCGCAGGGTCGCGGCGTTGACCTCCGGCGTGAAGACCTGCTGGACGCAGCCCGAGAGCAGGGCCACGCGCGCCCGCCGGGGGCCGACCGGGGGCGTGACCTCGGGAAGCGGGCCGGCCTGTCCGTCCGGGGCCGGCAGGAGGTCCAGCATCGGCCGGACGAGCGCCGGGGCGAGGCGCCGTGCCGGCCGGGCCGCCTGGCCCAGGCGCGCGGACGCGCGGAGCCGGCGGGGATGCGGCAGCGTCTCCAGCAGCGCGCGACGGCGGAGCCGCTTCGCGACCGGCCGCGAGCGGGCGCCGCGCGACGCGTGGCGGAAGGCTGTGAGCAGCTGGTCGTAGCGGACGCCTGACGGGCACGCGGTCACGCACGCGAGGCAGCCGAGGCAGGCGTCCAGGTGCGGGATCGCGTCCTCCATCGGGACCGTCCCCTCGAAGACGCCCTTCACGAGGACGATCCGGCCGCGCGGGGAGTCCATCTCGCGGCCGAGGACGCGGTACGTGGGGCAGGTCGTCAGGCAGAAGCCGCAGTGGACGCAGGCCTCCACCGGCCCGGCGATGTGGCGGGGATCCTCCACGCGGCCGTCGAGCCGCATCTCGTGGCGCACGTCACGCCCCCCGGAACCGGCCGGCCGGGTCCAGGGCCGCCTGCACCCGCCGTCCCAGCTCCCCGAGGACGTCGCGTCCGATGACCGGGTCCGCGGCGGGGGCGCCGAGCACGCGAAGCCCGGACATGCCGCGGGCCGCGAGGTGGGCGGCCAGCGACGAGGTGGCATCGGGCGCCTCGGCCGGGGCGCTCGGCGCCGCCTCGGGTGCGGCTTCCGGCGGCGTGGCGATCCACGCGACCTGGCCGCCGGCGCCGTACCGGCGAAGCGCGCCGGTGCCGGCGAGCGCCGACTCGAGCACGGGGATGTCGGGCAGCGTGACGGGGACCCAGGCGAGGTCCCAGCCGGCCGGCACCATCCGCAGCTCCGTCACGTCCGACCAGGCGTCGTCGTCCGCGTCGCGGAGCTCACCCCCGAGGTGCGCGCGCAGCCGCGCCAGCCGGGCGTCCATGATCGCGGCCGGCCCCGCGAGCCGGACGTGCACCTCGGCCTCGCCATCGTCGAGGGGCACCAGGTCGAGCGCGTCGACGTCGAACGGCGAGAGGGTCAGGTCGCGCACCACGTCGAGCGCGTCGGCGAGGCCGCGACGGACGACGACCGTGCCGCGCGCCTCGGGTCGCGGGAAGACCTTCACGCTCACCTCGACCAGGGCCGCGAGGCGCCCGCAGCTCCCCGTGAGCAGGCGCGGGAGGTCGAACCCCGCGACGTTCTTCACGACCCGCCCGCGGGTCCGGACGAGGCTCGCCCGGCCGTCCACGAACCGCGCGCCGAGCACGAAGTCGCGGACGCCGCCCCGGCGGTACCGCCCGGGACCGCTCAGGCCGGCGGCGATCGCGCCGCCCAGCGTCGCCCCGGCCCCCACGAGCAACGGGTCGAACGGCAGGCACTGGCCGTGCTCGGCGAGCAGGCGCTCGACGTCGGCGAGACGCGTGCCGGCGAGGGCCGTGAGGACGAACTCGGATGGCTGGTACTCGACGACGCCTGCGAGGCCGGACAGGTCGAGGACGACGACCTCGGGCGCCCAGGGGGCGGAGAGCGCCGTCTTCGTGCCGCCGCCGCGCGGCAGGAGGCGAGGATGGCTCGCGATCGCGTCGCGGACCTCGTCGATCGTCGCGGGGCGCAGGACGTCGGGCGCGGCGGCCGGGTCCGCCGCCGCGGTGGAGGGCTGGGCCGTCCTCCCGGCCGCGGTCGCGCCCCGCGCCGCATCTTCCGTCGCGGGCAGCGGCCCCGTCGGCAGCACCTTGCCCGGGTTCGCCAGCTCGAGCGGATCCACCGCGAGCCGGACCCGCCGCATCGCGTCGATGTCGGGCTCGGCGTACATGCGCCCGAAGTGGGAGCGCTTCTCGAGGCCGACGCCGTGCTCGCCCGTGATCGACCCGCCCACGCGGATGCACAGGTCCAGGATCTCGCCGGAGATCACCTCGGCCCGCTCGTGCTCGCCGGACACGCGGCCGTCGTACAGGATCAGCGGGTGCAGGTTCCCGTCCCCGGCGTGGAAGACGTTCGCGATCCGGAGGCCGTATCGCGCGGAGAGCGCCTCGATCCCCTCCAGTGCCTCCGGCAGCCGCGTCCGCGGCACCACACCGTCGTTCACGATGAAGTCCGGGCTCAGCCGACCGACCGCCGAGAACGCGCTCTTGCGCCCGCGCCAGATCTCCGCGCGATCCCGGGCGTCGCGCGCGATCCGGACCGACGTCGGGCCCGACGGTTCCAGCACGCGCTGGAGCACCGCCCACTCGGCCTCCACGACGTCGGCCTCGCCGTCGAGCTCGACGATCACGAGACCACCCGCGTCGGACGGGTAGCCAGGGTGGACCGCAGCCTCGGCCGCCTCGATCGCCAGCGCGTCCATCACCTCGATCGCGGCCGGCAGCAGCCCCGCCGCCACGACCGCCGCGACCGCGTCGCCCGCCCGCGCGAGGGTGGGGTAGGCGGCCAGGACGGTGCGGATCCGCTCCGGCTTCGGCAGCAGGCGCACGGTCGCGCGGAGCACGATGCCGAGGAGTCCCTCCGAGGCCGAGAACAGCGCCGCGAGGCCCGGCCCCGCGCTCTCGAGGCTCTCGCCGCCGAGGTCGGCGACCGTGCCGTCCGGGAGGACGACGCGGAGCCCGAGGACGTGGTTGCCCGTCGTCCCGTACTTCAGGCAGTGCGCGCCGCCCGCGTTGAATGCGACGTTTCCGCCGATGCTGCAGATCTGCTGGCTCGACGGGTCGGGGGCGTAGTACAGGCCGGACGACGCCGCCGCCTTGGAGACGTCGAGGTTCCACGCGCCAGGCTCCACCGTCGCGAGGCGGCGTGGGGCGTCGATGTCGATGCGCCGGAGGCGGTTGAGCGCGATGACCAGGCCGCCCGGCTCCGGCACCGACGCGCCGGACAGGCTCGTCCCGCTGCCCCGGGCGACGAACGGGACGCGGAAGCGGTGACAGATCCGGACCGCCTCGACCACCTCCTGCTCGGTGTTCGCGAGCAGGACGGCGCCGGGCATCTCCGCGTACGCGGTCAGGCCATCCGACGCGAAGGTCGAGAGGTCCCCCTTGGAGGTGGCCAGCCGATGGCGGGGAACGACGCCCTCGAGCGCCCCCAGCCACGCCTGCGCCACGTGAAGCCTCCGGTCACGGGATGGTCCGGACCATCGTAGCGCCGCGCGGAGCGCCGGTCGGACCGGATCGGCACCGGCATTCCCGGCGGCGGTGCCGGCAGCGACCCGGAAGGTCGGACGCCCGACGGCCGCGCGCGACGAGCGGTTCTGGGCCTGGGTCTGGTCGGGCTCCCGCCCGAGCCACTTCGTGTCCGACGGCTCTGGCGACCGTCCGGGTCATTTCCTGACGATGTGGGCGTCGGCCCGCCGGGGTGTCGCCGTCGCATGCGCCCCGTCGCCGTGGAACGTGGCGGCCGCCCGGTGGCCGGGGGTGTGGCGTGGCGTCGAGCGTGGGCAGGATCGTCGTTCGGACCGCGGGCGGCTCGGAGGAGTACACGCTCGCCTCCGCGTCGGTCGTCATCGGCCGCGCGACGGCGAGCGACATCGTCATCGAGGACGCGCACGCCTCACGGACGCACGCGCGCCTCGACTGCGACGACGGCGGCTGCACCGTCGTGGACCTCGGGTCCGCGAACGGGACGCGCGTGAACGGCGTGCGCGTCGAGCGTGCGAGGCTCGCCGACGGGGACACGATCGGGATCGGCGGCGCGGAGCTCCGGTACGAGGCAGGGCCGCCGCCCGCCGGGCCGCCCGCCCCGGACGTCACGCGCATCGACACGGCCGCCGACCTCGACGCGACTCTCGCCGGCGCGACCCTCACGATCCGGCTCAACCGGACGCGGACCCCTCGCCTCGCGGTCCAGCTCCGCGACGGCGCGTGGGAGGTCCCGCTCGACCGGGGCCCGGTCGCGATCGGCCGCGACCCCGCCTGCGACGTCGCGCTCGACGACGCGCAGGTCTCGCGGCGCCACGCGCGCATCGAGCGACGGGGCGGCGCGCTCGTCCTCCGCGACGCCGGCAGCCGCAACGGGACGTGGGTGGGGCCGCACCGCGTCGAGGAGGTCGTGCTCCGTCCCGGCACCACCGTCCGGATCGGCGGTGCACGCCTCGTCTTCAAGCCCGGCTTCGAGCCGGACGACCTCACCCTCGTCGAGGGGCCCGGCGGGCCGGGTCCCGAGGGCGGTCCTCGCCGCCCGGTCGTCTTCGTGCCCGGCCTCATGGGCTCCGAGCTGTGGCGGGGCAGCGAGCGCCTCTGGCCGAGCACGCACGTGCTCCTCGCCGAACCGGACGCGCTGCGCATCCCGGGGAGCGAGGACGTGCGGCCGGGAGCGGTCGTCGGCGAGGTCGTCGTCGTCCCGAACCTCGTGAAGATCCAGGCGTACCGCCGCATGGGCGACTACCTCGTGGACGGCCTCGGCTACCAGCGCGGCCGCGACCTGCTGGAGTTCGGGTACGACTGGCGGCAGGACGTCCGCGACTCCGCTCGCCGCCTGGCGCAGGCGATCGACGACTGGCGCGTGGACGGCCCGGTGACGATCGTCGCCCACAGCCTCGGATGCCTGGTCAGCCGCTGGTACGTGGAACGGCTCGGCGGACGGTCGCGGGTGGACCGGCTCGTGCTCATGGGTGGGCCCCACCGCGGGACCCCGGGTGCGCTCGCCGGCCTCGTGCTCGGTCCGCGCATCCTCCCGTTCGGCCTCATGGGCGACCGGCTGCGCGCGGTGGCGGCCACCTTCCCGTCCTCGTACCAGATCCTCCCGACCTACGCGTGCGTCGCCGAGGACCGCGGGCCCGTGGACGTCCTCGCGGACGAGGCGTGGCCCGATGGCCCGCAGCGGCCCCTCGTCCGCGCGGCCCGGGAGTTCCGGGAGGGGCTCGGGACGGCGTCGAGCGTGCCGGCTACCTCCATCTTCGGGTACGGCGGTCGCACGGTCGTCGCGATGCATGGGACCCGCGACGAGCGGCGCGGCTGGAGCAGGCTCGAGATCGTCGCCGGCCCGGACGGCGATGGCTCGGTACCGGTCGCGAGCGCGATCCTCCCGGAGACCGACATCCATCCGGTGCGGCAGGAGCACGGCGCCCTCTTCGTCGATGCCGACGTGAAGATGCGGCTGAAGCTCGAGCTGACCGGCGGCAGCCCGGGGAGCCCTGGTCCGGGCGTCGGCCCGGGCGCGCAGGCAGGAGCAGGTCCGGCCGGCGCGGCTGCCGTCCGGCGTCGCGCCGCCGGCGCGGGGGCGGCACGATGAATCCCCCGGCCCGCGTGGAGGTCCGCCGCGGCGGCGAGCGCCGCGAGCTCGCCCTGCCACTCGGGGAGACCGGCGTCGGCCGCGCCCCGGACAACGTGGTCATCCTCGACGACCCGCTCGTCTCGCGGCATCACGTCCGCCTGGCGTGGGACGGCGCCGAGGTCCGCGTGACGGACCTCGGGAGCAGCAACGGGACACGCGTGGACGACGTCGAGCTGGAGCCCCGCGTGCCGCGGGCGCTCCTCCCCGGGGAGACGGTCCGGATCGGTGGGTGCGCCCTGTCGCTCCTGTCCCCGCCCGACCTCGACGCGACGCTGCGGCCGATGCCCGCCGCCGGGGGCGGCCGCGCGGCCTCGGCCGACGGCATGCCCGTGGCCGCCGACGCGGCGGCCACGGCGACGGCCGGCGCGCCCGGCGCCGGCCGTCGGCACGCGGAGGACACCACGAGGGTCCTCGCTCCGCCCGGGCCTCGGCTCGTCGTGAGCACGGCCGCCGGCGCCGTCGAGCATCCCCTCGATCGCGACGCCCTCACCCTCGGCAGGGACCCGTCGAACGACATCGTCGTGGACCATCCATCCGTCTCGCGCCGCCACGCGACGATCCACCGAATGGGGGACGGGTGGGAGATCGAGGACGCCGGGAGTGCGAACGGCCTCACGCGCGACGGCACGCGTGTCTCCTCCGTGCGCCTCCACGAGGGGGACGTGCTGCGGATCATGGACGCCGTCTCGCTCGCGTACCTCGCCGGGCCCGGCGTCCCGGACGCGCAGGGGTCTGTGCGCACCCTCCGTCTCGCCGGACGCGAGAGCCTGACGATCGGGCGCGGCGCGGGCAACGACGTGGACCTCGCGCACCCGACCGTGTCGCGCGCCCACGCGCGCGTCCTCGTGCGCGACGGGGCGGTCCTCGTCGAGGACCTCGGCTCGGCCAACGGCACGTTCGTGGAGGGCGAGCGCATCCCGGCCGGCGAGCCGCGTTCCGTCGAGCCGGGCGCGGAGGTCCGCGTCGGGCCGGCCCGGTTCGTCGTCGCCCCCGGGGCGCTGGAGCTGTCGGACGAGTCGCGCGACCTCCAGCTCGACGCCGTCCACCTGAACCAGCCCGTGAGCAAGGGCCTGAACCTGCTCCAGGACATCTCGCTCTCGATCCAGCCGCGCGAGTTCGTCGCCCTGGTGGGCGTGAGCGGTGCCGGGAAGTCCACCCTCCTCGACGCGCTCAACGGCTTCCGCCCGGCGCGCGACGGCAGCGTCCTCGTGAACGGGACAGACCTGTACCGCAACGCGGACGCGTTCCGGACCTCGATCGGATACGTGCCCCAGGACGACATCATCCACCGCGAGCTGACGGTGCGGCAGGCGCTCGAGTACTCCGCCCGCCTCCGCCTGCCGGCGGACACGACGGCGGACGAGCGCCGCCGGCGGGTGGACGAGGTGCTCGAGACCCTCGGGTTGGTCGAGAGGGCGAACGTCCCGATCCACCGCCTGAGCGGGGGCCAGCGCAAGCGCGTCTCCATCGGCGTGGAGCTGCTCACCGAGCCCGGCCTGTTCTTCCTCGACGAGGCGACCTCCGGCCTGGACCCGGGGACCGAGGGCCAGCTCATGCGCCTCCTGCGCACCCTGGCCGATCGCGGGCACACGGTCATCCTCGTGACCCACGCGACGAAGAACGTCATGCTCTGCGACCTCGTGGCGTTCCTCGCCAAGGGCGGACACGTGGCGTACTTCGGCCCGCCCGACCAGGCGCTCGCGTACTTCGGGGTGACCGACTTCGACGGCATCTACGACAAGGTCGAGCGCGAGTCGACGCCCGAGGAGTGGGGCGCGCGGTACAGGGCGTCGGCGCAGTTCCGCGAGTACGTCGTCGCCCGGTTGCAGGCGCGGTATGGCGATCTGGTCGAGGTCCCGCGTCCGGGCCGCGCCGCGCGCCCGAGGGGTGCGGCGTCCGGCGGCGGCCGCGGCGCCCGCCCGTCGATGCTCCGCCAGTTCCGCGTCCTCTCGGCGCGCTACCTGAGCATCATCCGGCGCGACCGGGTGAACCTCCTCCTCCTGTTCCTCGTCGCGCCCCTCCTCGCCTGCATCGACTTCATCGCCTGGCCACGCGACGTCTTCGACCCGCTCAGCGGCGACGCGACCCGCGCCATGTCGATGCTCTTCATGGCGTCGATCATCCCGTTCCTCGTCGGGGCCCTCAGCTCCGTCCGCGAGATCGTGAAGGAGGCCCCGATCCACCGCCGGGAGCGCGCGGTCGCGGTCGGCGTCGCGCCCTACCTGGCGTCGAAAGTCTGGGTGGGCGTCCTCTTCGCCCTGTACAACGCCGCCGTCCTGCTCGCGATCAAGATGGTCGCGGTGGACATGGGCCACCTCGGGCCGCAGGCCATCCTGCTCGTCTTCGTCACGCTCGCGCTCGCCGCGATCTCCGGCGTGATGTGGGGGCTGCTCATCTCCGCGATCGCCCCCCGGGAGGAGCAGGCGATGCTCCTCGTCATCGTCGTGGTCGTCGTCCAGATCGTCTTCTCCGGCGGCCTCGTGCCTCTCGACCGGCTGGGCACGGCCGGCGGCGCCATCGCGGACGCGACGAGCACGAAGTGGGTCTTCCAGGGGCTGACGACGGCGACCGAGGTGCGCTCGGGCGATTGCACGACGCCGAGCCTCGAGGGATGCATCCTGCCGGGGATCGAGTCCTACGCGACGCCGGCTGAGCGACAGGTGATGGTCGGCTCGCTCGACGAGGCGTTCGGCCCGATCTTCGGGACGAGCATCGCCGCGGCCTGGGCCGCGACCGGCCTCATCGCCCTCGTCCTCTACGTCGTCGTCTACGTCCTGCTCCGACGGAAGGGCGCGCGATGAGCCCGCGCGCGTTCGGCAAGTACGTCGTCGTCGAGGTCATCGGCCGCGGCGGGATGGCCGATGTGTACCGCGCCCGCCACCCCACCCTCGCACGCGACGTCGCGATCAAGGCGATCCACCCGCACCTCGCCGCGGAGCCCGGGTTCCAGGAGCGGTTCGTCCACGAGGCGCGCCTCGTCGCGGCGCTTCGACATCCGTCCATCGTGCAGGTGTACGACTTCGACACCTCCGCGGGCCGGCCGTACATGGTCATGGAGTTCGTGGACGGCGGGACGCTGAAGGAGCGGCTCGCGCGCGTGCGCGCGGAGCGGGGCCCGATGACGCTCGCGGAGGCGTCGGCATTCCTGGGCCCGATCGCGGACGCCCTCGACTACGCCCACGCCCACGGCGCGGTCCACCGGGACCTCAAGCCGGCGAACGTCCTCCTCACTGCCGCGGGCGACCCGGTCCTGAGCGACTTCGGGATCGCGAAGATCCTCGAGGACTCGATCCAGGTGAGCGCGACGGGGGCGCTCGTCGGCACGCCGGCGTACATGTCGCCCGAGCAGGCGGGGAGCCGCCCGGTGGACGCCCGGAGCGACCAGTACTCCCTCGGGGTCGTGGCGTACGAGATGGTGACGGGGCGGGTGCCGTTCCAGGGCGAGTCGCCGACGGCGGTGATGGTCCAGCACCTGCAGGATCCGCCGCCGGAGCCGCGAACGTTCAACCCCGCGGTGCCGGAGGCCGTGCAGGCCGTGATCCTCCGGTCGCTCGCGAAGGACCCGGAGGCTCGCTTCCCGAGCGCGGGCACGTTCGCGCGGGAGTTCGCGACCGCGGTCGCCGCGGCCGCGCGCGCCGATGCCGCGGAGGCGCCCACGCTCGTGCCCGGCGTGGCGCCCACGCTCGTGCCCGGCGTGGCGCCCACGCTCGTGCCCGGCGTGGCGCCCACGCTCGTGCCCAGCGCGGCGCCCTGGACCCCGTCCGCGGTCCCTCTCCAGGTGCCGGCCATCCCGCCCGGCGCCGGCCTCGGACCGCCGGCGCCGCCGTCGCCGGCCGCCACGCCGTCGCCCGCCGACCGTCGCCCGCGCCGGGCGCTGCCCTGGCTCGTCGTCGCGGCCCTCGTCCTCGCGCTCGCCGTCGGCGGTGGCGGCCTCGCGATCTCACAGGGCTGGCTCGGCGGCACGGGCGGACCGTCCGCCTCGCCCGCGGGCTCGGCCGGCGCCGCCGGCCAGATCGCATCGCCCGTGGGTCCGCCGGGCGGCTCGGGGGGACCCATCGCGGTGGCATCCGGCTCGCTCCTGCCGAGCGGGGGCGCGGCCGCCACCCCTGCCCCGCCGCCCGCGTCGACGGCGCCCCCGCCCCCTGCCGCGAGCCCCACGCCGGTCATTTCGCCGCCGGCCTCCACGCCGGTCACCTCGCCGCCGGCCTCCACGCCGACGCCCCGGCCGACCGCGGGCGCGATCGCCGCTGCCGTGGGCAAGTGCCCCTCCACCTCGGGCACGCTGCTCGACCAGGACGACTTCTCCCAGCGGACCTCCGGCTGGCCGATCAACACGGAGGGCCCGGTCCGGTCGCGATACGAGGACGGGGCATACCACGTCACGGTGCTGGATCCCGACCACTGGTGGGCCGCCTCTTACGAGCCGAGCGGGATGGACGCGACCTACGGCGTGCAGCTCAGGGCGTGGCCGACCGGCACGCCCGGCGACGGCACCTGGGGGATCTACTTCGGGGTGATCGACAAGTTCAACATGTTCGAGCTCACCGTCCGCTCGTCCGGCGAGTTCCGGCTCGCGAAGGCCGTGGACAACGAGGAGATCGACCTCATCCCGTGGACGTCCTCCGGACGATTGCGGGTGGGCAGCCCCAACGTGCTGGCGGTCGCCGTGCGGGGGAAGGTCGTCACCGTGTGCCTCAACGGCTCGGCGGTGGCGGCCGTGAAGGAGCCCGACATGCGCGTCGGCCGCGTCGGGATGGTCGCGTGGTCGGACACGCCGGACCTCGACGTCTGGTATGACGACTTCACGGTCTGGGACCTGAAGTAGGACGGCCCGATCGGACGCCCGCGCCGCCTACGGCCGCCGGTCGGTGCTCGGCTTCTCCCAGAGGTTCACGCCGCCTTCGACCGCGTACAGGTCGATCTCCGCGAGCTCCTCGGCGGAGAACGCGAGGTTCGCGAGCGCGCCAACGTTCTCGCGCACCTGATCGGGCGAGCTCGCGCCGATGAGCGTGGTCGTCACCCGCGGGTCGCGCAGGACCCACGCGTACGCCATCTGTGCGAGCGTCTGGCCGCGCCGCCGCGCGATGTCGTTCAGTGCCCGGACGCGGGCGAGGTTCTGCTCGGACAGCATCGAGCGGTCGAGCGAGTCACCGCCGGGGCGGTTGATGCGGGCGTTCGCCGGGATGCCGTCGAGGTACTTGTCGGTGAGCAGGCCCTGCGCCAGCGCCGTGAAGGCGATCACCCCGGCTCCCACCTCCTCGAGCGTATCGAGCAGGTCCGGCTCCACCCAGCGGTTGAAGAGGTTGTAGCTGGGCTGGTGGATGAGGAGCGGCACGCCCTCGGTGCGGAGGATCGCGGCCGCCGCGCGGGTCTTCGTCGCCGAGTACGACGAGATCCCCACGTAGAGCGCCTTGCCCTGGCGGACAGCGGTCGCGAGGGCGCCCATCGTTTCCTCGAGCGGCGTGTCGAGGTCGAATCGGTGGGAGTAGAAGATGTCGAAGTAGTCCACCCCCACCCGCCGGAGGCTCTGGTCCAGGCTCGCGAGCACGTACTTGCGCGAGCCGCCCCCCTGGCCGTACGGCCCCGGCCACATGTCCCAGCCGGCCTTGCTGCTGATGATCAGCTCGTCGCGGTGCGCGGCGAGGTCCTCGCGCAGGATGCGGCCGAAGTTCACCTCGGCGCTGCCGTACGGCGGCCCGTAGTTGTTGGCCAGGTCGAAGTGCGTGATCCCGAGATCGAACGCCGTGTGGACGATCTCGCGCTGGACCGACAGCGGCGCCGTGTCCCCGAAGTTGTGCCAGAGGCCCAGGGAGAGCACCGGCAGCTGCAGGCCGCTCCGGCCGCAGAAGCGGTAGGTCATCGAGTCGTAACGGTCGGCGGCGGGCAGGTACGTCACGGGAAGGGTCCTCGGGTGCTGGCGGAGGCGGCGATGCGGCCGCGGTGGCGGCGGGGCGCGACCGGAGGATTCTAGGCCGCCGCAGACGGAGGGGCTGGAGCCTATCGGTGGCTCGACCGCCTGAACGAGGGCCACGGACGAGCAGGCCGGCTCAGGCCGGTGGCGCCTCTGCCCGGGCCGCCTCCCGTCCTGCGCGACCCGCGTCGGCGCCCTTCTGGAGCGTCCCGGCCAGCAGGAAGCCCGCGAGCATGAGCGCCGCGGCGACCATCTCGGCCGCGTACAGGCCCGTCGTGTCGCCGAGCCGCGCGCGCCCGCCCAGCGCGGCGAGGATGAGCGCGCCGGCGGCGATGAGGACGTTCGCCCACATCCGGTACGCGTACTCCCGCCGTCGTGCGAACCGCCAGATGGAGATCACCGCTCCGCCGAACAGGAAGAGCGAGCCCGTGATGTTGATCGGGAGCGACATCACCCGCGGGAAGCTGCCGCTCGCCCCCAGCGCCTGGCCTCCGACGGTGATGCCCGGGATGAGCTTGCTCGTGTCGAGCTCGACGGTGAACGTCCCGACGAAGAAGATCGCCATGCAGGCGAGCAGGAAGACGAAGTAGATGTCGCCCCAGATGCGCTTCTTCGCCACCAGGTAGAGCGTCCCGAGACCCAGGAAGCCGACCAGCGACGCCGCCAGGACGATGTAGATCCGGTAGACGGTCGGGTTCCACTCGCCGACGTACTCGGACCACGCCTCCATCGCCGCGGCGATCGCGTAGAACAGCAGGCCGATCGACCACGCGAACTGGTGCATCCGCCGTCGTGCAAGGTACTGGCGGAAGACGAGCGCGAAGAAGACGAACCCGAGGACGGCGGTCGCGGCCGGCCAGGCCCAGCTCGACCAGAACTCCTGCGATAGCTCCATGCGCGAAGGTTAGCGGGCGCACGGAGCGCCGACGGGGCCCGTATGCCGGGCCCACGGGATGCGGATCGCCCTCACGGTCTCCCGGACGCGGACGCGGACGCGGCGTCCCCGGCGGGCTGGCTCTCGGCGGCCTGACCCCCAAGCAGGGGCTCGAGCCGTGCCAGCAGCGCGACCGCGCCGAGGTCGCGGAGCACGGCCGCGGCGCCCTCGGCCGCGGCGCGCGCGCCCCCATCACCCGGGTCGAACAGGGCCCGGGCATAGCGGAGACGGGCGGCGATGAACAGAAGGCCGAGTCCCTCGATCTCGTCGATCGCCGTGTCGAGCCGTGAGAGCGCCGCAGCGTCGCCTCGGATCGCCGTCGCCGCAGCCGCGGCCGCCGCCGCCCACGCCGTGCCGACGCGGCCGCCGGGGGACCGGCCCGCCACTCTGTCGACCAGGGCAGCGTCCCGGGCGAGGAGCGCCACGGTCGTGACGAGCGGTACGTCGTCGTACCCGAAGGCATCCACGGCCCTGGAGCTGACAGCGAGCTTGGCCACGGCGTCGTCGATGTCGCCGCGTGCGACCGCGATCGCCGCGCCGGTGGTGCCGAAGCTGAAGAAGGCCTGCGCGTCGTCGTCCGTCGTCCGCACCAGCCGCTCCATGACTTCATACGCGTCGGCTGCCGCGCCCAGGTCGCCGCGGCACGCCTGCACGACGGCCATCGGCTGGAGGACGTTCGCGCCCCAGACGTCGGTCGGTTCGGGGTCGAGCAGCGCGGTGGTCCGCTCGACCCACGCCCACTCCCCGAGGTCCACCGCCTCGGAGAGCGCGTTGCCGGCGAGGCTCGCGCCCCAGGCGTCGTAGCCGCGCTGGACGGCCCGCTCGTACCCCGCCCGCGCCACCTCGAACGACTCGCGCGGGTCTTCGTACACGGCCCACGCCGAGAAGTTCATGCGGCACCGGAACTCGGCGCGCAGGTGGCCGTCACGCTCGGCGAAGACGATCCCGCCGCGGAGAAGAGCCCCCGCCTCCACGGCCCGCCCGAGCACGCCGATGGCCCAGCCCTTGGATGCGAGCAGCTCGGCGATCACGTCGCGCAGGCTGCCGCGCTCCGCGAGCGCCAGGGCCTCCTCGATCACCGGGGCCGCGAGGTCCGGCGCGCCGGCCATCAGGTGGCAGCGGCCGAGCTCGGCGAGGAGGCGGATGCCGTCCGCGTCCTCGGTGATGAACGCGCCGACCCGCGCGCGGACGCCCTCGAGGAGCCTGACGGCCTCACGCGGCTGGCCGGTCTGCAGCAGCGCGCCGACCCGGCAGTAGGCCGCCCTGGCGGCGAGACCGTCGTCCCCCCGCCGCTCCGCCTCGGCCAGGAGATCCGCCGTCTCGGCGAGGGTCCCGGCGACGTCGGCGGCGTCGTACAGCTCGCGCATCCGGGCCTCCCGGAGCCGGAGCGTCTCCGTCTCGTCGGCCGCGAGGCCGACCGCGTCGCCGAGGTACCGCGCGGCGCTCGCGTAGGCACCGATGTCGCGCGAGCGGGCGGCCGCCGCCTCGAGCGATGCGAGTGCCCGTGCACGCAGCTCATCGCGTTCCTCGTCGGGCGCCGCCCGCACCGCCTCGAGGTAGTGCGTGGCGATGACGCCGGCGAGCTCATCTCCGCCCTCCGCCGCGAACGCCTCGGCCGCGGCCACGTGCCGCGCCTGCCGCTCCTTCCGCGACAGGCGGTTGTACGCCACCTCGCGGAGCACGCCCTGGAGGAATCGGTGCTGGCCGCGCTCGGGCGAGCGCGGGTCGTCGTCGAAGGCCATGAGCTCGCGCGCCACGAGGCCGTCGAGGACCTCGCGGACACCGGCGACGTCCTGGCCCGCCACCGCCGCCAGCAGGTCCGCGGGGAAGCTGATCCCCAGCACCGACGCGTACCCGACCAGGTCGCGCGCACCCGGATCGAGCGCATCGAGGCGGGATCCGAGCAGCGCGAGCAGCGAATCCGGGACGGCGAGGTCGCCCAGCTCGCCGGCCAGGCGGAACCGGCCGCCGGATTCCACGAGCCGCCCGCTGTCGAGAAGCATGCGGACCGTCTCGACCGCGTACAGCGGGACGCCCTCCGCCCGCGCGCGGATGGCGGCGATCGCCTCCGGCGGGATGCCCGGGGCGAGGCCCACGAGGAGCATCTCCATCGCCTCGTCGTCGAGCGGGGCGAGGTCGAGGCGGAGATGGTTGCGGACCGTCGCGCCCCACGTCGGCCTGCCCTCGATGAGCTCCGGGCGCGCGAGAGCGAGCACGAGGATCGGCTTCGACCGTGCCGAGCCGAGCAGGCTCTCGATGAAGTCGAGCAGTCCGCCCTCCGCCCAGTGGAGGTCCTCGAAGACCAGCATCGTCGGCCCGCGGTCGGCGATCCGCTCGAACAGCGTCCGCCACGCCGCCGTGAGCTCCTCGGCGCCGCCGGGCGGGGGTGGCTCGAGGCCCAGGAGGGCCGCGAGTCGCGGCTCGACGCGCCCGCGCTCCTCGTCGTCGGTCAGCCACTCCGTGGCCATCGCGGCCAGCTTCGTCCTCGCGGTCGCGGGGTCGTCCGTCTCGGCGATCCGAGCTCGCTGGCGGATCATCTCGGCGAGCGCCCAGTACGCGAGGCCGTCGCCGTACGCCGGGGACCGGCCCTGATGCCAGTAGACGACCTCGACGATCCCGTCGATGTATTTCTCGAGCTCCCACGCGAGGCGGCTCTTCCCGATGCCGGCCGGGCCCGTGACCGACACCAGCCGGGCGCGTCGCTCGCGGGCCGTCTGGAGGAAGACCTCCTTGAGCAGGCGCAGCTCGTCGTCGCGGCCCACGAACGGGGGCTCGAGGCGCCGCGCGCGTCCGGAGCCCAGCCGACCGGCGGCGACGCGGAGGGCGCGCCAGGCGGGGGTGGGCCCGGCCTTCCCCTTGAGCTCCAGGTCGCCGGCGGGCTCGTAGTCGATGGCGGCCTCGCTCTCGCGCCGCGTGGCCTCGCCGACGAGGACGGCGCCCGGGCTCGCCGCCCCTTGAAGCCGGCTCGCCGTGTTCACGAGGTCGCCGGCGACCATCGCCTGGCCATCGGTGCTCAGCGTGGTCGCCGCCTCGCCTGTGAGGACGCCCGCCCGCACGACGAGCGGCGTGCCGGATGGCGTCCGGAGGGCCTGTGCCGCGTCCACGAGGTCCAGCGCCGTGCGGACGGCGCGCTCGGCGTCGTCCTCGTGTGCGACGGGACTGCCCCACACCGCCATGACCGCGTCGCCGATGAACTTCTCGATGACGCCGCCATACCGCGCCACGACCTCGCGGCACAGGACGTAGTAGCGGTCGAGCAGCCCGCGGATCGCCTCGACGTCGGCGCCCTCCGCCATCGTCGTGGAGCCCACGAGGTCGGCGAACAGGATCGAGACGTGGCGCCGCTCGACCGCCGCGGCCGCATGCTCGTCCGCCGCGAGCGCCTGCGTCGGCACGACGGTGTCGTCGAGCCTCGCCCCGCACCGGCCACAGAAGCGATCGCCGTCCTCGGCGGCCGCGCCACACGACGGGCAGGCATGTCCCAGCTCCGTTCCGCAGGCGCGGCAGAACCTGCGGTCGGGGCGGTTCTCCGCGCCGCAGGCTCCGCAGGTCAGCGATCCGGTCGTCATCGTCGCGACAGGGTAGTCCCTTCCCGGCCCGAGGGGAACAGCGAGATCAGCCATCAAGACGGACGCGGACCCTGCTCGTCGCGCCATCGGATGACCCGTCGCGATGTCGACCAGGGCTGACGAGACCGCGACATCGCCCGCGCAGGCACGGACGAGGTCCTGCGCCGGGCCGTGGTAGGCGGACGTGAGCGCGAGGACGGCGGCCGCGAGCAGGCCATCGCCACACTGCGGACCGCGATGGCCCGCCCAGGAGCCGAGGCGTGCCGCGCGTGCCTGCTCGCGACAGGTCATACTGCGCGCTCGATGGTGCTCGTCCCGCACCGGCCCCGGCACGTGGAGCGATGCGTTCGGTGAGGCGTCCCAGCCCAGGCATCCGTTCGGCCCGACGGAGCGACGGCACGTCACGCGCCCATGACCGCGCGTCGCGGGACCCGATCTCATGAGCGCGCACGTGGACGAGCCCGCTCGCGACCCGCGGACGGCCCCCGATGCCGGACGCCAGGAGGCCGCGCTCGCAATCCTCGACGAGATCGCCTCCGCGCTCTCGCGCCAGCTCGACTTCGACTCGATCGTGGAGCTGGTCGGCGAGCGCATCCGGCGGATGTTCGGGGCCGCCTCGTCGTGGATCGCCATCCACGACGAGGCGACGGGGATGGTGCGATACCCGTACTCCGTCGAGGGCGGGGTTCCGAACCCCACGGAGCCGCTCCAGCTCGGCGAGGGCCTGACGAGCCGCGTGCTCGGGACCAGGCGACCCCTCCGGAGTGGGAACTCCGCCGAGCTCCGGGCGCTCGGAGCTATCGTCTTCGGGGGCGCCACCGAGAGCTGGCTCGGCGTGCCGATCCTCGCGGGCGAGCGGGCGATCGGCGTCATCGCCCTCGAGAGCTTCGACCGTGATGCGTTCACCGAGGCGGACGAGCGCCTGCTCGCCACCATCGCCTCGAGCATGGGCGTCGCCCTCGAGAACGCCCGCCTGTTCGACGAGACGAAGCGCCTGCTCGAGGAGAGCGAGCGGCGCGCGTCGGAGCTCGCCATCGTCAACGAGATCGGCGCCGCCCTCTCCAGGCAGCTGGAGTTCCAGGCGATCATCGACCTCGTCGGCGATCGCCTTGCGGCGATGCTCCAGACGCGGGACATGTTCATCGCCTTGTACGACCGCCTGTCGGGACTCGTCAGCTTCCCCTTCATGACCGACGATGGGTCTCGGATCCGCGTCGAATCGATCCCGCTCGGCCGGGGGCTGACGTCGAAGGTGCTCGAGGCGGGACGCCCGCTCCGGTTCGGCACCTTCGCGGAGCAGACTGCGGCCGGCGGCATCAGCGACAACGCGGAGGGCGGTGAGGGGCCGGGGACCATCACCGAGAGCTGGCTGGGCGTGCCGATCATGGCCGGCGGCGAGGCGATCGGCGTCGTGACGATCTCGGATCCTCGCACGCACCACTACACGGAGGCGGACGAGCGCCTCGTGGCGACGATCGTCTCGAGCATGGGCGTCGCCCTCGAGAACGCGCGGTTGTTCGGCGAGACGAAGCGGCTGCTTGCAGAGGCCGACGAGCGGGCGGCCGAGCTGGCGGTGATCAACAGCGTTCAGCAGGGCCTGGCTGCCAACCTGGACATGCAGGCCATGTACGACCTGGTCGGCGACAAGATCCAGGAGATCTTCGACGCCCAGGTCGTGGACATCGGCATCTATGACCTCGATGCGGGTCTGGTGCGGTACCCGTACACGATCGAGCGGGGCGTCCGATTCCCCGACCAACCGACCGGTATCGGCGGCTTCGGGCAGATCGTCCTCGAGACCCGGGAGCCGATCCTCGTCAACGACATCGCGGCATGGCTGGCCGGGAACGGTGGCGACCTGAGCGTGTTCCAGGGCGAGCCGGCGCGCTCGGTCCTCTTCGCGCCGCTCATCGTCGGCGACGAGGCCCGTGGCCGGATCTCGCTCCAGAACCTGGACCGCACGGACGCCTTCTCGGACGCGGACGTCCGGCTCCTCTCGACGATCGCCTCCAGCCTCGCCGTCGCACTCGAGAACGTCCGCCTCTTCGACGAGACCAGGCGCCTGCTCGCCGAGACGGACGAGCGGGCAGCCGAGCTCGCCGTGGTCAACAGCATCCAGCAGGGCCTGGCGGCCAATCTCGACATGCAGGCGATGTACGAGCTCGTCGGCGACAGGATCCAGGAGATCTTCGACGCCCAGGTCGTGGACATCCGGACGTTCGACCACGAGGCGGGCATCGCGAACTTCCACTACCTCATCGAGCGCGGCGTCCGGTTCCCCCGGACCATCGCGCCGATCGCCGGCTTCGGTCAGGCCGTCATCGAGGCCCGTCGCGCCGTCCTCGAGAACGACGTCCCCGCCTGGGATGCCCAGCACGGCTACACGGCGCCGGTCCAGGGCGAGGAGACGCTCTCGGTGCTCATCGCGCCCCTCATGGTCGGCGACGAGGTGACAGGCGCGATCTCGCTGCAGAACATCGACCGCAAGGATGCCTTCAGCGAGTCTGACGTCCGCCTGCTCACCACCCTCTGCGCCAGCCTGAGTGTCGCGCTCCAGAACGCCCGGCTCGTGGCGGAGACGCGCCAGCGGGTGACCGAGCTCGGGACCGTCAACAGCATCGGGCAGGCGGTCGCCTCGCAGCTCGACCTCGCCACTCTCATCGAGCTCGTCGGCGACCAGATCCGGGATTCCTTCGCGGCCGACATCGCCTATGTGGCGCTGGTGCAGCCCGAGACGGACACCGTCGAGTTCGCCTACTACTGCGAGGACGGCCGGAATGAGCCGCAGGCCGCGCTCCCGCGCGGGACGGGGCTGACCTGGCGGATCATCGAGCGCCGTGCGCCCCTGCTCCTGAACCGCGAGGCGGACTGGGCGGCGCTCGGGCATCGGGGGGTCGGCACGCTCGCGCGCTCGTACCTCGGCGTGCCGATCGTCGTCCGGGACGAGGCGATCGGCGTGCTCAGCGTCCAGAGCACCCGCGAGGAGGGCCGTTTCGGCGAGTCCGAGGAGCGCCTGCTCACGACGATCGCGGCGAACGTGGGCTCCGCCATCGCGAACGCCCGCCTCTACCAGGAGACGGTGCGACGCGGCGACGAGATGGCCGCCCTGGCCGAGGTCAGCCGCGAGATGTCGGCCACGCTCGACCTCTCGGCGGTGCTCGAGCAGATCGCGGCGCAGGCCCGGTCGCTCCTTGACGCGGACAACAGCGCGGTCTACCTGCACGAGGGCGACGCGGACCTCCTCCGTGCGGTGGTGGTGCTCGGCCCGATCGCCGATCAGATCCGCGACTCGCCCGTGCGGCCCGGCGAGGGCATCCTGGGGGACCTCGTCCTCCGTGCCCGTGGCGAGGTGATCAACGACACCCTCTCCGACCCGCGGACCGTGCACATCCCGGGGACCGGCGACGACCCGGACCGCCTGATGGCCACGCCGCTCATCGTCCGGGGCCGCGCCATCGGGATCATGGCCGTCTGGCGCCCGATCCAGGGGGCCCGGTTCACGGACGCCGACCTCAGCTTCCTCGATGGCCTCTCGCGCCAGGCGGCGATCGCCATCGAGAACGCCCGGCTGTTCGCCGAGGCGCAGGAGGCGCGCAGCGCGGCCGAGCAGGCGAACGAGGCGAAGAGCAGCTTCCTCGCGGCGATGAGCCACGAGATCCGGACGCCGCTCAACGCCGTCATCGGCATGAGCGGCCTGCTGCTGGACACGACGCTCGACGACGAGCAGCGCGAGTTCGCCGAGACGATCCGGACCTCCGGCGACGCCCTGCTCACGATCATCAGCGACGTCCTCGACTTCTCCAAGATCGAGGCCGGCCGGGTCGAGCTCGAGGCGGCGCCGTTCATCCTCCGCGAGTCGATCGAGGCGGCCCTCGACATCCTCGCCCCGACGGCGTCGAAGAAGGGTCTCGAGCTCGTCTACGCGATCGACGAGGATCTCCCGGTCGCGCTGGTCGGGGACGCGGGGCGCCTGCGCCAGGTCGTGCTCAACCTCCTCTCGAACGCGGTCAAGTTCACCGACCGGGGCGAGGTCGTCGTCACGGTCGCCGGGAGCCAGATGGCGGCGCCGCGGCGCGGCGGTCCCCGTGCGTGGGAGATCCGGGTCGACGTCCGGGACACCGGCATCGGGATCCCCGCGGAGGCCATGGGCCGGCTCTTCCAGTCGTTCAGCCAGGTGGATGCGTCGATCGCCCGGCGCTACGGCGGGACCGGCCTGGGCCTCGCGATCAGCCGCAGGCTCGCCGAGCTGATGGACGGCGCGCTCACCGCCGAGAGCCCGGGCGTGCCCGGCGAGGGGAGCACGTTCCATCTCGTGGTGCGGATGCCCGAGGCAGGACCGGGGGCCGTGGCGTCCAGCCGGCCGGCGCGCATCCCGGCCGACCTGAGCGGCCGGACCGTGCTCGTGGTGGACGACAACGCCACCAACCGGCGGATCCTCGTCGCGCAGACGGCACGCTGGGGGATGGTCGCCCGGGCCACGGGATCACCCGCCGAGGCGCTGGGCTGGCTCCAGGCCGGTGAGCGCTTCGACGTCGCGCTGTCCGACCTGCTGATGCCCGAGATGGACGGCCTGGAGCTCGCGACGGAGGTGGCCCGGCTCCCGCGCCGTCGGCGGCCGCCGGTCGTCATCCTGTCCTCGATCGGCCTGCGCGACCGGGAGGGCGCGTCGGTCGCGGCGTGGCTGGCCAAGCCGGTCAAGCCCTCCGCCCTCCACGATGCCCTCGCGACCATCCTCCTGAAGGGGGAGATCCGCGCCCGGACGACCGCGCCGGGGGAGGCCGAGGAGGCGTCGGACGGCCAGCGCCCGCTCGGCGACCGCCATCCGCTCCGGATCCTGCTGGCCGAGGACAACGCCGTGAACCAGAAGCTCGCCCTGCGGCTCCTTCGCCAGATGGGGTACGCGGCCGACGTCGCCGGCGATGGGCTCGAGGCGATCGCCGCCCTCGAGGGCGGCGTCTATGACGTGGTCCTCATGGACGTCCAGATGCCGGAGCTCGACGGCCTGGAGGCCACGCGGCGCATCCGGGCCCGGTGGCCGGACCTGGGCCTCCCGATCGTCGCGATGACCGCGAACGCCATGGCCGGCGATCGCGAGGCGTGCCTCGCGGCCGGGATGACCGACTACATCAGCAAGCCGATCCGCCCGGCGGAGCTCGAGGCCGCTCTCCGCCGGGTGCCCGTCGGGAGCGCACGATGAGCGAGTCCGTCTCTCCGACGCTGGACGAGGCCGTCCTGTCCGCCCTCCGCGAGTCGGTCGGCGGTGATGACGCCTTCGTCGTCGACCTCGTGGAGACCTACCTGTCCGACGGCGCGGAGCAGCTCGACGCCATCGCCGCCGCGGTGGCCGCGGGTGACGCCGGCGCCCTGGTCCGACCCGCGCACACTCTCAAGAGCGCGAGCTACACGGTCGGGGCGATGCGCCTCGGCGACCTGGCGCGCTCGCTGGAGCAGCGGGGCCGGAGCGGCGTCCTCGACGGCGGGGTGGCCGAGGCGGACGCGGCCCGCGCCGAGTGGGCCGCCGTCGATCGGGCGCTCCGCTCGTGGTCGGCCGCGCACCGATGACGGACCCGGTCCCGCCGCCGGCGAGCGCGGCCGCCCGCACGGTCGGCGCCCCCGCGACGGAGCGCGGCGACGGCGCTCCGGCCGGCACGGCCCTCGTCGTGGACGACAGCATCGTCAACCGCAAGCTGCTGGGCCAGCTGCTCGCGGGGATCGGCCTCCACGCGCTCGAGGCCCCCGACGGCGCCGCCGCGCTGGCGACGCTCCGGGGCGAGACCGGGCCTGCGATCGACGTCGTCCTCCTCGACGTGGAGATGCCGGAGCTGGACGGCTACGAGACGCTCGCCGCGATCAAGTCCGATGAGACGCTGCGGCACCTCCCGGTGATCATGGTCTCCGGGATCGACGAGCTCGACAGCGTCGTCCGCTGCATCGAGATGGGGGCCACGGACTACCTCACCAAGCCGTACGACCCGGCCCTGCTGCGCGCCCGGGTCAACGCCTCCCTCGGCGCGAAGCGCCTGCGCGACCTCGAGGTCGGCTACGCGGCCCGGCTGGCGGCCCTCAACGAGACCATCGAGCGGCAGAAGCAGGAGCTGACCCGGTTCCTCTCACCCCAGGTCGCCGCGCTCATCTCGTCGCCCGAGGGCGAGCACATGCTCGCCGGTCACCGACGCCAGATCACGGTCGCGTTCGCCGATCTGCGCGGCTTCACCGCGTTCGCCCAGCAGGCGGAGCCCGAGGAGCTGCTCGGCCTCCTGTCCGAGTACCACGCGATGATGGGCGAGACGATCGTCGAGCACGGCGGCACGCTCGAGCACTTCGCCGGCGACGGGATGATGGTGTTCTTCAACGACCCCGTGCTCCAGCCCGACCACACGGAGCGGGCGGTCCGCATGGCGGTCGCGATGCGCGAGCGCTTCGAGGAGCTGGCGCGCGGCTGGCGGAAGCGCGGGTTCGAGCTCCAGCTCGGCATCGGCATCGCGGCGGGGTATGCGACGCTCGGCCGCATCGGGTTCGAGGGTCGCTACGACTACGGCGCCATCGGGAACGTCGTCATCCTCGCCTCCCGGCTGTCGGCGGAGGCCCGCGGGGGACAGATCCTCCTCGCGCAGCGAGCGCAGGCCGCGGTCGAGGACCTGGTCGAGACCGAGTCGGTGGGCGAGCTGGCGCTCAAGGGGTTCGGGCGACCCGAGCCGGCGGCGAACGTCGTCGCCCTCCGCGGCACCCCGCCTCGACCCGACTGACCACTCGCGCCCATGAGCCATCCCACCGGGGCCGTCATCGACCGCATCGACGTCTTCGGGTACGAGCTGACCTACGCACACGGCGACTACGTCATGTCGTCCGGACGCGAGGTCAGGCGGCTCCCGAGCACGGTGGTCCGGGTCACGACCCGCGACGGGGCGCAGGGGTTCGAGGAGACCTGTCCGCTCGGCAGCACGTACCTGCCGGCTTTCGCAGAGGGAGCCCGGGCGGCGCTGCGTGAGATCGCCCCGGGCCTGATCGGTGCGGACGTCACGAACCTCGCCGAGATCCACCGGCGCATGGACGGCCGGCTGCGCGGCCACGAGTACGCGAAGAGCGCGATCGACGTGGCCTGCTGGGACGCCTTCGGACGCATCACGGGACAGCCGGTGGCGGCCCTCCTCGGCGGCGTGCTGCAGCGGGAGCTGCCGCTCTACGTCGCGATCCCCCTCGGGCCACCCGCGCGCATGGCCGAGTTCGTGACCCGCGAGCGTGCGGCCGGGATCCGCAACTTCCAGGCGAAGCTGGGCGCCGATCCGGCCGAGGACGCCGAGCGGGTCTTCGCCGTCCTCGATGCGACAGGGCCGGGCGATGCCGTGACCGGCGACGCCAACGGGGCCTGGCGCCGGCAGGACGCGATCATGGCGGCACGCCTCCTGGAGGGAGCGCAGCGCTTCCGGCTCGAGCAGCCATGCCCCACGCTCGAGGAGTGTCTCGCGGTCCGTCGCCTGACCACGCTGCCGATGGTCCTCGACGAGGTGATCGGCGACCTGCCCACGCTCGTCCGGGCGGCCGGCCTCGACGCGATGGACCAGGTGAACCTCAAGATCGGCCGAGTCGGCGGGCTGCTCCCGGCGCGGCTCATGCGCGATACGGCCGTCAGCCTCGGCATCCGGCTGATGATCGAGGACAGCTGGGGCGGGGACGTGGTCACGGCCGCCGTGGCGCATCTCGCCGCAGGGACCCCTCCCGACGCGCTGTTCGCGGTCTCGTTCATGAACGATTGGACGGTCGAGCACATCGCCGGACACCGGCCGCGCTCACGCGGCGGCCTCGGACCGGTCCCTGACGGCCCCGGCCTGGGCATCGACGTGGACGTCCTCGGTCTCGGCGCGCCGCTGGCCACGATCGTCCACCCCGCCTGATCGAGGGAACCGGCGGCGCCGACCCCCGGGCTTCGGCGGGATCCGCCCGGGCGCAGGCCATCAGGCGCACGACGGCCATCCGGCGCGAGGGAAAGGGCTTCTGCCCCGGAAACGAGGGACGACACCCGGTCGGGGTGCCGTCCTGCGCTCAGATCTCGAAGGTGGAGCGGGAGACGGGATTCGAACCCGCGACATTCTGCTTGGGAAGCAGACACTCTGCCAGCTGAGTTACTCCCGCTCGGGAGGCCCGGATTCTAGCCCGGCGACGTGCTGGCCGCAAACCGGCGTCTTCTCCCAGTGGGAGTGCGCAACCACCGAGCCGGGTCCGTCCGAGACCTCGCGGAGGCCGAGTCGACAGCGTCCGGGCGGCGAAGCCGACGACGTCCGGCCCTTGCCCGGGCCGCGTCCGGTCGGGAGTCTTCGGCTCGCGACAGCCGCTCTGGAGGGAGCCCGATGAGGGTCATGCCGAGACGAGTGCGCCGGGCGGCGCCGGCCGCCGCCGCGGCCGTCCTCGGGCTGTTCCTGGTCGCCCCGGCGTCGGCTGCGGGACCGGTGGCATTCGTCGGCCAGGAGTCCTTGGCGGTCGTCGCCAGGGACGGCACCGGGGCGGCGTCGGTGGTGGTCTCGAACGAGGGGCCCGAGGCCACCGTGGCCTGGTCCGTGATGCTCGCCGGCGCGCCGGGCACGGCACGGGTAGATGTCGAGCCGGCGTCGTCCTCCCTGCCGGCGAACGGCATCTCGGTCATCGACCTGACGTTCCGGGTCACCGGAACGGAAGGCCCGCTGACCGGCTATCTCGTCGGGACCGTCGGCGAGGCGTCCTTCCCGGCCGTCCTGCCGCTCACGATCCGGATGTTCCCGTTCGAGGTCCCCCTCGGGCCGGGCGGCGTGGTCATCTTCGTGGTCGGGCTCGCGGCGGCACTCGCGCTCGCACGCTGGGTGGTGTGGCGGTGGGCCGACCGCAAGGGCCCCGCTCAGACGGGCGCGGGACAGCGCGCGGGACAGGGCACGCGCCAAGGCGAGGGACAGCGCCTGGGACCGCCCCGTTCTCTGACCTGGGAGCCCACCAGCTGGGCGACGACGATCACCGGCGCAGGCGGTCTCCTCACGCTGCTCACGCTCAGCGGCGCCCTCCCGGCAGACACCATCGTGTTCAGCAGGGAGGAGTTCGCCGCCCTCGCCCTCGTCTTCGCTGCCTTCGGTGTTCTCGCTCCCCTGGCGTACGCCGCGCTCCGGTGCGAGTGCTGGCCCGCGCAGATGGTGACGGTCGCGATGGCGATCACGACCGCCGGCGTCCTGGGCCAGCTCGCGACCCTGGAGCTGCTCGTCGCCGATGCGTTCGGCCAGTCGGGTGGGACACCGTCGCTGTGGATCCTCCTCCTGATCGCGCTCGGCTGCGGCGCCCTGGTGCTGATCTACGTGTGGCGGTCGATGACGGAGACCATCAAGACGACCCCCGAGTGGTCCGCCGGTCGGACGACCTTGCCTCTACTCTAGGCCCGATGACGGCCTGCTCTTCCTGCGGCATCGCGAACCCTCCCGGATCGCGGTTCTGCAACGGCTGCGGGTCCCCGCTGTCAGCCGCGGCCACGCTGCGCGAGGAGCGCAAGGTCGTCACGGTCCTGTTCGCCGACCTCGCGGGCTTCACCGCACGCGCGGAGACACTCGATCCCGAGGACGTTCGGGCCCTGCTCGTCCCGTACTACGACGTCCTCACGGACGAGGTCGATGCCCACGGTGGGCGGGTGGACCGCTTCCTGGGCGACGGGATCATGGCCCTCTTCGGGGCGCCCACGGCACACGAGGACGACCCTGAACGGGCGGTGCACGCAGCGCTGCGGATCCTGGAGCGGATGCCCGGCCTCGGGCTCGACCTGCACGT
>JAKOQS010000052.1 GCA_029778235.1 Chloroflexota bacterium | reverse complement strand
CGGACGCGCTCGTGGTATCCGCGGTCGAACGCCCCGTCCAGCTCGAACTTGTTGAGTTCATCCGGGCGGCCCGCGCGGCGGCGCTCGAGGCCCACGTCCACGCTGACGTCAAGGAGGATCGTGAGGTCCGGGAGCAGGCCCCGCGTGGCGAGGTCCTGCAGGGCGCGCATCGCCTCCACGTCCAGGCCGCTGCCGTATCCCTGGTAGCAGATCGTCGAGTCGCGATGCCGGTCGCAGACCACGACCCGGCCGGCCTCGAGCGCCGGGCGGATCACCTCCGCGACGTGCTGCGCGCGCTGCGCCGAGAAGAGGAGTGCGTCGGCCATCGGATCGAGCCCCCTGCCCGCGCCCAGGACGATCTCGCGCACCTGTTCGCCGGTCCGCGTCCCGCCGGGCTCCCGCGTGACCACGACGTCGTGCCCGGCCGCCCGCAGCCGCTCGCCCAGCAGCCGCGCCTGGAGGGACTTCCCCGACCCATCGGGTCCCTCGAGCGTGATGAAGCGGACGGGGTGGGTGGGCTCGGTCACGCGCCGAGTGTAGAGGCGACGCGTCGGCCGAGGAGGAGGGAGATCCCCAGGCGCATGGGCGGCGGCCGGGTCAGTCGGTCCGATCGAGGTCCGCCCGGAGGGCGGCCCGCGCCCGCGAGACGAGCGTCGCCACGGTCCCCTCGGGCATCGCGAGCATCACCGCGATCTCCCGCTGGGTGTACCCATCGACCGTGTTGAGGAGCAGGACCGTCCGCATCCTCGCGTCGAGCCGGCCGAGGGCGGCGCGCAGGTCGGGGTCGATCGCATCGTCCCACGGGCGATTCCGCGCGTGGACGACCGCCGCCAGCCACCGCCGGTGGCGGCGCTGCTCGTTGAACGCGAGCCGGAGCGCGATCGTGTAGAGCCATGCGCGGACGTCGGAACCGTCGAAGCGGTCCCAGGCCTTGAACGCCCGGAGGTACGCATCCTGAGCCACGTCCTCCGCAGCTGCCCCGTCGTCGAGGACCAGTGTCAGGCGGCGGACCAGCGCGGGCCACAGCGGACCGACGGCCCCCTCGAAGGCAGCGGCCGTCCGCGCCGCGGCGTCGTGGGCCGTCGTCGCGCACGCCTCGACGGCCGGGACCTCGCGTGCGCCGATCTCCGTCGCGGGGAGCGCGAGCTCCATCCCCTCGCCGCTCACTTCGCCGGGCACGTGGCCGGCCGCGTCGCGCCGTCGGTCTCGTCCACGAGCATGTGGAGGGTCCCGTCGATGACGTTGCCGACGATGACGACCCCCTCGGCGGGCGGCGTCGTCGCGCCGAGCATGCCGTGAGCCGCCCCGGTCGCGGGCAGCGTGATCGCGATCCCCGGCGGATCTCCCGGGGCCTGCCCGACCGCGTCACCCGTGACCGCGGTCCTGCCGCCACCGTCCGGGCCGGTCCCGATGACGCTGCCGTCTCCGGCCGTCACGACCGTCACCTGCTCAGGCGCGCCGGATGGGAGGGGTGGGGCGACCATGGCGTCGACGGGGGCGGCCTCTCCGCTTGCCGTGACGTCGACCGTGTCCCAGACGACCGTGACGTATCCGTGGCTCGCGAGCCATGCGGCTGCCTCGGGCGGGGTCATGCACTCGAGGCCGGCGCCGGCGAGCGCGGGATCGACCGGGCCGGTGGGGCCGATCACGTAGGTGCCCACGAGGTTCGCTCCGGCGACGGCCGTCGCGGCGATCGCGAGGATGAGGACCGGCGCGGCCATGAGGGCGAGCGCTCGCCTCCGCGCGCGGCGGCGGGCGGAGGCGAGCTCGGGCGGCGCGGGGTCCACCGGGACGCGGCGCTCAAGCGCCGCGATCCGGGTGTCGAGGTCGTCGGATGTCATGTCTTCCTCCGGGGAGCCGGCCGCTTCGAGCGACTCGATCTCACCCGTACAACACCGCCCGGCGCCGGATCCATTCAGGCGGCCGACGGAGGAGCCGGCCTAGCAGATGCGGGGCAGCTGCTCCCCGATGAGCATGTCCACGATCCGCTCCGAGCCGACGAGGGTCCGGATCGTCACCATCCCCGG
>JAKOQS010000330.1 GCA_029778235.1 Chloroflexota bacterium | reverse complement strand
TGCAGTCGAAGCCGGTCGCCGCGACGGCGGTGGCCGGGAGCGACCGCGTCACGTCCGGGTCGACGAGCGCGACCGACGGGATCAGCCGGCGCGAGATGATGCCGGTCTTCGCGTTGATCGAGCGCAGCGTGAAGATCGCGATGCCGGTCGTCTCGGACCCGGTGCCCGAGGTCGTCGGGCAGGCGATGTGCGGCTTCACCGCCCCGGGCACCCGGCGGCCCTCGCCGATCGGCGCGTTCACGTAGGCCATGAACTCCGCCGGATGCTCGGCGTAGAGGTTCGCGACCTTGCAGGTGTCCATGACCGAGCCGCCGCCCACGGAGACGTAGCCGTCGAAGCGGCCGTCGGCGGCGAAGCGGGCCGCGTCCTGGAACGACGCGTCGTCGGGCTCGATCTTCACGGCGTCGTAGACGGCGACGTCGACGCCGGCGGCCGAGAGCGACGAGCGGACCTTCGCCACGTGCTCGCCCCCGGCGAGGCGGCGGTCCGTGAAGAGCGCGACCCGCCGCATGCCGAGGTCGCGGGCGTTGTCGCCGGCCTCGGCGAGGACGCCCGCGCCGAACGTGAACGTCGGCATCCCGACGGTGAACCCGCGGTCGCTGCCCTCGACGAGCGCGAAATCGGCATGGCAGCAGCGCATTCCCTCGGTCTCCGTGACGGGGTCGGACCGGCCGATTATGCCGTGCGGCCGGCGGGGCCGGACCGCCGCGGAAGCGGGCGAAACGTTCGGCGGGGCGGGCCGGCCGGGCGGGGCGAGGCGTCGGGCCCGCACGCTCCGGCGGAGGCCGCCGGCCGTGATCGGCGAACCTCGAATTCGCAACCCTTTGATTCGGAAGGCATCGTGCGGTCGTGTTGCGCCGCAAGCCGCGCCGAGAGGCGGTTTGACGCCACAGGCCGCCGGCTGCTAGAATTTCGAGTTTCGCGGAGGGGTTCCCGAGCGGTCAAAGGGAGCAGACTGTAAATCTGCCGGCTCTGCCTTCGAAGGTTCGAATCCTTCCCCCTCCACCAATCAGGAGCCAGGAGTCAGTTGGCAGTTGACGGTCGTTGCGA
>JAKOQS010000329.1 GCA_029778235.1 Chloroflexota bacterium | reverse complement strand
GTGCTCCCGCTGGAGCCGGGCATGGCCTTCAGCATCGAGCCCGGTTTCTACGTCGAGGGACGGTACGGCGCCCGGATCGAGGACATCGTCATCGCGACGGCCGACGGCGTCATCTCCGCCAACCACCGCCCCCACGAGCTGCAGATCGTGTGATGGGGACCCGCTGATGGCGTACGCGTGGCGCGGAGCCTCCGTCACCCGGCTGCTCCCGACCGAAGAGGCCGTCGACCTGCTCGCTCTCGTCGAGGAGTTCGCGGCGGCCGAGCTCGCTCCCGCCGCCGACCAGGCCGAGGCGGCCGGGGAGTTCCCACGCGACCGCCTGCGCGCGCTGGGAGGGCTCGGTGTGCTCGGCCTGCCCTACGCCGAGGATCTCGGCGGCGGCGGCCAGCCCGCGGAGGTGTACCTGCAGGCGCTGGAGGAGATCGCGCGGGCGTGGATGTCCGTCGCGGTCAGCGTCAGCGTCCACTGGCTGTCGTGCTTCCCGCTGGCCACGCACGGGACCGCCGAGCAGCAGTCCCGCTGGCTCCCGGACCTGCTCGGCGGCGACCTCGTCGGCGGATACTGCCTGTCCGAGCCCGACGCGGGGTCCGACGCCGCCTCGCTTCGGACCCGGGCCGACCGCGATCCCGACGGCTACGTCGTGTCCGGCACGAAGGCCTGGATCACGCACGGCGGCCGAGCGGACTCGTACGCGCTGATGGCCCGGACGTCCGACGACGGGGCGCGCGGGATCACCTGCCTGCATCTGCCGGGAGACGTGACCGGCCTGACCTCCGCTCCGCCCGAGCGCAAGATGGGCGCCATGTCGTCGCCCACGGCACAGCTGATCCTGGACGGTGTCCGCCTCCCGGCCGACCACCGCATCGGCGCCGAGGGCCAGGGCTTCCCGATCGCCCTGGCGGCCCTGGACGCCGGTCGACTCGGCATCGCCGCGTGCGCCGTCGGCCTGTCCCAGGCGGCGCTCGACGCCGCCGTCGCGTACGCCGGGCAGCGCGAGCAGTTCGGCCGGCCGATCGCGCAGTTCCAGGGGCTGTCGTTCATGCTCGCGGACATGGCGACGGCCGTTGCGAGTGCCCGGGCGCTGTACGTCGACGCCGCACGGCGACGAGATGCCGGCCTGCCGTTCGGCACGCATGCGGCCATGGCGAAGCTCGCCGCCACGGATGCCGCGATGCGCGTCACGACCGACGCGGTCCAGGGTCTCGGCGGGGCGGGCTACACCGCGGACTTCCCGCTGGAGCGCTACTTCCGCGAGGCGAAGGTGCTGCAGATCGTCGAGGGAACCAACCAGGTCCAGCGCGTCGTGATCGGGCGATCGCTGGGGACGCGCGGGTGAGCCGGCCCTCCTGG
>JAKOQS010000051.1 GCA_029778235.1 Chloroflexota bacterium | reverse complement strand
GGAGAACGATCCCGACGTGATCGGGACCGTGGCCGCGTCCGCCGCGCTGACGATCAGCGAGATCCCGTTCCAGGGGCCCATCGGGGCCGTCCGCGTGGGCCGGATCGACGGGACCTTCGTCGTCAACCCGACCGTCGAGCAGCTCGCAGACTCGGACCTCGACCTCATCGTCAGCGGCACCCGCGACGCGATCATGATGGTGGAGGCCGGCGCCAAGCTGATCTCCGAGGACGTCATGGCGGAGGCCATCCTCTTCGGGCATCGCGCGCTCCAGCCCCTGATCGACCTCCAGGAGCAGCTCCGCGAGCAGGTCGGCAAGGCGAAGCGCATCCCCTTCCTCGAGCCGGGGACGGAGTCGGTCCTCCGCTTCGTGGACCTCGTCGCCTCGGACCGCGACCTCGTCGTCGTGGACCTCGAGACCACGGGTCGCGATCCGAAGATGGCGGACATCGTGGAGATCGCCGCCGTCCGCATCAAGAACGGCAAGGTCGCGGACCGCTGGTCCACGCTCGTCGATCCCGGACGGCCCGTCATCGGCGTCCAGATGCACGGGCTGACGGACAAGGACCTCAAGGGGGCGCCGACGCCCCAGGCCGCGGCCCGCGCGTTCCTCGACTTCGCCGGGGATGCGATCCTCGTCGGCCACAACGTCGGGTTCGATCTCGGCTTCCTCGAGGAGGCGCTCGCCGAGGGCTTCCGGTTCGACTACGGCACCTACCTCGACACGCTCGTCCTGACCCGGGAGGCGTACCCGGACCTCGAGTCGTACAAGCTCGGCGACCTGTCGCGCTTCTTCGGCATCGACCTCCAGAACGCCCACCGCGCGCTGCCGGACGCCGAGGCGACCGCGGCGCTCGTCCTGCGCCTCGCCGGCGACCTCGGCCCGCGCATCGCCCAGCTGAAGGAGGGTGTCGCCGCCTCGATCCGCGCGCACCGCGAGGAGGGCGCCGACCCGAAGGCGCTGCTCGAGGCCGCGCGCCGGCAGGCCCGCGTCGGGAAGGGTCTCTTCGGGCTGGTCCACAAGAAGACCGCTCGCCAGCTGACGCTCGACGAGGGCGTCCGCATGGACGGCCGCGGCATCGACGAGATCCGCCCCATCACCGTGGAGGTGGGCCTCCTGCCGCGCGCGCACGGCTCCGGCCTCTTCACGCGCGGGGAGACGCAGGCGCTCACCGTCTGCACCCTGGGCCCGTCGTCGGACGTCCAGCGGATCGACACGATCAGCCCCGAGACCGAGAAGCGGTACCTCCACCACTACAACATGCCGCCGTACAGCACCGGCGAGAACAAGCCGATGCGCGGCCCCGGCCGGCGCGAGATCGGCCACGGGAACCTTGCCGAGCGGGCGCTCGTCCCGGTCCTGCCGGATCACGAGGAATTCCCGTACGTCGTGCGGCTCGTGAGCGAGTGCGTGACGTCCAACGGCTCCACCTCGATGGCCTCGACCTGCGGCTCCACGCTCGCGCTCATGGACGCGGGCGTCCCGATCAAGGGGCCGGTCGCCGGCGCGGCGATGGGCCTCATGAGCGAGGCCGACGGGCGCTTCGCGGTCCTCACCGACATCCTCGGCAAGGAGGATGCCTTCGGCGACATGGACTTCAAGGTGACCGGGACGTCGGAGGGCATCACCGCCCTCCAGATGGACATCAAGGTCAAGGGCATCAACGAGGAGATCATCCGGACCGGCCTCGCGAAGGCGCATGCGGCCCGCCTGTTCATCCTGGGCAAGATGCTCGAGGTGCTCCCGGAGACCCGGGAGACGATGTCCGACTTCGCCCCGCGGATCATCACGATCAAGATCAACCCGGAGAAGATCCGCGACATCATCGGCAAGGGCGGCTCGATGATCCGGAAGATCCAGGAAGAGACGGGGACCGAGATCAACGTCGAGGACGACGGCACCGTGGAGATCGCGGCGATCTCCGGCGAGAACTCGCGCAAGGCGATCCAGTGGATCGAGAGCCTCACGCGCGAGGTCGAGGTCGGCGCCCTGTACCTGGGCAAGGTCACCCGGATCATGAACTTCGGCGCATTCGTGGAGATCCTCCCCGGCAAGGAGGGCCTCGTGCGGATCGGCGAGCTCGCCGACTACCACGTGCCCACGGTGGAGGACGTCGTCTCCGTCGGGGACGAGGTCATGGTCGTGGTCACCGAGATCGACCGACAGGGCCGCGTGAACCTCTCGCGCAAGGCCGCCATGCAGCGCCACCTCGCGAAGGACGGCCGCTGACATCGCACGGCGCCCCATGCGGGCGCCGATCCTCTCGTGACACCGAGCGCGCCGCCGGGATCCCGGCGGCGCGCTCGACCGTCTGGAGCTCCACAGGGGTCACGGAGCGCCGGGCGTCCGTTCCGGACCGAGCGGGACCCGCTGGTATACTCGCCGCGGCCTCACCCACCTCGCAGAAGGCAGGCTCATCGTGCCCGGAACCGCACCCTCCACGCTCACCGTCGCCGTCGTCGGCGCCACCGGCGCCGTCGGGCGGACCATGACGCAGGTCCTGCTCGAGAAGCGGTTCCCCATGACGAGCCTGCGGCTCCTCGCGTCCGAGCGCTCCGCCGGGAAGTCCGTCGCGGTGCCCGGCTGGGGCGACATCACGGTGGAGCTCGCGACGCCCGACGCGTTCGAGGGGATCGACATCGCGCTCTTCAGCGCCGGCGGTGGGACCTCGAAGGAGCTCGCTCCCGAGGCTGCCGGGCGTGGCTGCACGGTCATCGACAACTCGAGCGCCTGGCGGATGGAGCCGGGCATCCCGCTCGTGGTGTCGCAGGTGAACCCCGACGACCTCGAGGCGCACGAGGGGATCATCGCGAACCCGAACTGCTCCACGATGCAGCTGATGCCGCCGATGATGGCGCTCCGCGACGCGGTCGGGATCGAGCGGATGGTCGTCGACACGTACCAGGCCGTCTCGGGGACCGGTCACAAGGCGATCGTCGAGCTCGAGGAGCAGGTCAGGGCGCACGCCGAGGGCCGCCCCAAGGTCGCGAACGTCTACCCGTACCCGATCGGGTTCAACGCCCTCCCGCACATCGACGTCTTCCTCGACAACGGCTACACGAAGGAGGAGTGGAAGGTCGTCACGGAGAGCCGGAAGATCCTGCACCTGCCCGACCTCCGCGTCTCCTGCACGGCGGTCCGCGTCCCCGTCTTCATGAGCCATTCCGAGGCGGTCCACGTCGAGACCACGGCGCCGATCACCCCCGACCGGGCACGCGCGCTCTTCGCGGCCGTGCCGGGCGTCGTGGTCATGGACGACCCGACGAACAAGGTCTACCCGCTCGCCGAGCAGGCGGCCGGCTCCGACC
The DNA here is from genome assembly GCA_029778235.1 of Chloroflexota bacterium. Taxonomy (GTDB): domain Bacteria; phylum Chloroflexota; class Limnocylindria; order Limnocylindrales; family CSP1-4; genus CAIYQJ01. Next base: position 28,671 of record JAKOQS010000051.1, on the reverse strand, counting down.
TCGTGTTCGTGGGCCGTGTCCGCCAGGACCCGTCGATCCCGGACGAGAGGGGGCTCGCGTTCTGGGTCGTGAGCGACAACCTTCGCAAGGGGGCCGCCTCCAACGCGGTCGAGATCGCCGAGGTCCTCGTCGAGCGCGGCTGGGTCGCGTCGGCCTCCCGTCGCGGCGTCGGCGCGGGCGCCGGCGGCCGGAGCGGTGCGTGACCACGGAGGAACGTCGAGAGGCCCTCGAGGCCGTCGCCGCCGAGGTCCGCGCCTGCACGCGATGCGGGCTGCACGAAGGCCGCACGCGCTCCGTGCCGGGGGAGGGGAGCCCCGAGACCGAGGTCGTCTTCGTGGGCGAAGGCCCGGGGTTCAACGAGGACAGGCAGGGGCGTCCGTTCGTCGGTGCCGCCGGCGGCTTCCTCACGGAGCTGCTCGGGAGCGTCGGTTGGCGTCGCGAGGACGTCTTCATCACGAACGTGGTGAAGTGCCGGCCGCCCGGCAACCGCGACCCCGAGCCCGCTGAGATCGCCGCATGCGCTCCGTACCTCGCCCGCCAGCTCGCCGCGATCGACCCGTCGCTCGTCGTGACCCTGGGGCGCCACTCGCTGGGCACCTTCCTGCCGGGCGCGCGCATCGGGCAGGCGCACGGCACCGCCCGTCCGCCCGCCGCCTCCGCGTGGGCCGACGGTGCGCTCGTCTACGCGATGTACCACCCCGCGGCCGCGCTCCACCAAGGCTCGCTGCGGAGCACGCTGCTCAGCGACATGCAGGGCGTCCCACCCGCGCTCCTGGATGCGCGCCGCCGCCGCGAGGCCGCGGCGGAGCGCCCCGCACCCGGCGCGCATGATGAGGCCCAGGAGGCCGGCGCGGCCGTCCCGGCACCGCCGCCCGCCGACGCGCCGGAGGCCGTCGTCGACCAGATGACCCTCTTCTCGTGACACGCAGGGAGCCCGACCCGATGTCCGTCGACACCCCGCTCCGGATCATCCCGCTGGGCGGGATGGGCGAGATCGGGAAGAACATGTACCTCTTCGAGTTCGGCGACGACATCATCGTCGTGGACTGCGGCCTGATGTTCCCCGACGAGGAGATGTTCGGGATCGACCTCGTCATCCCGGACGTCGCCTACCTCCGCGAGCGGCGCGAGCAGGTCCGGGCGTTCTTCATCACGCACGCCCACGAGGACCATGTCGGCGGCCTCCCGTACGTGCTCCCGTCCTTCCCGGGCGTCCCGATCTACGCGTCCACGCTCGCGCGCGGGCTGCTCGGGAACAAGATCAAGGAGCACAAGCTCCACAACAACCCGATGCTCGCGCTCGAGCCGGGCGGCGACCCGGTCTCCGCCGGCCCGTTCACGGTGGAGGCGTTCCGCATCGGGCACTCGATCCCCGACGCGATGGGCCTCGCGATCCGGACCCCGGTCGGGACGGTCATCCACACGGGCGACTTCAAGTTCGACCACACGCCGGTGGACGGCAGGCCGTCCGACTTCCAGATGCTCGCCCGCTACGGTGCGGAGGGCGTCATCGCGCTCCTGTCCGACTCGACGCGCGCCGAGAACCCCGGGTACACACCATCCGAGCGGACCGTGGGCGAGGCGTTCCGCGAGATCATGGAGGGCCTCGACGGCCGTGTCATCGTCGCCACCTTCGCCAGCAACATCGCGCGCATCCAGCAGGTGCTCGACGCGGCCGGGACCTTCGACCGGAAGGTCTCGGTCGTGGGCCGGTCGATGGAGCAGAACTTCCGGATCGCGAGCGACCTCGGGTACCTGACCTACCCGGCGTCCAGGATCGTCCCCAAGGACCGCATCGGGGACACCGCGCCCGAGACGCTGGTCATCGCCACCACGGGCGCCCAGGGCGAGCCGATGGCCGGCCTCGCACGGATGGCCAACCACGACCACCGGTTCGTGGAGATCCAGCCCGGCGACACCGTCATCGTGAGCGCCAGTCCCATCCCCGGCAACGAGGAGTACGTCGCGCGGACGATCGACAACCTCTTCAAGGCCGGCGCGAACGTCTACTACCACACGATCAAGCGGGCGCACGTCTCGGGACACGCGAGCCAGGAGGAGCTCAAGCTCATGCTCGGGCTCACCCGGCCACGCTACTTCCTGCCGATGCACGGCGAGTTCCGGATGCAGGTCCAGCACGGACGGCTGGCCGTGGAGACCGGAGTGCTGCCGGAGAACGTCTTCATCATCGAGAACGGGACGCCCATCGAGATCTCCGCCGACGGCAGCGCCCGGCGCGGGACGCCGGTCCCCGCGGGCTACGTGTTCGTCGATGGGCTCTCCGTGGGGGACGTGGGCGAGATCGTCCTGCGCGACAGACGCGCCCTCGCCAACGACGGGATGTTCATGGTCGTCGTCACCGTGGACAAGCAGACCGGGACCGTCGTGGGCCGGCCGGAGATCGTCACGCGCGGGTTCACGCCCCTCAACGAGAAGGATCCGATCATGGAGGGGGCCCTCGACCGGATCGTCGCGGCGATCGAGACGCCCGGCGACCACATCAGCGAGGTCGGGCTCCTCAAGAGCCAGGTGAAGGACGGCGTCTCCCGGTACCTGTACGAGCAGACGAAGCGCCGGCCGATGGTCTTCCCGGTCGTGGTGGAGGTCTGATGACGGCACCGCGGCGCTCGCGCCGTTCCTCGCCGAAGTCGACAGCGTCCCGCCAGCGGCGCCGCCCGACATACCAGACGCCGAGCGTCGACATCGCGCCCGAGGTCGTCCGCTCGATCGTGGGCATCGTCCTCATGGTCCTCGGGGCGATCCTCCTCATCGGGATCATCCTCCCGGGCAAGGGCGTCATCACCGACTGGATCCGGGACATCTTCGCGCCGTGGTTCGGGACCGGCCGGCTGCTGCTGCCCTTCCTCCTGCTGGCCCTCGGCATCTACGTCGAGCGTGTGGGGAAGCGGGCGGGCTGGGGCTGGACGCTCGCCGGCGTGGGACTCGCGTTCGTCGGCCTCCTCGGCATGCTCGCGGTGCTCGTCGACGCCGGCTTCTTCGAGGGCCGGAGCGGCGGCCGCATCGGGTCGTTCATCAGCGAGACCCTGGGGCCCCTCATCACACAGCCGGGCGCCTTCGTCGTCAGCCTGGCGATCCTCGTCATCGGCGTGCTCATCGCGCTCAACGCGACGCTCGGGTCGCTCCTGCGGCCGATGTGGGACGCGGCACGCACGACCGGCGGGGTCCTGCTGGCGCCGCGGGCTCCCGCGGAGGCGGTCCCGAGCGTCAAGGCGGGAGCGGGCCGCGACGGCGGCCGGGCAGCCGACGCACCTGCGACCGCGAAGGCCACGCGGGAGGCGAACGGCCGCCCCGAGGTCCCGACACCCGTCCCGTCGCCGATCCCGGCTTCGTCGTCGGTCTTCGGGCCGACCGCCTCGGGGTCCACGGTGGCCACGGCCGTGGGCGCGGCCACGGGAGCCGCCGCCGCGGCCGGCTATGCGGCGGGAGCCGCGACCGCCGTGTCGCTGGCCGGCGGGTCCGGCTCGTCGCGCGAGATCGACGCCATCTCCGCGGGTGCGGACATCGACGGTGACGGCGTGACCGAGGCGGGGGACGCCCCGCGACCGCGCCAGCGCCGCGCGTACGCCCTGCCCCCGCTCTTGCTCCTCGACGACGTCGCGGTCCGCGTCACGGACGCGGGCATGGACCACGCGCGGAACGCGCAGATCATCGAGGCGAAGCTCGCGTCCTTCAACATCCCGGTGGCGGTCTCCAGCTGGAACGCCGGCCCCGTCGTCACCCAGTACGAGGTGACCCCCGACCCGTCGGTCAAGGTGAGCCGGATCGAGGCCCTGTCCGACGACCTCGCGATGGCGCTCGCGGCCCGGACGATCCGGATCGAGGCGCCGATCCCGGGCAAGACCGTGGTCGGCATCGAGATCCCCAACACCGACTTCAACGTCGTCGGCCTCCGGCGGATCCTCGAGGACCCCGACGTCCTCAAGGCGCCGTCGCGGCTCGCGTTCGCGCTGGGCCGCGACGTCGCCGGTCATGCCCGGGCAGCGGACCTCGCGAAGATGCCGCACCTCCTCATCGCGGGCGCCACCGGCTCCGGCAAGAGCGTCATGGTGAACGCCCTGATCACCAGTCTGCTCGTGCGCGCGACCCCCGACGAGGTGCGGCTGATCCTCGTCGACCCCAAGCGCGTCGAGCTCGCCGACTACAACGGCGTCCCGCACCTGCTCGTGCCGGTGATCACGGAGGCGAGCCGTGCTCGTGCCGCCCTCATCTGGTGCGTCCGCGAGATGGAGAACCGCTACCGCCGGTTCGCGGGGGCGACGGCGCGCAACATCGTCGCGTACAACGAGACGCGCGAGGACCCGGCCGACCGCATGCCGTACATCGTGATCGTCGTGGACGAGCTCGCGGACCTCATGATGCGCGACGGCCGGAGCACGGAAGAGCCGATCGTCATGCTCGCGCAGAAGGCGCGCGCGACCGGCATCCACCTCGTGCTCGCGACCCAGCGCCCGTCGGTGAACGTCGTGACCGGCCTGATCAAGGCCAACTTCCCGTCCCGGATCGCGTTCGCGATGGCCTCCCAGATCGACAGCAGGACGATCCTCGACGCCCCCGGCGCGGAGGACCTCATCGGCCGCGGCGACATGCTCTTCCAGCCGTCGGACCTGCCGCGCCCGATCCGTCTGCAGGGCGTCTTCGTCTCCGACCGGGAGATCCGCGGGGTGACCGCCCACTGGCGCGCCGAGGCCGAGCCCCACTACGACCTGTCGATCGTCGAGACCGACGAGGACTCGACGGCCCGTGTGGAGGACGTCGAGGACGACGAGACCGATCGTCTCTTCGGGGATGCGGTCACCGTCATCCAGGAGTACGACCGGGCGTCGGCGTCTCTGCTCCAGCGCCGCCTGAAGATCGGCTATGCCCGCGCCGCCCGGATCATCGACCAGCTCGAGGCCCGCGGCTACGTGGGTCCGTTCGACGGGTCCAACGCCCGCCAGGTCCTGCGTCGCGAGGCCCCCGAGTCCCGCGGAGGTGGCGGCCCCGACGAGGACGGGCTGTGACGTCCCCCAACGACCAGGCGCGCCCGCAGGGCCTTGGACCCGGCGGCCTGCGCCGGCCGTCGCTCACGCGCCCGCGGCTGCCCGCGAGCATCCCGGGGGATGCGAGCCGCCTCGTGGGGCGCGTCCGGGGCGAGCGGCCGCCCACGCCCGTCCGGCCGGCCGAGCCGCCGCTCGGGGAGCGCCTCGCCGCCGCGCGCGAGCACAAGGGCGTGGACCTTGTCCGAGCGGAGCGCGACACCAAGATCCGGATGCGGTACCTCGCGGCGCTCGAGCGCGGCGACTACCGTGACCTGCCGGGGGCCGTCTACACGAAGGGGTTCCTGCGCAACTACGCGCAGTACCTGGGCCTGGACGCCGACGACGTCCTCCGCCAGTGGCGCCGGGAGCGCGGCGAGACCGAGGTGGAGCCCGTCGTCGTGGTGCCGCGCGGGCTCGATGCGCCGCGGGCCCCGCTGACGATCGGTCGCGGGACGATCTTCGCGGTCCTGCTCGCGGTGGGCGTCGTCCTCTTCGCCGGTTACCTCGGCGTGCAGCTGTTCCGGTTCTCGCAGCCGCCCGCCATCGCCATCACGGACCCGCTCGACGCGGTCATCGACGTCGATCCGGGTGTCACGGCATACACCCTTCGCGGGACCTCCACCGCGGGCGCGACGATCTCGGTCGAGACGCCTGGGCGCGAGACGATCCGCGTGACGGCCGGGCCCGACGGCCGCTGGTCCGCACAGGTGGAGCTCGTGCGGGGTCGTAACCAGTTCGACGTGACGGCGACGGACGCCGACACGGGCAAGACGAGCGCGACGCCCGCGACGGTCTACATCACCGTGCCGTTCGGCGCCGCGGCGGCACCCATCGTCACCCTCGAGTCCCCGGCCGACGGTGCGACGTTCACATCCGGCGCGATCACCGTCGCAGGGCTCGCCAAGGGCGCCGAGAACGTGACGATCGGCGCGGACTACCTGGGCCCGCCCGCCGGCGCCCCGGCGAGCGCCAAGAACGCGACCCCACCTCCCGCCCCGACGCCCGCGACCGTCACGGTCGGCGCCGATGGAGCCTTCTCCGCGCCGCTCAAGCTCTCCTCGGGGCGCTGGACCCTGACCATCACCGCCCGGAGCCCGCAGGGCCAGTCCACCACGCTCACCCGGGCGGTGACCGTCGCGTTCACGGGGGTCTCGGTGGTCGTCAAGCTCGAGGGCGGGAAGGCCCGGATCACCGCCTGGGTGGACGGCAAGGCCGACCCGAAGACGGGCGCATCGGGCAAGGTGATCGCGGACGGCAAGTCGCTCGCGTTCGCGGGGAACAAGACGGTCGAGGTCCGGAGCAGCGACCCGAGCGTCACCTACGTCACCGTGAACGGGAAGGATCTCGGCGTCATGGCCGACACGACCGAGACGGAGTCGTGGATCTACGCGCCCAAGGGCGCCCCCAGGCAGTCGAAGCGACAGTGACGCTGCCGACGGACCTGGTGGCTCTCGCCGACGGGGTGCGCGCCGCCTGCGTGGCCCGTGGCCTGACGGTCGCGACCGCCGAATCGTGCACCGGCGGGCTCGTGGGCCACCTTCTCACCGAGATCCCGGGTGCCAGCGCATGCCTGGTCGGAGGGTTCGTGGCGTACGCGGATCGCGCGAAGACGTCCGAGCTCGGGGTGGGCCAGGAGCTCCTGTCGGCAGTGGGCGCGGTGAGCGCGGAGGTGGCGGTCGCGATGGCGGAGGGCGCGCGGGCACGGCTCGCGACGGACCTCGCGGTCGCCGTCACCGGCGTCGCCGGGCCCGATGGCGGCACGGCCGAGAAGCCGGTCGGACTGACCTTCGTCGCCGTGGCAGGACCGGACGGGACCGTGGTGCAGCGGTACGCATGGGAGGGCGACCGGAGCGCGAACAAGGAGGCGAGCGCCCGAGCGGCCCTCGTGATGCTGCTCGAGGCGGCGGGTCGGTCACCGGCTTATCCTTGACGCGGGGCCCCCTGGTCGTCGCTGCGCGCGTCGCGCGCCGCCGACGAGGGTGCGCAGGAGCGGGAGGGTCGATGGCCGGCGAGGTGTCGTTCGATGTGGTGAGCGACTTCGACGTCCAGGAGCTGCGCAACGCGCTCGACCAGGTGCGCCGCGAGGTGGCCCAGCGTTACGACTTCAAGGGCGTCGCGGTGGAGCTCGAACAGGGTCGGGACGAGCTGACGCTCGTCACGACCGACGAGTACCGGGCGGAGGCCGTGAAGGACCTCATCGAGTCCAAGGCCGTCCGGCGCGATCTCTCGCTCAAGATCTTCGACTGGGGGAAGGTCGAGCCGGCCGGAGGCAGCCGCGTGCGGCAGCGCATCGGCCTCCGCCGGGGGCTGTCGGAGGAGAACGCCAAGAAGATCACGAAGATCATCCGGGACGAGTTCCCGAAGTGCCACGGCCAGATCCAGGGCGAAGCCGTCCGCGTGAGCTCCAAGAGCAAGGACGAGCTCCAGCGCGTCATCGCCCGCCTCCGGGGGCTCGACCTCGACGTCGCCCTGCAGTTCACCAACTACCGCTGACCCCCGTCGGCGCAATCCATCTCAGCAGGCGGTCCACCTCATGACCACACCCGCGTCGACCGCGCCCGCGCCCGGTCGCACCATCGCCCATCTCCTCGCCGACGCGCTCGTGGCGACCGGCGTGGACGTCGCGTTCACCGTCCCGGGCGAGAGCTTCCTCCCGCTCCTCGATGCGCTCGATGCACGAGGGATCCGCGTGGTCGCGGCGCGCCACGAAGGGGCAGCGGCGTTCATGGCCGAGGCCTGGGGGCAGCTCACCGGCCGGCCCGCCGTCGTCCTGGGGACGCGCGCCGTGGGCGCCGCCAACATGGCGATCGGCGTCCTGACGGCACGTGCCGATTCCAGCCCGCTCGTGGCGGTGGTGGGCCAGGTGCGTCGCGACCGCCTCGGACGGGAGGCGTTCCAGGAGGCGGACGTCGCGGGTTCGGTGGGTCGGCTGGCGAAGTGGGGGGTCGAGATCCGCGATCCGGACGTCGCGCCCGGCGCCATCGAGGAGGCCCTCCATCGGGCGGTCGACGGCCGCCCGGGACCAGTGGTCATCTCGATCCCGGAGGACCTGTTCACCGAGACGACCTCCGACCTGCGGTTCAGCGGTGCGACGCGGCCGCCGGAGCGCCGTGCGCCCGAGCCCGCGTTGCCGCGCGTCTCGGCGGTCCTGCGCCTGCTGGCGTCGGGCTCGCGCCCCGTGATCGTCGCGGGCGCGGGCGTCCTGCGGTCGCGCGGGACGCGCGACCTGGTGAGGCTCGCGGAGACGCTCGAGGTGCCCGTGATCGCGGCATGGCGCCGCGGCGACGCCTTCCCGAACGACCACCGCCTCTACCTGGGGATGGCCGGCTTCGGGGCCCCGGAGACGGTGCGCCGGCGGCTGGTCGAGGCGGACACGCTGCTCGTGCTCGGGTCGCGTCTCTCCGAGGTGACGACCTACGGCTTCGAGATCCCGGTCGCGGGTGCGCGCTGGGCGCACGTGGACCGAGACCCGCGCCCGGCGGACCAGGTGGAGGGCGCGCCCGCGATCTCCCTGGCCGCGGACGCCGACGCGTTCCTTCGCGCCGCCCTGCGTGCGGTCGCCGGCGCTGTCCACGAGAAGGCCGCCTTCGACGCGCGCCGCGCCGCGAACGCCGACGACCGGGCCGCGTACCTGGCCGCATCGGTCGTCGCCGAGGGCCCCTCGAGCGACGCCGGCGTGCACCCCGGCAAGGCGGTGGCCGCTCTCCAGTCCGCGCTCCCGGCGACGGCGGTGGTCGCCACCGACGCCGGCAACTTCGCGGGGTGGCTGGCCCGCGGCTTCCGCTTCCGCCGGCCCGGTACGTTCCTCGGCCCCACGTCCGGAGCGATGGGCTTTGCGGTTCCGGCGGCGATCGCGGCCGCGCTCTGGGCGCCGGACCGTGCGGCGGTCGCCGTGGCCGGCGATGGCGGGTTCGCGATGACGATGGCAGAGCTGGAGACCGCAGTGCGGCTTCGGCTTCCCGTCGTCGCCGTCGTCTTCGACGACCAGCGGTACGGGATGATCCGCGACCACCAGGTCCGGGGCGGCCACGGGACCGTGGCAACGGACCTCGGCCCGGTGGACTTCGCGTCGGTGGCCCGGGGGCTGGGCGCGCGGGGGATCACGGTCTCGCGGGACGAGGATCTCGCCGCGGCGTTCGCCGAGGCGGTCCGGGCCGGGGAGCCGACCGTGGTCCACCTGCTGCTCGACCGGGCCTGGACGGCGGTCGGCCGGCGCGAGGAGACCGTGCTGACGCAGGAGGCCGAGGTCGTCGTGGACCGGGCGGCCGACGGGACGATCGAGGATGTGGCGCTCGTCGAGAGGACCCAGGTCGAGACGGTCGTCGAGGACGTCACGGGCGCGGTCGTCGAGGTCGTCGAGGCGACCGAGACCGAGGCGGTCGTGGTGGACGCGTCCGGCGACACGACAGTGGTCGAGGACGTCACGGTCGTCGATGCCGTCGCCGGCGAGGGGGTGGCCGTCGAGGAGGCGACCGCCGTGATCTCCGCGCCCGCCGAGTCAGGGCAGGCGACGGAGACCGCCGGGGCGGGCGAGGCCGCGGAGACCGCGGACGCGGACGAGGCCGCGGAGACCGCGGACGCGGACGAGGCGACGGCCATGGCCGACGTCGAGGCGGCGGACGACGCCGGTGCCGCCGAGGTCGCGGACGCGGAGGGCGAGACCGCCACCGGCGCATGACCCGGACGGCCGAGGAGATCGCCCGGGGGCTCGACGCGCCGCGCCCCGGTCGACCCATCCCGCGCGGCGAGCGGGTCCACGTCCTCGGGATCGGCGGAGCCGCGGCGGCGAGCGCGGCGCTCCTCGCTCGCGCCGCAGGGGCACGCGTGGACGGCTGTGACACCGGCGGCCCGGGCCCGTACACCCCGGAGCTCGACGCCGCCGGGATCGCCGTGGCGTGCGGCCACGACCCGGCGCACGTGGTGGGCCCGGCCGGGCCCGTCGTGGAGCTGTGCGCCGTCACCAAGGCGATCACCGCCGTCGCGCCCGACCTCCCCGAGCTCCACGCCGCGTCCGCGGCCGGCGTCCATCTCGTCTCGTGCCAGCAGCTCATCGCGGACGCCGCGGCGACACGCGGCCTCCGGACCATCGGGATCGCCGGGACGCACGGGAAGTCCACGACCTCCGGCTGGGTCGCCCATGTCCTCGCCGAGGCCGGGCGCGACCCCACCGCGTTCGTGGGCGCCTTGATGCCGGCGGCACTCACGGGCGGGCTCGCGTCGACGGTCCGTCTGGGGCGAGGACGGGACTTCGTGGTGGAGGCGGACGAGTACGCCGGCAACTTCGACCCGTACCGCCCGACGATCGGCGTGGTGCTCAACGCCGACTGGGACCATCCCGACGTCTTCGCGGATCGGGGCGCGGTCGTCGGTGTGTTCGAGCGCTGGGTCCGCCGGTTCGACGGGGGAGGGGAGACGCCCCTCCTGGCTGCCGATGCGGGCGATCCGGGCGCGGCCGAGCTGCTGGGCCGGCTGGCCGACTGGGAGGGCCGCCTCATCGCGTACCGGGTCGTCGAGGAGGCCGACGCGATGGACCCGCCGGCCGTCCTGGCCGAGCTCGGAGACGGCTACGGCTCCAGGGCGGGGCGCGCCACCCCGCTCGTCGGGGTCCTGCGGATCGGCGCGGACGGCCTCTCGCATCTGCGCGTGCATGGCCTCGCCGGCACGGGTCCGGCGGAGGTGCCGATCCGCCTGGTGGGCCGCCACTATGCCCACGACGCGCTGGGGGCCGCGGCGGTCTCCCTCGCAGCGGGGTTGACCGCCGAGGAGGTCGTCGCCGGCGTCGCATCGTTCCCCGGGGTCGGCCGGCGCTTCGAGGTCAAGGGCGAGATCGACGGCGTCGTCGTGATCGACGACTACGGTCACCACCCGACCGCGATCGCCACGACGCTCGAGGCCGCGCGCATGCGGTACCCCGGGCGGCGTCTCTGGGCCGTCTACGAGCCGCTCACGTACCACCGGACCGCGGCGATGACGGAGGAGTTCGCGGACGTGCTCGCGACGGCCGACCGCGTCGCGATCGCCGAGATCTTCGCGGTCCGCGATCCGGACACGTCCATCACGTCCGCCACCCAGCTGGCCGCCGCGGTCGCGCGCCGCGGGCGGGCGCCGGCGATCGCCCCGGGCACGGTCGAGGAGACCGCCGACGCGATCCTGCCGGAGCTCGAGCCCGGTGACGTGGTGCTGGTGATGGGCGGCGGGCGTTCGTACGTGCTGGCGGACCGGCTCGTGGAGAGGCTCCGCCGTCGGCAGGGTCTGTCGGCCGGCTGACGGTCAGTCCGGCGCGGCCGTGCTCGCGTTCGCGGCCTCCGCGGCGGCCGCCAGGGCCGCGAGCTCCTCCGCGGTGAGGGGCCGCGCCTCGATGGGGTGATCGGCGGACGTCAGGCAGTCGCCCGATCCGAGGTCGAACTGCCAGCCGTGCAGCTGGCAGGTGAGGATGCCGTCGTCCAACGTGGCGAACCGGGTGAGGTCGGCCTTCATGTGCGGACAGCGTCGCTGGATCTCCCAGCCGCCCAGGGTGAACGAGCCCTCGGACTTCGCCCTCTCGGCGTAGAAGCCCTCCGCGTACTGGATCCGCTCGACGTCCAGGCACTTGAACCACGTGTACACGTAGTCGTTGTACTGGCCCTTCCGCGACGCCCGGAACCGCATCGACAGGAACAGTGAGTTGACCCAGTCCACCTCGCGTTCGCGCACGAGCGTCTCGACGAGCCGCCGGTCCACCCAGAACCGGTAGCGGCACTCCTCCTCGCCGTCCCACGAGCGCACGACCCGGTCCACGAAGTCGAGGACGATCCCCTCGTCGCCGACGTCGAGCAGGATCCGGTCACCGATCCCGGAGCTCACGTGGTCCGCCATCGCCATGAGGGGCTCGAACCACGGCCTGAGCTCCGCGAGCAGGTCGATCCGGTCGCCCTCCCAGCGGGCGTGCTCGGCCGCGAGGAGCGGCCGCACGCGCGCCTGGTACTCGCGGAGGTACCCCTCACGGTCGTCGAAGATCCGCCGCACCTCGGCTTCCGGGAACGGGTGCGCGACGTGGAAGGATCCGGGACGGAGCTCGCCGACGCTGCCCGGGAGCATCAGGTGCCCGCCCGTCACGCCCCGTTCGGCGAGGTAGCGAAGGAAGACGGTCTGGTCCGGGAAGATGTTCGCCGGGTCGTCGTGGAGGTCGTTCTGCCCGAAGAGGTCGTCGTCGAGGAAGCACGGCGGCCCGGCGGACGGGACGACGAACGCGGGGTCCACGATCTGGATGTAGCGGTGCGACCGCGCGAGCTGTGCGACGCGCTTCTTGTGCGCGAGGGTGGCCTTCGCCTTCTCGGGGAACTCGTACACCATCGGGTACCAGATCGCGCCCGAGAACTGGAGGAAAAGCAGGTCGATCGGGCCGAGCGCGAGCATCTGGTCCGGGTCGGTGGGCCGGCTGTCGTTGAGGTTCAGGAGGCGCGTCTCGCCGTCGTCCACCAGGAGTGCCGAGTCGCCGATCGGGCCGTCCGTGGGCGCCGTGAGCGCCTTGACCATGATCCGCAGCCCGCCCCCGAGATCCACCGGCTCCAGGTCGGCTGTCTCGATGAACCGGCGGAAGCCGATGCGGTGGAGCTCGCGGCGGAGATCGCCGATGGGGTAGTCGGGCAGGATGACCGTCGTGCCGCGGTCCATGTGCTCACGCAGCCAGGCGGGGTCGAAGTGGTCGTGGTGCAGGTGCGAGATGTACAGGTACGTCGGATCCCGGAGGATCGCAGGGTCGATGCCGTCGTTGGCGGGGAAGGGGAGCCACGAGCCGAAATAGGCGGGGTTGAACCACGGGTCGCAGAGGATCGAGCCGGCGCGGGTCTCCACGAGGAGCCCGGCCTGGCCGAGGAAGGTCACGCGCATGACCGGAGGATACCGGGCGGGGCGGCAGGCGGACCCGGCAGGCCCGCGGCCGGCGCGCCGTGCGGGGCACTCGGACGTCGGGGAGGCTCGACGGGCGCGGGTGGAGAAGGCATGATGCGCGGAACCCACGCACGGCGGGGGGCCGCGCGACCGCTGGCGTCCTCAGCGGTCCGATCCGGAAGAGGGAATGGCATGGCGAAGTACCTCCTCGCATATCACGGGGGCGGGATGCCCGAGGATCCGGCCGAGGTCGCGGCGGTCATGGAGCGGTGGGTCGCCTGGTATACGTCCCTCGGCGCCGCCGTGGTGGATCCCGGGAACCCGATCGGCGGCGCCATGACGGTCGCGCCGGACGGCAGCGTCTCCGCGGGCGGCGGGGTCAACCCGGTCTCCGGGTACACGCTGATCGAAGCGGAGAGCATGGACGCAGCCGTCGCGGCCGCGCAGCGCAACCCGCTGCTCGGAGCAGGCGGCTCGATCGAGGTGGCCGAGACGTTCGAGATGGCCTGAGCGGATCGCTCCGGCTCCGCCCCGATCGAGGCGTCGCACGGTGCGCTTCCACACGCGGCTGCGGCCGGGCTACGTCGTCGTCCTTCGTGCGCAGGTGACGACCGCGCCCGGCCGTGGTTGGCCCCGGGGGACGCAGTGCCGCGTCGTCGGTCCGGGCGCGCGTCGCGGAGAGGTCGAGGTCGAGATGATCGGGGTCGGCTCGGCCACGCCCGTCTTCTCGTTCGCCGGAACTGGCGAGCGCGCCTCCGTGCCCCGGGAGGCTGTCCGGCGCGCCTTCCCCGCGAGCCCGGCACTGCTGCGGCGCTTCGATTGACCACCGCCACTCGGACCCGGCGCGGACCGCCCGTCCCCAGGGCCGGCCGGGCCGGGACCGACCGCGATGCCCTTCGGCCCTGTGCGCGCCGCCGCACGCACGCGAGCATCCGCTCGGACGCGGCGCGATGCTCGCGCCCACGGGGAGGGAGGCTGGGGCATGGCGCACGGCGCGGGGGGCTCCGCGGCTGCTGTGACCGCCGGAGCCGCGAACGGGTCGGGGCTCGCACGGCCGCTGGCATGGCTGCCGTGGACCCAGCTCATCACCCTGTCGATCTACTGGTTCGGGATCCAGGCGATCTGGGGCGGCTACGAGGCCTTCGGCCAGAAGCAGGTGCAGCTCCTCGTCGGCGACGGCGTGAAGGGCACCGCCATCGGGCTCCTCGAGATGACCGGGGCCCTGGTCGCGATTCTGGTGCAGCCGACCGCCGGGACCCTCAGCGACTACACCGCGACCCGATGGGGGAAGCGCAAGGCGTACATCATCGTCGGCGCGACCTTCGACCTGATCTTCCTGGCCGGCCTCGCGCTGGTCGCGCAGCCGGAGCCGGCCGCCGGCACGTGGGACGGCGCCGCGCTCGGGACGACGCCGCTCGTCGTCGCCTACGTCGTCTGCTTCCTCGGCCTGCAGCTCAGCTCCAATGCCGCCCAAGGCCCGTTCCAGGGCTACGTGCCCGACCTCGTGCCGGAGCGCCAGGTCGGGACCGCGAGCGGCCTGATGGGGGTGATGCGGCTCACCGGCCTGATGGCGGGGACCGTGATCATGGCCGCCGGCAGCGCGCTGAACCTGTGGGGGCTCGCACTCATCCTCATCGGCCTCATCGAGGTGACGCTGGCAGTCATCACGTTCGTGACCGTCCGCGAGGGGCCGACGGCGCGCCCGCGTGAAGGTCGCTCCTGGTTGTCGATCGCCGGCGAGGCCTGGGGGACCGACGCCCTGCGCGAGCGGTCGTTCCTGTTCATGTCGATGGTCCGGCTCTGCTTCCTGGCCGGGACGGGCATCTTCGTGAACGTCCTCCTCTACTACCTGGAGGACGCGATGGGGATGACCGATCCACAGCAACGGGGCACCTGGCAGATCGCGGGCGCGGGCCTCGTGCTCGCGGGCTCCCTCGTCGCTGCCCCGGTGGCGGCGGCGATCTCGAACCGGACCGGGCGCCGGCCCGTCATCCTCGCGGCGATCATCATGGGCATCGTCGCGATCGCGGGTCTGGCCACCGCCCCGACGGTCTGGCTGGCGGTCCCGGCGATCCTGCTCCTCGGAGCGGCGGCGGGCGCCTACCTGTCCGTGGACTGGGCGCTGATGACGGAGGTGATCCCGCTCATCGCGAGCGGCCGGTACATGGGCCTCGCGAACATCGCCAACTCGATCGCCGGTCCGGTCGGCCTCCTCGTCGGAGGCCTGGTGCTCGATGCGATCACACGCGCGGGAGACCCCGGGCTCGGGGTGCGCGCGGCCGTCGCGCTGGGGATCCTGTTCCTCGCGGGTGCGGCGGTCTCCCTGATGGGCGTGAAGCCGCGTCGCGACCCGAGGGCCGCAGCGGAGCCCGCGCCCGTCTCCGCCTGACGCGGCGGTCCTGCCCGGGCCGCGACCTCCCGGGCGGCCGCGCGTCCCGCCCGTGCGGCCCCGCCCCGGACGCCTCGGACGCGGTGAGCCGCCTCCTTCGTCCCGGGTGCCCCGACCTGCGTCAGGCGACGACCACCCGCTCCTCCACGAAGACCCGGACGCGGCCGGCCACGTGGGCGAGCGAGTCGGCCGCGACCGCCTTGCCGATCTCGGTCGCGTAGGCGCCGGTGAACGCCTCCTCGGAATCGAACCAGAGCTCGGCGACCCCGTCGGCCGGTGGCTCGTCCGATCGGGCGATGTTGTAGACGAGCCGGCGAAGGCCGGGCAGGGTCGCCGCGAGCGGGGCGTGCTCCTCGAGCAGCCAGTGCCGGAACTCGGCGGCCGTCATCTCGGGCTTCTTCGTGAGCAGGATCATCGCCTTGAACATCAGCCGGGCCTCCGTGTGCGTGCGAGCGGCCGCCCGCCGGTGGCGAGGACGAGGCAGACGACCACCTCGTCGGGGTGCGGCGCATCGGGCACCGAGATCTCGGCGCCGTCCATCTCGTCGAAGCTCCAGATGTCGTCGCGGTTCACCAGCGGCATGGTGATCGTCGCGCCCGGCCCACCCGTCTTCTTGGTGGACGGGATGATCGACGGGCCACCGCCCACGGCGGCGCGGACGGGCGCCCCGAAGCGCGGGTGGAGGATCGCGGCGGCGTGCTCCAGCTCGCCGTCGGTCCCGACGACGGCGCCCTTGCCGTACGCGGTGACCGTCGTGCCGTCGCCGAGCGCCGCGACGGCCTGCGCCGCGAGCACGGCGGCGACGTCCGCCCCGAGCGCCTCCAGGATCGAGAGGTCCTCCACGTACCGGCCCGCGCACGGGTTCGTGACCACCGCCGCGACCACGGCCTTCCGGGCCGGCGGGTCCACGGGCCTTCCGGCGGACCGGAACGTCTCCTCCACCTGGACCACGATCTTCCGGATCTCCATCGGCCTCCTCCCGCCTGCGCCGAGCCGCGCGACGGTCAGGGCAGGACGTAGAACAGCTTCGCGCTCGTGGACGAGCCGTACGGGCTCGTGACGACGATCTTGCCGGTGACGGCGCCCGCCGGCACGGTCGCGGTGACCATGGTCGGGCTCACGACCTTGAACGTCGCGGCCTTCCCGCCGATCGTGACGGACTTCGTGTATGCCAGGTTCGCCCCGGTGATCGTCACCAGCGAGCCTACCTTCCCCGCGCCCGGGCTGAACCCGAGGATGGTCGGGGCGAGCGTGACCGTGAAGGACACCGCGCTCGCCGCAACGCCGCTGAGCGTGTGGACGACGATCGGCCCGGACTTCACGCCCGCGACGATGGTCACGAGGATCGTCGTCGACGAGACCACCGTGAACGGGACCGAGACCCCTCCGACGGTGACCGAGGTGACGTTGACGAACCCGGTCCCGGTGATCTTCACGACGGTGCCGCCCGCACCCTGGGTCGGCGAGAACGACGTGATGATCGGCGGGTCGAGGGGGGTGAGCCCCACGACGACGGGGTCGTGGTCCGCCATCCGGTACTGGTCGGGCGCGTAGAGCGTCGCCTGGAGGTTCGCGGTCTTGAAGTCCACGTTGTAGTCGAGGACGGACGGCTCGTCGGCGTTCACGTGGTGCTGCGCGATCCCGGTGACCTGCCCGGCGATCGGGGCGGAGCCGAGGACGTGGTCCAGATACCCCCATTGCCCGTCGAAGACGTACGAGTACGCCGACGGGCCCACGAAGGAGGCGAGCAGGTCGGCGTAGCCCGCGGCGCCGAGGGCCGTGATCGGGTCCTCCCTCGCGTAGCTGTTGAGGTCGCCGAGGATGAGCACGTCCGGCTCACCGGTCCCCGTCGGGTCGGCGGCAAGCCAGGCTGCGAGCTGGTTCGCCGCGTTCACCCGCACCAGGTTGCAGCTGCCTTGGCCGTCGCCAGCGTCGGGCGCGTCGCACGCACTGCCCTTGCTCTTGAGGTGGTTGACATCCACCACGAACCTGCCGCCGTTCGCGACGCTCTGGAACGCCTGGGCGAGCGACGGCCGGTTGCGTGCCGTCGAGTCGCCGCCGTTGACGAACGTGGCCGTGTTCAGGACGGCCGTGGCGCCGACCGGGGTGACCCTCGCGGGTCGATAGAGGAGGCCGACCTTGATGGCGTCCGTCCCGAGCGCGTTGACCTGTCCCGTGCGGGCATCCGCGTCGATGAAGGCGTACGTGCCCGGGGCGGTCGCGGCGTTGAGCTTCCCGACCAGGTCGGCGATCGCGCTCGTCGGGCCGTAGCCGTCGTTCTCCACCTCCACGATCCCGAGGACGTCGGGGTCGACCGCGAGGATCGCTGCGACCGTCTTCGGCCACTGGCGCGCGTACTCCACCGCGGTGTCCGCACCGCGGCAGTCCGTCGGCGCGCCGCCGACGCCCAGCGTGCAGTTATCGACCGTGTCCGGTGTCCCGTCGAACGTGTTGAAGTAGTTCAGGAGGTTCATGGACGCGACGCGGAGCATTCCTCCGACCGGAGCCGGGAGGGCGGGTCGGGGGTTCGTCGGCTGGAAGAGGATCGAGCCGCCGAGGGCGTTGACCGGCCGGACGCGGTAGGCGTTGGGGCTCGCGGCGTTGCCGCCCCACGTGTACGTCATGACGCCGACGGTGCCGGTGGCCGTGTCCCCGCCGCGCAGGGTGTTGCTCGCCGAGAGCGGCAGTCCGCCCCGGGCGAAGACGATCGGGTCGGGGTTCTGCGCCTGCGAGGCGTCGTCGATGAGGATCCGGTCCAGGTCGTTCTGCGCCTGGAGAGCCAGCGCCGGGGCGCCGGGGGCGACGACGCCGGTCGGCTGCGCGAGGCGGCCGCCGGACGCGAGGAGGACCTCGCCGAACCGACCGAGCTGGTACGTCTCCGTGACGGTGAGCGTCTGCGGGAGCCGAACGAGCATCCCCTCGAAGCGCTCGGCATCGGTCCCGGAGGCGAAGGGCAGCGTGACGTCGGTGGGGGCGATCCCGCCCGCCCCGCACGTCAGGAGGCTCGTGATGGAGCTGATCTGGGTCTGGTCCTGGAACTCGCCGGCCGTGCCCGTGACGCGCACGACGTCGCCGAGGCTCACGCTGTCGCTGTTGCCGTTGAAGACGAAGATGCCCTCCGAGGTGGCCGGGTCCGCGTCGCCGGCGAGATCCTGCAGGTAGAAGCCGCGCAGGGCGGGGGACGGGCCCTCGTAGTCGCCGACGACGATGCCCAGCGTCGTCACGGCGCCCGTGATCGCAGCGGCCGGTCCCGACCCCTGGATCGCGTGGATCGGCGTGAAGGGCAGCGCGCAGACGCTGACGGTCGAGAAGCCGGCCGTGTGGTCCGCGACCATCGTGTCGGGCGGGTCGCTCGCGTCCTGGTCGCTGACCTGCGCAGCGAGGACGGTGAGCGTGCAGGCGTCTCCCGCCGAGAAGTCCGTGTCGGGGTCGAGCGTGAAGGACGTCGGTCCGCCGGTCACCGTGGCCGAGTGCGGGCCGCTCAGGGAGCACGTGAGCGTGAACCATGTCCCGGTCACGTTGACCGGCTCGCTGAACGTCACCGTGACGTTCGCCGTGAGCGCGACGCCCGAGGCCCCGTCCGCCGGCACCGTGCTCGCGACGGCGGGCGCCGCGTCGGCGGCGCAGGGGGCGATCGGAGACGCGGTGTTGCGCGCGGTGGGCGTGACGACGGTGAAGTCGCTCGCATTGTCGTCGGTCTCCGTACAGCCGCCGGTGGCCCGCAGGACCGCCGTCGCGCTGGTCGTCGCAGGCGCCGCCGCGGCTCCCTCGAAGAAGTTCGCGCCGTCCCATCCGACGAGGTCGATGATCTGGGCCAGCTGTGAGGCGGAGCAGGGCGTGCTGCCGCCGTTGCACGCCAGGCCGACCGTCGAGTTCACGAGCGCGACCTTCCCGCCCGTGCCGGACATGTTCGCGGTCCCGGTCGCGTCGGGAGACGGCAGCGCCACGCCGTTGGCGCCGCCGGCAAGCCGCACCAGGTAGTACTGACCCGGAGCGAGACTCCCGGCGAGCGTCGTGACGGGATTGGCGGCGAAGTTCCCGGTGCCCGCGGCTGACGCGTACTGGACCGACAGGCCCGTCAGGCTCACCGTGGAGGAGCCGCGGTTGAACAGCTCGACGAAGTCGTTCTGGTAGATGGCGCCGGTGTTCCCGCCGCCGCCGTAGACCTGGCTGATGACGACCGTGGCCGAGAGGGCCGATGCGGTCGGCGGCGATGCGGCCACCGAGCCGATGGCGAGGATCGCGGCGACCGCGAGGACGATCGGGCGGGTCAGGGCACGGCGCAGGCGGGGCATATGGCGGACCTCCCTCGTCGCGGTTGGCCGGGTCCCCACGGTCAGGCGTCCCCCCGAACGTGCTGGCCGGCGCAGCAGCGACCGCCCCTATCGTCGGGCTTCGCGCGCAGCCGTGCTGACCGGTCGTGCACTGGTCGCAGGCGGCCAGCAGCGGCCGAGGCGCGCCGCCGCCCGACAGGGGAGGGGAGGGGCGTAGCATCGGGCGGTGACCCTCCCCAGCGCCGCGAGTCCGGGCGACACTGCGCCGACGGCCGCGCGGACGGCGCGCGTCGCCGTGAGCGCGCTCTTCTTCGTGAAGGGCGCCACCGTCGCGAGCGTCGTGCCGCGCCTGCCGGAGATCAAGGACGCCCTGGGGCTCTCGAACGCCGAGCTCGGGGCCGCCGTGGCGGCCCTCCCCGTCGGCGGCCTCATCGCCGGCGCAGCGACCGGGATCCTCATCCACAGGGTCGGGAGCGGCCGGCTGTCGGTGATCACGGGCGTGGCAGGTGCCCTGGTGCTCCCGTCGCTGGGGCTCGCGTCCTCCTGGGTGGCGCTCGCCGCGGCGTACTTGGTTCTCGGCATGCTCGACGCGACGATGGACGCGGCGATGAACGCGCACGGCATCGGTGTCCAGCGTCGGTATGGGCGGTCGATCATCCACGGCTTCCACGGCTGGTGGAGCGGGGGCACGATGGCGGCAGGGGCCGTCGGCGTGGTCGCGGCGGCGCTCGCCGTGCCCGTCGCCGTGGACCTGGCGGTCGTGGGGGTCGCGCTCGCGGCGGGGACGCTGGTCGCGTGGCGGGGCCTGCTTCCCGACCGCGAGGCGGACGCTTCCGGCGGCGATGGGGCCGACGATCTGCCGGTCACGCCGCGCAGGCTGCCACGGCTCCTGCGCCTCCTGGGTCCCGTCGCACTGCTCGGGATCCTGAGCGTGATGATCCAGGACGCGGCATCGACGTGGAGCCCCGTCTACCTGGTCAACACGCTCGGTCTGGGCGCCGGGATCGGGGCGTCCGCGTTCGTCCTGTACACGGCCACCATGACGGCCGGGCGGCTCACGAACGACCGGTGGATCGACCGGTTCGGGGACGTCGGCGTCGCCCGGGCGGGTGCGCTGCTCGCCGCGGCCGGGCTCGTCGCCGTGACGAGCGCGGGGATGGCAGGAGTCCCGGCCCTGGCCTTCGCCGGGTTCGCTGTGATCGGGTTCGGAGTGGCGCCCATGGCGCCCGCGATGTTCGCGGCGGCAGGCTCGCTGCCCGGCATACCCACGGGCCACGGCGTCGGGATCGTGAACTGGCTGCTCCGCACCGGGTTCATCCTCTCGCCGATCCTGATCGGCGTGGTCGCGGATTCCCGTGGTCTCGCCGCAGCCTTCCTGGTGCCGCTCGCGGCCGCGCTGCTCATCGCCGCGCTCGCGCCCACGTTGCTCGAGTCGCGCGCTCGATCCCGCATGCGCTAGGGTGCGCGCATGATCCCGCGACGACCCGGCCGTCCCCTCGGGGTCGGCGTCCAGCTGCCGGAGGTCGAGCGCGAGGTCCGCTGGCCGGAGGTCCGTGCGATCGCCCGGACCGCCGAGCAGGCAGGCTTCGACTCGATCTGGTTCGGCGATCACCTCCTGTACCGCTATGCCTCCGGTGAGGCGCGGGGCCCCTGGGAGGCGTGGACCACTCTCGCAGGGCTCGCGGAGGCCACGGAGCGCGTCGCGATCGGTCCGCTGGTGGCGGCGACGGCTTTCCACGCCCCGTTCATGCTGGCGAAGATGGCGGCGACGGTCGACGAGATCTCCGGCGGGCGACTCGTCCTGGGGCTCGGGGCCGGCTGGAACCCGGTCGAGTTCGCGGCGCTCGATGCGCCGTTCGACCACCGGGTCTCGCGGTTCGAGGAGGCCTTCACGATCGTCCGCGAGCTGCTTGCGCACGGCGCGATCGACTTCGCGGGCGCGTTCTACACCGCCCGCGATGCCGAGCTCCTCCCACGGCCGGCGCGCCCCGGAGGCCCGCCGCTGCTCGTCGGGTCGACCGGGGCGCGGATGCTGGCCGCGACGGCCCCGCACGTGGCCGCCTGGAACGCGTGGTACGCCGACACGGACAACACGCCCGATGGCGTGCCCCCGCTGATCGCGCTGGTCGACGAGGCGGCCCGCGCGGCGGGCCGGGACCCGGCCGAGATCGAGCGGACGGTCGCCGTCCACGTCCGGATGCCGGGCGGCACGGGGCGGACCATGGGCGACACGTCCGACCGCCAGGCGGTCGTCCCGCTCGAAGGCCCCTCGGAGCGGATCGCCGAGGAGCTCCGTGCCTATGCGCGGGCGGGGATCGGCCACGTGCAGCTGGTCGTGGATCCGATCACCGAGGCGTCCGTGGCCGCGCTCGCCGCGATGCTCGAGGCGCTCGACCGCGGCTGACGGCCCGCACCCTCACGCTCAGCGACGGACCTCGTCGACGGACGCCGGCGCAGCGACCCGAAGCGCCTGTGAGTAGGCATCCGAGCGGGATAATCCCCAAGGGCCGGCACTGTTCGGGCATGCCGCTCGTCCTGCCGGGCAGTAACCGGACATAACTTACCTTATCGGAAGTAACATCCGGAACCCGGTCGCCTTCACACGCCCGCCTGGTCTCCCCCGAACCGGAACAGCTCGGCGGGTCTCGCCCGGAGGCCCTCCCGCCTGCGACCGAGCGGCACCACGAGTCCCGAGGCCTGGATGCGGCGCCGGAATGCGTTCTTGTCCAGCGCGCGTCCCAGGATCGCCTCGTAGACACGCTGCAGGTCGAGCAGCGTGAACTCGTCCGGCACGAGCTGGAACGCGACCGGCGCGTACCACAGGCGTCCGCGGATGCGCTCCACCGCCGCGGCGACGATCGCCGCGTGGTCGAATGCCAGTCCCGTCTCGCCCGTGGGCCCCTCGATGACGAACGGCGGCCCGGCGTCGCGACCGCCCGGGATGATGCGGCCGAGCGTGCATCCGCCACGCAGGTCGACGACCTCCACGATCCGCTCCGCCGGCACCAGCGCGTAGTGGGCCACGGTGACCACGCGGCCACGTGGATCCCTGCCGACCTCGCCGAACGTCGCGAGCTGCGCCGTGTACATATCGTGCAGCCCGGTCTCGCGCGCCAGGACGCGCGCGACGGCCTCCGAGAGCGACTCCTCGATGCCGACGAAACCGCCAGGGAGCGCCCAGAGGCCCTTGCCCGGAGGTCGCGAACGCTCGACGAGGAGCACCCGCAGCGAGTCCCCGACGACGGTAAGGATCGCGACGTCCACGGTGAGAGCCGGTCGCGGCCAGGCGCTGATGTCGTAGGCGGCGAGGAACGCCGCCTCCTCGTCGTCCCGGGCGTCGGCCCGCTCCCCCGCCCTCCTCGGCCTCATGCGCTACTTATACGCGCCCTGTGTATAATAAGTCAAGAGAGACGGCGGCAGGGCACCGGGGAGGCAGGGGGCCCACCCGCCGGCGCCGTCGTCGGGAGAGGGGGCCGCCATGACGCGATCGGAGACACCCACGCGGACATCGCGCCTCGTCGGAGGGGTGTGGGGCCACCTCGTCGGGGACGCGGCCGGGGTCCCGTACGAGTTCACACCCCCGGAGCGCATCGGCGACGTCGTCTTCGGGAAGCCAGGCGGTCCGTGGCGGCAGCCGCCCGGGACCTGGAGCGACGACGGCGCGCTCATGCTCGCCCTGCTCGATTCCCTGCTCACCGGGCGTTTCGACCCGGAGGACCAGGGGCGAAGGATCCTCGCCTGGGCGGACGACGGCAGGTACACGCCGGACGGGGACGGGAAGTTCGACATCGGCACGACGACGGCGACGGCCGTCACGGCCCTGCGTAACGGCGTTCCCGCACCGGATGCGGGACCGACGGACGCGAGCACGGCCGGCAACGGGTCGCTCATGCGGATCCTGCCCCTGGCGCTCGTGGAGCGGGCACCGCGCACGGACGCGCGCGACCCGGCGCGCCGCGTCGGCGACGACCGCCTCGTGGCTCACGCGCACGCGGCATCGCGCGTCACGCACGGTGACGTCCGGTGTCAGGCCGCGTGCGCCCTCTACGTCCTCGCGGTGCGCCGCCTGTTGGCCGGCGACGCGCCTGAAGACGCGATCGATCGAGCCCGTCGAACGCTCCGGGACCTCTACCGGCGCGATCGGGAGCTCGCGGTGCACCGCTCGGCGCTCGACGAGATCGAGGCGTGGACCGAGCGCAAGGGGTCCGGCTTCGTCATCGACAGCTTCTGGTCGGCATGGGAGGCGTTCGCCGGGGCGCGGGACTACGCCGACACGATCGTGCGGGCGATCCGCCTGGGCCGCGATACGGACACGACCGCGGCCATCGCCGGAGGCCTCGCGGGCGTTCACTGGGGCTGGGAGTCGATCCCGGCCGCGTGGCGCCGGGCGATGCGCGGCCGGGAGGTCGTCACACCGCTCGCCGACCGTCTCGCGGCGACGACCGGCCTCTGGGACCGGCGCACGCGGACGAGCTCGGCCTCGCCTCTCCGCCTCGACGCGATCGACCTGGCCGGCACCACGGCCGCGCCCGGACATCTCGCGGTGACGTTCCTGCCCGGGAAGAAGAGGGACGGGTACACGGGGCCGCACTGGCGTGACGTGGATCTCGACGCGGCCGCGCTGCGCGACGGCGGGATCGAGGCGCTCTTCCTGCTCGTCGAGGATGTCGAGCTCGAGTGGTGCCTGCTGCCCGACCTGCCCGATGCGCTCGCGGCCGTCGGGGTCGAGCTGATCCGGTTCCCTGTGCGCGACCCGCACACCCCCACGCGGGCGCAGGACCCCGGCTACCACGCCGCGATCGAGGCGCTCGTGGCACGGCTGAGCGGCGGCGGCCACATCGCGGTCGCGTGTCGCGGCGGCGTGGACCGCTCGGGGATGACCGCCGCCTGCGTCCTCGTCGAGGCCGGACTCGATCCCGAGTCGGCCATCCGGCGCGTCCACGCGGGGCGGAAGGGCTCCCTGAAGTACGGCGACCAGCAGGCATACGTGCGCTCGTGGCGTCGGGGCGGCGGCGGCGCGATGACGAGAGGCTAGGCCGCCGGCCGCGGGGATCGCGCACCGCACTCACGCGCGACGCCGCGGCAGCCCGGGCGGCCGCTCCCCTCCTCCACCGCGGGAACGGCGAACCGGCGTCCGTGGCTCGGGCGCCGGTCCGGTTCGTGCTGCGTTCTGTTCGGCGGCGGGGCCCCGGCCCCGACCGCCCTACGCGCCGGCGCGGGTCTCGGTGCTGATGTTGCCCGCGCGGGGCCGCGTGGCGAGGTTGGAGGTGCCGCGCGTCGCGTCGGCCGTCACACGCAGGGCCGCCCCCGGGTGGGGTGCTCGCCTGCTCCGATCAAGGATCGGATCCCTGGCCGTGGACATCGTCGCCTCTGTCCTCGCGGTGGCCCGCAGGTGGTCCGCGGGCGCCTGACACACCGACCATAGCACGCCTGCGAGCGGGCGCAACCCCCGACTTTCGTGCCGGACCGTCAGGCCGGTCGCGCGGCTCCGGCGGCTGTGGCGGCCTGGTCCGCGAGGCCATCAGGCGCCCGGAACTGCATGCGGTGCAGACGCGCGTAGAGGCCGTCCCGCGCCAGCAGGTCCGCCTCGGTGCCGAGCTCCACGAGCCACCCTGCGTCCAGCACGGCGATCCGGTGCGCCGCCTTGAGCGTCGAGAGGCGGTGCGCGACGATCAACGTCGTCCGGCCGCGCATCAGGCGGTCCAGTGCGTCCTGGACGAGCCGCTCCGACTCGTTGTCGAGGGCGCTCGTCGCCTCGTCGAGCAGCAGGATCCGGGGGTCCTTGAGGATGGCCCGCGCGATCGCGACCCGCTGCCGCTGGCCGCCTGAGAGGCGCGAACCCCGGTCGCCGAGCAGCGTGTCGTACCCCTGCGGAAGTGCGGCGATGAAGTCGTGCGCATTGGCGCTCCGAGCCGCGGCGACCATCTCCGCCTCGGTCGCGTCGAGACGCCCGTACAGGATGTTCTCGCGGACCGTCCCGCCGAAGAGCGTCGCCTCCTGCGGGACCAGCGCGATCTGGCTGCGCAGCGGATGGACGGCAACGTCGCGGATGTCGACGCCGTCGATCCGGATGGCGCCCTCGGTCACGTCCCACAGGCGGGGAACCAGGTTCACGAGGGTGGTCTTGCCGGACCCCGACGGCCCGACGAGCGCGAGGATCTCCCCGGGTGCGACGGAGAGATCGATCCCGGTCAGGACGGGACGGCCGGGCTCGTACGCGAAACCGACACTCTCCAGCTCGATCGCGCCCGCGATTCGCGGCAGCTCGACCGCCGGCGAAGGATCGACGATCGTCGGCCGTGTGTCGAGGATCTCGAAGACGCGCTGGACGGCGCCGGTTCCAGCGCGGAACTGCCCGTACTGGCCCGCGATGCTCGCGAGGTTGGCGGCGATCGTCACGCCGTACAGGAGGAAGCTCGTGAGCGCGCCGACCGTGAGCGTGCCCTCGACCACCTGGCGACCGGTGTACCAGAGGAGCAGGGCCACCGCCCCGAAGCCGAGGAACGTCATGACCGACGCGAAGAGACCGCGCCAGAGCGCCAGCCGCGACGCCCGGGAGACGACGCGCGACAGGTCCGCGCCGTAGCGGGCAGCCTCCCAGTCCTCGCGGACGAAGCTCTTCACGACGCGGATCCCCGCGAGCGCCTCCTCGGCGGTCGTCGTGCTGCGGGCGATCTCGTCCTGGACCTCGGTGCTCACGTGCTGGAGCGGCCGTCCGAAGAGGAAGGCGACCGCGATGAGCGCCGGCGCGAGGACGAGGACGATGAGAAGGAGCGACGGGCTCAGGAGGAAGAGGATGACCACTCCGCCGACGAGGCCGATCGTCGCGGAGAGGAGGTCCGTGACCGTCTGCGTGAGCATGGTCCGGACCTGCGTGACGTCGCTCGAAAGGCGCGAGATGAGCTCCCCGACCCGCTTCGCGACGTGGAAGTCGAGCGAGAGCGTGACGAGGCGCACGAAGAGCTGGGCCCGCATCGTCGCGACGATCCGCTCGCCGATCACGCCGAGCAGGTACGTCTGGAGGAAACTCCCGAGCGCCATGACGGCGAAGAGTGCGAGGAGCCCCGCCACGAGTCGATCGAGGTTCGCCATGTCGCCCCCGGCGACGACGACGGTCGTGATCCGGCCGATGAGCAGCGGCATGACGAGCCCAAGCCCGGCGGAGAGGCCGAGCCCGACGAGCGCGAGGGAGAAGAGCAGGAGGTGCGGCCGCAGGTATGCGAGCAGGCGCCGCCACGGGACCCCGGTGAAGCCGCGGACCTGGCGGACGACCTCGCCGGCCTCGGCCGGGACGCTGGCGATCCGCTGCTGGGTCATCGGCCCGACTCTACGGCATCGCCGCCATGGCGGCGGTCAGGAGGGGCCGAAGACGGCGTAGAGGATCATCGGGCCGCCGCCGCCACGACGAGCGCTACGGGCACCAGGGCCCACGCGGAGCCGGGGCGCGGCGGCCGCGCACGCCGGGCACACGAAAACGCCCGGAGGAACCATTCTCCGCCGTTCGGTCCAGCCGATCCGAGGACCCGCCTTCCCGTCTGCCGGTTCATCGCCCCTCCGGGCAGGGATGACGATACGGTGCGGGCCGTCGCTCCGTCCAGCGACTTATCCACGAGTTTCGCGGCTGGTCGGGCCGGACGGAAGGGTTCGTCCACAGCCCGTCCCCACCCGCGGTCCACGCCCCGTGCATGGACGGCCGGCAGGGCCGATGCCGCCGTCCGGGAGGACCTCCCCACCCTCTCCCCTACCCGGGGTCTTCGCCGGGCGCCCCGGGATGGTCGGGACCCCCGGGGCCGTCGTCGCCGTCGTCCGGCTCGTCAGGTTCGACGTCGAGGCCCTCGTCGAGCGCGGCGTCCTCGTCCCAGGCGTCCTCCTCGTCGTCCGCCGCGACGATCCCCGCGGCGTGGCGCAGCGCGGCCGCGACCGCGGGCGGCACGCGACCGGCGATGCGGACGCCATCCGCTCCGTAGGTCGCCTCGGTGGACCCACGCTCGCGGACCTGGGCGAGGAGGGCACCCTCGGCGTACGGCACGACGACGTCCACGTCCACCCACAGCGATGCGAGCAGGGCGGCGATCTCAGATCGCAGCTCCGGCAGGCCTGCCCCGGTGATCGCGGACACGAGCACGGCCCCCGGCGCGATGCGTCCCCCGGGGGGCCGTGCGTCGATCCCATCCGTCTGCGCGGCCTCTCCGGCCGGCTCGCCCTCCGGCTCCAGCAGGTCCGCCTTGTTCAGCGCGACCAGGCGCGGCTTGTCCCCGGCGCCGAGCTCGTCGAGGACCTGCTGGACGGTGGCGCGGTGCTCGGAGGCGTGCGGGTCGGAGACGTCGACCACCTCGATGAGGACATCCGCCCTGTTGACCTCCTCGAGCGTCGCGCGGAACGCGTCGATGAGCTGGTGCGGGAGCTTGTGGATGAAGCCGACCGTGTCGGTCACGACGGCGGCCTGGCCATCGCCGAGGCGCACCTGCCTGCTCGTCGGGTCGAGGGTCGCGAACAGGCGATCCTCCGCGAGCGTCACCTCCTCTCCGACCAGGGCGTTGAGGAGCGTGGACTTCCCCGCGTTGGTGTAGCCGACGATCCCGACGGTGGGCACGAGGCGGCGGTCCCGGCCGCGGGCGGCGACGCGGCGCTGCTGCCGCACCTCCTCCACCCTGTGCTTCATCCGCTTGATCCGCTCGCGGATCACCCGCCTGTCCGTCTCGAGCTGGGTCTCGCCCGGCCCGCGCGTCCCGATCCCGCCGCCCGTTCGCGAGAGGTGCGTCCACATGCGGGTGAGGCGTGGGAGCTGGTACTCGAGCTGGGCGAGCTCCACCTGGAGGCGGCCCTCCCGGGTCCGCGCGTGCATCGCGAAGATGTCGAGGATCAGCCGCGAGCGGTCGATGACCTTCACGCCCAGCAGCTGCTCGAGCGACTTCTGCTGCGTGGGGCTCAGCTCGTCGTCGGCGACCAGCAGGCCGAAGCCGGTCTCGCCCTTCGCAGCCACGAGCTCCTGCGCCTTGCCCTTCCCGACGTACCACGCGGGGTCGACATGGCGGCGGTTCTGCCACTCCGCGCCCACGACCTCCGCCCCGGCGGTGTCGGCGAGGCTCGCGAGCTCGGC